>JBDTJC010000414.1:0-25760 GCA_039936055.1 Polyangiaceae bacterium | reverse complement strand
TAACAGGCGCGCAGTAGCCGCCGAGAGACCCCGCGAGGATCAAAGCGAACATGACGACGACAGCGAGCACGGCCGGAACCAAAGGCAAAATCACCCAGGTCATCGGCCCGGTGGTGGACGTTGAATTCCCCGCCGGTAAGTTGCCGAAGATCCTCAACGCGCTGACGTTGACCAACCCCTCCATCGACGGCACCAAGGACAACCTCGTGCTCGAGGTCGCGTTGCACCTCGGTGAAGGTGTCGTACGCGCCATCGCCATGGACGCGACCGAAGGCCTCGTGCGCGGCGCCGAAGTGACTGACACCGGAGCCGCGATTCAAATGCCGGTCGGCAAAGAAGTGCTGGGCCGCATCCTCAACGTGATCGGCAAGCCGGTAGATGGTGGGGGTCCGGTGAACGCGAAGCAGCACCGCGGCATTCACCGTGAGCCGCCGCCCTTCGTTGAGCAGAGCACGAACGTTGAAATCTTCGAGACGGGCATCAAGGTGATCGATTTGCTCGCTCCCTATCGTAAGGGCGGGAAAATCGGGTTGTTCGGCGGTGCAGGTGTCGGCAAGACCGTGCTCATCATGGAGCTCATCAATAACGTCGCCAAGGCGCACGGCGGCGTGAGCTGCTTTGCCGGCGTCGGCGAGCGCACCCGTGAAGGCAACGATTTGTACTTGGAAATGAGCGAGTCCAAGCTGGAGAGCGGCGAAACCGTGCTCAGCAAGACCGCGCTCGTGTACGGCCAGATGAACGAGCCGCCGGGCGCTCGTGCCCGCGTCGCGCTGTCCGCGCTGACCGCCGCCGAGTACTTCCGCGACGAAGAAGGCCAGGACGTGCTCCTGTTCGTCGACAACATCTTCCGCTTCACGCAAGCCGGCTCGGAAGTGTCCGCGCTCCTCGGCCGCATGCCGAGCGCCGTCGGTTACCAGCCCACGCTGTCCACGGAAATGGGCCAGCTCCAAGAGCGCATCACCTCCACGAAGAAGGGCAGCATCACGAGCGTGCAGGCCATTTACGTGCCGGCGGACGACCTCACCGATCCTGCGCCCGCCACGGCCTTCGCCCACTTGGACGCCACCACCGTGCTCTCTCGCGCCATTTCCGAGCAGGGCATCTACCCGGCCGTGGACCCGTTGGACTCGACCAGCACCATGCTCTCGCCGCAGATCGTCGGTGACGTTCATTATGGAATCGCGATGCAGGTGCAGAAGACGCTGCAGCGCTACAAGGACTTGCAGGACATCATCGCTATCTTGGGTATGGACGAGCTCAGCGAGGACGACAAACTGATCGTCGGTCGCGCGCGCAAGATCGCCCGCTTCTTGTCGCAGCCGTTCTTCGTCGCCGCGCAGTTCACCGGTTTGTCCGGTAAATTCGTGACGCTCAAGGAAACCATCGCGGGCTTCCAAGAGATCCTTTCCGGTTCGTTGGATGATCTGCCGGAGCAGGCGTTCTACATGGTGGGCAGTGTCGAAGAAGCCAAGGCCAAGGCCGTGCAGCTCAAGCAGGCGGCTGCGTGATGGACGGCACGATCCATCTAGAGGTCGTGACGCCGGACGGTTTGAAGCTCGCGGCGGACGTGAGCGAATTCACTGCGCCCAGCGTGGACGGTGAATTCGGAGTGCTCCCTGGTCACGTGCCGCTGCTCGCAGCGCTGACCACGGGTATCGTCAGCTACATCCTCGGCGGTGAGAAGCACTCTGTCGCTGTTGGTCCCGGTTTTGCCGAGGTTTCAGACGACAAAGCGCTGCTCATTACCGATCGCTTCATCAAGAAGGAGGACATCGACCCCGTCGTTGTTCGCCTCGCGCTGAAAGAAGCGGATGAAGCCCTCGACAAGTTCGACGGCGATCTACAAGGCCCGGAATATGGGGATCTTGTGGCGCGTGAGCTGTGGGCCGCGGCAGAGCTGGAGCTGTACGGTGATCCGCCGCCGCCGCGCATGAAGACGATGAACGAGCTGTCGTTCGGCGTGCACGAGAATTACACGGGTCTCGCCAGCGATGGCGAAGCGCACGCGGAAGACTCAGCCGCTGAGGACTCCAACGTTAACAGCGCCCATTGAGCGAGTGGAGCCCGAAGGCCCAGCTGCAAAGCCGAGGGCTCCGCCCCAAGAAGCACTTCGGCCAGAACTTCCTCGCCGACGAGAACCTAGCGCAGCGCATCGCTGACCTCGTGCCGCAGGGCGCTAGCGTGGTCGAGTTGGGTGCGGGTTTGGGTGCGCTTACCCGGCCGCTGCTCACGCGCGCGGGCCGGCTGGTGGCGGTCGAGCGGGATCGTGATTTGGTGCCGGCGCTTGCCGAGCTGTTCCCCTCGGAAATTGCGGAAGGGCGGCTACGGATAGAAGAGGCCGACGCCAAAGCCGTGAGCGTGACCGAGCTTTTGGCGGGCGCGCCGCGCCCCTATGTTTTAGCTGGAAATCTGCCGTATCAGATCTCCGGGCCGCTGCTCGAGTCGGCCGTGAACATGGCTGGTGAAGTCGAGCGCGTGATCTTCCTGCTGCAGCTGGAGGTCGTGGATCGTTTGATTGCGCCGGCGAACAGCGAGCACTACGGCGCGCTGTCCGTGTTCGTGCAGGCGGCATTCGTGGTCGAACGCGCCCTGGTGATCAAGCGCGGCGCATTCTACCCGCAACCGGAAGTCGACTCGGCCGTGGTGTTGCTCGTGCCCCGCGCGGACCGCGTCGCGGAAACCACTGCGTTCCGCGCGCTCGTCAAAGGTGCATTCGGCCAGCGGCGCAAGAAGCTCAGTAACGCGTGGTCCGGCGCGTGCGGGAAGAGCCGCGAAGAACTGGCGGCCGCGGCCGCGCGCGCGGGCGTGGACTTGGGTGCGCGAGGCGAGACGTTGGCGGTCGCTGATTTTGCACGCATGGCCAAGGAGCTGGAGGCGTGACAGCGCGCGGCCGCGCGCTGCTCAGCGGCGCGCCGTTGCTGGCGCTGGCGTTGAACGCGATCGGGTGCCCGGCCAAGAGCGACCCCGATACGCTGGTCGAGCGAGCTGCTTTCGGCGTATTTTTCGGGGGCCAAATCCAAGACCGTAGCGAGCTGCCCTTCGAACTCGATCAGGCCAAACAGCGCATCGGTATCCGGGTGGATTTCCGCGCCCCGCTCACGCGCGCGGTGCCCGTCGGTTGGGAAATTGCGCGACCAGCTAGCGTGAAGGCCAGTAGGAGCGACGCGGGCACGGATCAGGTGGTGGAAGTGGGAGACGCTGCTGGTCGCATCGGCGAGCGTCGGCTCGACATCCCGCTCTCACTGCGGCACGGCCAGGTGTTAGGTACCTGGCACGTGCGCCTGAAGGTCGACGCTCGTGTGGTCATCGACCGGGACGTCTTGGTCTTCGACGCGCGCGAACGGCGCGAGCGTGAGCGAGACGCGGGGCGCTGAGCGCACGCGCTCGACTCGAATGCCCAAGCGCGCGAGCGCTCGCACGCCGCGTTCGTGTGACGCGCGAGCCTGAGCGGCGAGTGCCGTCAGCACTGCCTCGGAGGCACCCGGAGCGGCGCGTTTCAGATCTTGATCGAAGCGCATGGGTACCCAGCGCAATTCGTGACGGCGCTTTGCCAGGCCGCCAAGCGCGTGCTCGAGGGCGCCGCGGCTGGTTGGGTCCGGGGTGGGGGACCAAACGTAAATCAGGCTCGGGCGCGGCTTGGCGCGGTTGAGCTCTTGCATCACGCGCAGCAATTCCAGATCGGTGCGAACGCGGTCCGGCTCCAGGCGCGCGGGGGCGCTCAAGCCGAACGCGAGCAGGTACCGCCGCAGGCTGCGTTCGCGTCGCGAATCGGTTTGCACTTCACGCGCATCGAACGGTGCACGACCACGCAAACGATCGGCCCGGCGCGCGATGCGGTCGAGTTCGTTCGAGCGCACGCGATCGGCGGCGCTCGGATCGAGCGGGCGCATGTGCTCGAGGACGCGCGCGGCCACGTCCACCTCGTCCAGGCCGGAGCGGTCGGCGTCTACGAAGCTGGCTGAATAGCTCAGCGCTTGCAGGATGCGCGCGGTGTGTGCGGTACCGCGTTGGGGTTTGAGCATTGTCAGAGTGCGCGCGCCGATCACTGCTAACCCGACGCGGTCCCCGCGTGCGGCGTGGCGCGTGACATAGCCCGAGACCTCGTCGATGGCCCGATCGAGCGGCGTGTAACCGGGGTTGCCCGCGCCCAATTCGACCGACGCATCGAGGATGAACCAGACCACGTCGCGCTCTTCGCGCTCGTACTCACGTACCATCAAACGACCGCGTTTTGCGCTCGCTTTCCAGGCGACACGGCGTAGCGCGTCGCCCGCGCGGTGTTCGCGCAACTCGCGCAATTGATCGCCGTCACCAGCGACCGGCCCGGGACGACCGCGATCGGCGCTTTGGTGGCTGCGCCCGCCGCGCGCTTGATGCGCAAAGGCTTGATAGGCGCGCGGCATCACCTCCACCCCGTACGGATTGGCGAAGGTCAACGGCACTTCGTACAGCCCTGGATTGCCCTGCACCTCGAGCGAGAGCCCGTGAATGCCGAAACGACCTACGCGGCGCCCGGACACGCGTAGCACCACGCGCAGGCGACCGCTCGCCGGCACTTCGCCCTGCGCGGGCACGATCTCGATCGATAATTCGGGGGCGAAGACGGCACGTAACCCGACGAAGCGTGCGGCGCGCGAATCCCGGTTGCGCACCTCGGCTTCGATTTCCAGCACCTCCCCGCGCGCCACCTTCGCGCTACGCGCTTCACCCCGCCACAGCATCTCGAAGCCAGCGCTGCGAATGCGGTGCACGCTGACCTCGGTCACGGCGCGCGCGAGCGCTAACCCAACCAACAATGACCCGGCCCAGGCCACGACGGGGCCGCTTTGGAGTAGAAGCCCAGCCCCGACCGCGACCAG
This sequence comes from Polyangiaceae bacterium, assembly GCA_039936055.1. GTDB lineage: Bacteria > Myxococcota_A > Polyangia > Polyangiales > Polyangiaceae > PMG-095. Next base: position 20,901 of record JBDTJC010000414.1, on the reverse strand, counting down.
GGCGGTCGCTGCAAGATCGATGCTGGTGCGAGTCGGGTGGACCTGCACGGAGGCCCGAGACTATCCTAGCCGGAGGTAGACTTGAACCGCTGGCCCGGCCTTTTTTTGTGCTTGTTCAGTGCTTGGGCTGCGTTCGGGGTCAGTGCCCGCTCGGCTTGGGCGCAGGCGAGCACTTATTCCACCCTCGAGCAAAGCGTGCTCCGGCAAAAACTCGGCGAGCGCGGGCTCGAGATCGACCCTGCGCCGGAGGGCAAGCGCATCGAGGCCGTCGACATTGTGCGTATGGACGTGTTCGACGAGCGCGACCCGATGCCCGATTTCGTGAATCTGTTTCATGCCACGACCCGCGAGCGGGTGATTCGGAGCGAGTTGTTGTTCGCACCGGGCGAGCCATACCGCCAGGTGCTCGCGGCCGAAACAGCACGTAATTTGCGCGAGCTGGTGCAGCTGTCCATTGTGTTGGTCGTGCCGGCGCGCGGCACTGTGCCGGACCGCGTGCGCGTGGTGGTGATCACCAAAGACGTCTGGAGCCTGCGCCTGAACTGGCTGCTGCAGTCGCAGAACGCGCACATCAACTACTTGGTGCTCAACCCGAGCGAAGAGAATTTGCTCGGTACGCACGCCACCATCGGCGGCTTGTTCGTGCTCGACCCGGCGACGTACTCCCTCGGTCTGTCTCTGTCTCATCGCCGCCTGTTCGGTTCGCACGAGCAAGCAGTGCTCGGCGCGAACTTCATCCGCAACCGCGACAGCGGCGACCCCGAAGGGAGCTTCGGTGAATTTCGCTATGGGCAGCCGCTGTACTCGCTGGACACCGAATGGTCCTGGGGCACGTCCGTGCTCTGGCGGCACGACATTGCGCGCGTGTTCCGCGGCGTCAGCGTGCGCACGTTCAACGTGGACGTCGGTGGCGGGAAAGTTGACGCTATCCCGGAGCAGTACAATCGGGATCGGTTGTACGGCGGCTATCAGGTGGTGCGTTCGTTCGGTCGGCGCTTCAAGTACGACGTTTCGCTGGGTATCGAGGCGGTGCGCAGCGCCTACAGCGCGACAGATCTGTCGCCGTTCGACCCGCGCGCGGCCGCGCTGTTTGTGCGCGCGGAACTCCCGACGTCCGACCAGCGCATCAGCCCATTCGTGCAATTGCACGCGCACCGCACTGACTTTAGCTCCCTGATCGAGGTCGAGACGCTCGGGCTGCAAGAGGACTTTCGGCGCGGTCACGACTTGATCTTGCGCGTGTTCCCAGCAAGCAGCTCGCTGGGCTCTTCGCGCAGTCTGATCGGATCCGTCGCGCAGTTCTCGTACACTTTTCCAGTGGGCGACGGCTTGTTGCGCCCGGTGCTCGGCTCGCGGCTGGAATATGCTTCGGGTAATCGCGACGAGGCGCTGTTCGACGGCGAGTTGCGCTTCGTGTCGCCGCGCTTGGGCTTCGGTCGCGTCGTGCTCGACGCCGAGGTCCTGGATCACGCGCGCAACTACGGGAACAGCAAAGTGCTGCTCGGTGGTGACAATCGCTTACGCGGCTACGAGGCAGGCGTAGCTCAAGGCGCCAATCTTGCGGTCGCGAACGCGGAGCTGCGCACCAGTTCCATCGATATCTTGTCGGCGCAGGTGGGCGCGGCCGCTTTCTACGACGTGGGTGACGCAGCCGATGAGCTTCGCAAATTACAGCTGAAGCAGGGCGCTGGCGTGGGCCTGCGCATCTTGTTCCCCGAGTTCGACCGCATCGTGTTTCGTGCGGATTGGGGGATACCGCTCAGTCCCGGCTACCGGACCTTCCCCGGAGCGTTCTTCGTGTCTTTTGCGCAGGCCTTCAGCATGCCGCAGGTGGTCGCGCCCAGCGTGTTGACTGAAACGCTGTAGGGCCTGTTCTAGGCGCGACCGGCGGCGAGCGCCCCCGCCTCACTGAGTCGGGGTTTGTTCCGCGATCATGAACTGAATGCGGCGGTTGCGCGCGTGCCCTTGTGGCGTAACGTTCGGGGACAATGGGTGCTCTTGGCCGTAGCCGCGCGCGCTCAACCGGTGCGGATCAATGCCGTGCGCAGCGAGCCAGTCCAGCACCACGTTTGCACGTGCATCCGAGAGTGACAGGTTGTGTTCCGGCGTACCGGTGTTGTCCGTGTGGCCTTGGATTTCCACGCGAGCGATGCGTGGGTTACGCGCGAGTGCGTCCGCCACCTCTTCGAGCAGGGGCTCCGATTCGGGCAAAATGGCCGATGAATTCTGCGCGAATTGGAGAGGCTGGCTGATCTTGATTTCGGTTGCCGCGACGCTCACGTGTGAGAACTTGGGGCGCTTCTGCAGCTTCAGCTCGACGTTCGCGTCTTGGCGATTCACGAGGGGCAGCGCTTGCGCGTGGAACAAGTACCTGGGGGCCTGGGCCGCGAGCGTGATGGTACCCGGGAGCACACGCTCGAAGCGAAAGCTGCCACTGTCGTCGGTGACCAGATTCAGGCTGCGGTGCAGCGAATCCGTGAGTTCAACCGTCGCGCCGGCTAGCGGCGATGAGTTCGTGGCGTCCAAAATGTGCCCGATCACGTTGCCCGCGCGTGGTAGCGCTTCGAGTTCGCAATCCACGTCCGTGTACGCCTCCGGCGAGACTGGCGCCGCCGGACGCGCTGTCGCACCACTGGGCGCCGTGGCAGGCGTGGCAGGCACTCCCGCCGAGTTTGCGCCGGGTGCCGGCGCCGCGGCCAGAACGACCGCGCATTCACCCGACTTGTAGCCCTCCGCGTCGATGCCGAACGTGTAGCTCCCCGGATCCAACGGAGCGGAAACGAAGCGGCCGTCCGCGCCGCTGGCCATCGCTGTCAGCGCGCGATCGCGGTAGTGGAGGATGGCGTTGGGAATGCCGTCTTCTTTGCCGTGCTCGTGTACGAGGCCGCGTATGCGTAGGGTCGGAGCTACGGTCGGCGCGGGGGTGACGGCGTGCTCCACGACCACGACCTGCTTGGGCTCGGGCTCTTGAACATCGAACGAGTAGCCGAGGCCGAGCCAGATGTCCCAGGGTAGCGTGGGCGCGAGCTCCTCGATGAAATTGGACGTGCCTGAGGTACCAATGTCGAGCGCTGCCGTTGCGGACAGCCCTTTGAGGAATGGGGCGATGCGTGCGCCGACGGTGAGTGTGGATGGAAAGGCGGACAGCGAGCCATCGTTGAATAGGCAACGGTCGCCCGAGTAGCTGAGGCGCGGATTGCACACGTAATTTTGGCGATTCACCGGCACTTCGAGGTTCCATTCCACGAAGGGCTGCACGACCGGCAGCATCACCTCGACGCCCAGCCCGGTTTGAACGCGGTCCACGCGGTTGATGCCGAGGCCGAGGCGTTCGACGCGCGTGATCCGCGAGCCACGATTTTGTTCGGTGTCCGCGACGAGCGCGCCGGAGTTGTCCGCGAGGTAGCCGAAGTTAGTCAGGATGCGCAGCGGCAAGGGGCTGGCGAGGCCGTGCAAATCCGCGCTGGCCAGCGCAGCGAGGCGAAAGCCCGTGCCTTTGCCGCTCAGGCCGACGGAGCCGGAACCATTGAGCAGCTGGAGCTCGGCAAGGCCGCCGACCGCGAACAAGCCCGCGAGCGGGTCGGGCAAGAATAGCTTCGCGCCCAGCGCGGTGTTGCCCAAGACGTCGATCAACCCCGGAGAGTGCTGGTCATTCGAGGTGGCGGCTGAGTGCAGGCTTGCATACGCCTCCAAGTAGCGCAGGGGCGTGACGGATAGGCCGAGAACGGTGCCCGCGCGGCTGGCCGAGTCGTGCGTGTCCGCGCCGCAGGGGGTGCTCGTGTTGCACAGGAAGCCGCTACCGCTGAAGGCGTCGAACAGCACGCTCAACCGAAACGTCCCCGCGGCGCCCGAGCCCGGGCGGCTCAAGCGCAGCAGCCCGGTGCTGCCCGAAACGGTGTTCTGCTCGAGCAGAGAGGCCCGCCGGTCGCTTTCAGGCGTTGATTGAGGGCTCTGCAGAGTGGCAGACAGCGCTGGCGCGTTTTGCGCCGTCGCGCTTTTGGGCGGCGCACTTTGGGGCGCCGCGGGCGGTGTGACATCCGCGTGAGCGGTGCGCGCTAGCAGGCCAAAACCCAGGCACGACGAGACGAGGAGCGTTCGCTTGAACGGCATTATTTCTCGGGAAAAGGCTAGAATTGGCGAGCCCCGCGCCCTCGGGCGCCAGGGGGTGGGATGGCAGCACGCAACGCGGGACTCTGCAGCCGTTGTGTCCGTGAGTGTGCGAGAGCGATCACGCGACGCGTACGAAACTCGATTTATTGTTTCGGTAGTCGCGACAAGCTTTTTCGAAGCGACCGTGATCGCTTCGCGAGTCGTCGAGACACAAACGCTACCGAAGCGCCCGTCTTTGCTGACTCAGGCTTTGCGGTGAACGCTCGTCCTCGTTCCTACGGAGTCGTGTTCCATGACTAGCACTCGTATTTGGTCCGCCCTCTTCACGCTCGTATGCACCGTTCTAGGTTGTCTGCTCGCGGTGACCTGCTTGCTCCTGACCAGTTGCGGTGGCGCAACGGGCCTGGATGGCGGCAGGAGCCAGAGCATCAGCGGAAACAGCAGCGTCGGCGAAGCGGGCGCGGCCGGAGCCAATAACGCGGGCGGCGCGGGCGGCGCTGTCACCGCCGGCGCGGGCGGCGCTGTCACCGCCGGCGCGGGTGGGCAAGCAGGGAACGCTGCGACGCTCGTTGCGCTCGAGGTGACACCCGTCACGGCCAGCGCGGCGGTGGGCACGCAAGTGTCTCTTCACGCGACGGCGCTGTACTCCGATCAGTCGCGAAAGGACGTCACCGCCCAGGCCGCCTGGAGCAGCGACACTCCGGCGTCGGCGACTGTCAACGCGGGCCTGGTGAGCGCCATCGCGCCCGGCGCGGCGACGGTAACTGCCACACTCGCCGGCCAGGTCGGCAGCGCGAAAGTCACCGTGCCGGCCGCCAAGGTGCAGTCGCTCGCGGTCACCCCGACCCTGGCCAGCGTCGGTATCAAGGGCACGGTGGCGTTTCAAGCCGTTGTGACGCTCAGTGATGCCACGACGCAAGACGTCACTGCCACCGCGACCTGGGCTTCGTCGAGCACAGCAGTCGCACGCATCGCCAGTGGCGGGCTGGCGACAGGCGTCGGCGCGGGGAGCACGACGATCAGCGCCGTCGCCGCAGGATTCACAGGGGCTGCCGCGCTCACCATTACGCAAGCCACGCTCGCCTCGGTGGCAGTCACGCCGACCAATCCTACGCTCGGCATCGGCGTCACGCAGGCCTTTGTTGCCACCGGTACGTTCTCGGACGGCACGGTCTCGGACGTTTCGAGCGAAGCCAGCTGGGCTTCGAGCGCGGGAGCGGTCGCCAGCATCGACGGCACGACGCACATCGCGACCACCCTCAGCGCCGGGACTACGACGATCAGCGCTGTACTAGGCAAGCTCTCCGGTTCGACAACGCTCACGGTGACGGCAGCCAGCCTGGTCTCGATAGCCGTTGCGCCCGTGACGAGCACCATTGCCGTCGGCGGCACAACGGTGCTCGTCGCTACCGGCACCTATTCGGACAACACTACTGTCGCCCTGAGTTCGTCGGTCACTTGGTCCTCGAGTGACCCGAAGACAGCGACGGTTTCCAATGGTTTGGGTTCGCAAGGCACGGTCACCGGCCTTATTGGCGGCAGCGTCACGATCAGCGCGACGCTCGGCTCGGTGAGCGGTAGCGCGGCAGTCACCGTGACCCGCGCAACGTTGGTTTCGATCGCGATCACGCCCGCAAATCCCACGCTCCCGGTCGGTACCACGGTCACGCTGACCGCCACCGGCAGCTACTCCGACCTGTCACAGGTCGATCTCACGAGCAGTGTCACTTGGACCACCGACGACGCGAAGGTCGCCGGCGTGAGCAATGCGGATGCCAATCCTGGCTTGGTCGCCGCGGTCGCGCTGGGCAATACCACCGCTCATGCGACGCTCGGCACGGTGAGCGCCTCCACCGCAATCACGGTGACCGCCGCGAAGCTCGTGTCGATCGCCATCGCGCCTGCAAACCCGACCGTCCCGGCTGGTACGAGCCAAGTGCTCTCTGCAACCGGCACCTATAGCGACGCCTCGACGCTCGATCTGACGACCACAGTCGCTTGGCGCTCGAGCACGACCACAGTGGCCACCGTGAGCAACGCGGTGGGCACGCAGGGGCAGGCCACCGCCGTCGCCACGGGTAGCACGACCGTGACGGCTACGTTGAGCGGTGTCTCTGGAACGACGAAGCTGACTGTGTCGGCTCCCACTGTGACGCAGATCGTGGTGTCCCCCATTGCTTCTACTGTGCGCGTCGGTCAGACCGTGCGCTACACCGCCACCGCGATCCTGTCGAACAACACGCAACGGGACGTCACCCAGAATGCAACTTGGGTGAGCTCGGCCCCGACCACGGCCGCGGTTGCCAACGGCAACGGCGGGATGGGCGGCGGCGGTGGCAAAGCCGTAAGCGCGGTCGCGCTTGGCACCGCCACGATCTCCGCGACTTACCAGGGTATCACCGGCTCGACGACCCTCACGGTCACGAACGCCACGCTGACCGAAATCGACGTGACGCCCATCGCGGCCACGCTGTCGGTGAAGGCCACCCGCCAATTCACTGCCACCGCCATCTACAGTGACAACACGCAGACAGATGTCACCGCGCAAGCGACTTGGGTTTCTTCGAACACCGACGCCGCGCAGGTCTCGACAGGCGGCGGGCCCGGTCCCGGCGCTGGCATGCGCGGCACGGTTACTGCCATCGCGCTCGGTAGCTCGACGATCTCTGCGACCGCGAACGGCATCACGGGTTCCACGACGGTCACAGTCAGTGCAGCCACCATCAGCTCGATCTCACTCACGCCGATCGAGGCGAGCGTTGCGATCGGCACGCAAGTCGCGTTCGTCGCTACCGCGCTATACAGCGACAACACGACGGCCAACGTCACGAATCTGGCTACCTGGTCCTCCTCGGACGTCCAAGTCGCGGCCATCAGCACTGCGAACGGAACGCGCGGACAAACGCAAACGCTCACCGCCGGAAGTGCGACGATTGGCGCGTCGTACAGCGGTGTCACGGGAACGACGTTGATCAGCGTGACGTCGGCGACGCTGACCACGATCCAGGTCACGCCGTTCGTGCCCACGCTACTGCCTGGTTACACCACAATGCTTGTCGCTACCGGTATTTATAGTGACAACACGACCCGAGATCTGACGGCACTCGCGACGTGGTCCTCCAGTGACGCCACCGTCGCTTCAATCTCCAACGCAGGCGCGTCGCGCGGACAGATCACGCCGATTCAGGCTGGCAAATCCACGATCAGCGCGACCTACCAGGGCGTGAACGGCACGGACGACGTGACAGTCAGCGCGGCGACGGTCACGAACATCAGCGTAACGCCGGGCACGGCGACGCTCGCTACGTACGGCACCCAGGCGTTCATCGCGACCGCTACACTGTCGGACGGGACTACGTTCGACCTCACGAGCTACGTTACTTGGCTCTCCACCGTTCCCGACGAAGCCAGCATTAGTAATGCGAACGGCTCGCGTGGCGTTGCGACCGGGATCGCCACGGGTAGCGTGACGATTCGCGCGGTGCGCGGCACCTTGTCAGGCACTGCGACCCTCACGGTTCAATGAATCACACCATGGATCCCGACGAACAGCAGTTCTTCGAGCAGGGCGACCAGCCTCTGAATGACCTCCCCGAGGAGCCGACGGTCGTCTTCGAACCAGCCACCGAGCGCGTGCGCCGTGCTCGCCTGCGCCGCGTCGTCGGTGCGGCGGTGTTGGCGAGCTTGGCGCTGTTTGGGGCCGGTTTGCTGATCCGTTACAGCGCTGGGCGCGGGCGAGCTCCGCTTGACGCGCGACTGTCGCACCGCCGCGTGATGTTCGATGCTTTGCTTCCACGCGCGCAGGCGCCCGCGCCCGCGCTCACTGTTGCCGCGAGTGTCGCCTCGATCCCCACATCCGCAGCCAGCGGCGCTGCACCAAGCTCTGCTAGTGAGCCCACTCAGCTCATTCGCTCGGCGCGCGCGCTGCTTGAGTCAGGCCGCACGCGCGAGGGCGTTGCCGCCGCGCGCCTCGCGGTCGACGCAAATGCCAACGACGCGGAGCCTTACATCTTGCTTGCGGCAGGCCTACAAGACGAAGGACGCTGGGCCGAAGCGCAAACCGTGTTCAGCACGTGTAAAGAGAAAACTAGCACCGGTCCGAACGCGACCTGTCGCTATTTCGCCGGCCATTGAGCACGACCTTCGAGTTTGCGGGCCCCGGACCCCGAGCGGCGCTATGATCTGAGGGTGAGCGACAGCGCGCGCGTCCCGCACAACCTTCGGCGTTACGTCGTCGAGCAGGACTACGCGCAGTACACAGAGGTGGACCAAGCCGTGTGGCGCTTCGTGCTGCTGCAGACCTACCAGCGTCTGCAGCACACTGCTCACCCGGCGTATCGCGAGGGGCTTGCTCAGACCGGCATTTCGGTGGAACGCATCCCGCGCGTCGCGGACATGAGCGCGTGCCTGGAGCGCTTCGGTTGGCGTGCCGTGTGTGTAGATGGCTTCATTCCGCCGCGCGCGTTCCAAGAGTTTCAAGCAGCGAGCATCTTGCCTATCGCGGCGGACATTCGCTCCAAGGATCACCTGGTGTACACGCCCGCGCCCGACATCATCCACGAAGCAGCCGGTCACGCGCCGATTTTGCCGGACGCGCGCTACGCGGCGTACCTGCGCGCCATTGGTGAAGTGGGTAAGAAGGCTTTTTCATCGCCGGAAGACGCGCGCGTGTACGCCGCCATCTTCGATTTGTCAGAGGTCAAGGAAACGCGCGGCGTGCGTCCCGAGGCGGTGACGGCAGCCGAACAGCGGCTGGAACGCGCGCTCGCGGCGCTGACGTTCACCAGTGAAGCGAGCCGCCTGTCTCGCTTGTACTGGTGGACGGCGGAGTACGGTTTGGTCGGCACGCCCTCGGACTACCGGCTGTACGGCGCGGGGCTCTTGTCCTCGCTTTGGGAAAGCCACGCCTGTCACGACACCGCCGTGCGCAAGCTCCCGCTCAGCGCCGCCTGCGTCGAGCAAGGGTACGACATCACCCGCACCCAGCCGCAATTGTTTGTGGCTCGGGATTTCGAGCATTTGTTCGATGTTTTGGCCGAGGTCGAGGGCTCCCTCGCGCACCGCGCGGGCGGGGATCGCGCGCTCGCCGCGGCGCTGCGTAGTGAAGAGATAGCGACGTTGCATTTCCGCGATGATCGCTTCGTCACGGGCCAACTGAGTGCCGTTTCCGGCACCGCCGCGCAGGGTGTGTTGAGTTTTGCGGGTCGGGTTGGGTTGGGTGCACAGGGTCGTCTGCAGCACGTGTTCGAAGCCAACCCCCACGGCTATCGCGTACCCGTCGGCCCGCTCGCGGGCGGCCTGGAGTTCGCTGCGCAGCTTCGCGAAACCGGTCGTCGCGTGACGTTGCGTTTCACCTCCGGCGTGGAGCTCAAGGGCGAACTGGCCTTGAGCTCGCGGGCGCCGGACGGTCGCGTGGTGAGTGCGCGCTTCCTGGACTACCAGCTCGGGTCGGCGCAGGCCGGGTTCTCCGAGCGAGGCGCGGAGTACTTGCTGCTCGTCGCGCCTGAGTTACTGACCGCCCACGCAGGGGCCACTGACGCGGACTTCTTTCCGCCCGCCGAAACGTCGCACGCCCGCGTGCCCAAGCCTCGCTCGCGTAGCGAACGCGAGCAAGCCTTGCTCGCGTTGTACGAGCGCTCGATCGCTGCGTTCCGCGCGCAACTCGGGAGTGCCGCTGTGAACGCCTTTCGCGTCGTGCATCACGAGCTGCAGCTGGCCTTTCCGGATGAGTGGCTGCTGCGCTGGAACCTGCTCGAGTGCCTGTGCAAGTTGGCCCAAGGCGCGAAGGAGGAGGGGCTCGGTCGCACGCTCGAGTGCGAGTTGCTCGCACTCGAGCTAAAATTCTCCCACCGTGAGCCGATCGCCTCCGGCCTTCGTTACCTATCCGCGCTGGCCGCGTGACGGGGTAACAATAGAAAAATACACCTATTCGCAGTCCGTATGAATCTGACTGGACGGTCAGGCGTGTTTTAGCTAACTTGTGTGCGTGGTCGTCTGACTGGACGGTCACAGCGGTTCTTCGCTCTGGCTTGTCTGAGCGTTCTCCTTCGCGAGGCAGTTCATGGATGTGCTTACTGATGTGCTCGATACCGTTCGCGTCGTTGCGGCTTGCTACGGGCGGTTAGAGGCGAGCGCGCCCTGGGGCATCCGAGTCCGCGCCAGCGAGGACGCAAAATTTCACGTCGTGCTGTCGGGCCACGCGCGCCTGCTGGTCGACGGCACGGAGGAACCGATCGAGCTCCTCGAAGGAGACATCGTCGCGCTGCCGCACGGGCACGCGCACTCGCTGATCGACGACCCGAGCATCGTGGCTCAACCGTTGGAAGAGCTGCTCGTGTGCCGAGCGCGCGGCGAGGGCGGCATTCTGCGCGTCGGCGGCGGCGGGGCCGCCTCAAGCATCGTCAGCGGTCGCTTCCGCTTCGAAGATCGCAAGAACAACCCGCTACTGTCCGTGTTGCCGGCCGTGATCACGCTGCGCGGTGAGATGGGAAAATCAGTGCGTTGGCTCGAGCCCACGCTCAAGTTCATCGCCTGCGAAGCCGCTTCGGGGCGCCCGGGCTTTCAAACCGTGATCGCGCGCTTGGCGGACGTGCTCTTCATTCAGATCGTGCGTGGCCACTTGGCGAGCTTGCCGGCGAACGGCAGCGGCTGGCTGGGCGCGCTCGCGGATGCGCAGATCGGCGCGGCGCTCGGCTTCATTCACCAAAATCCAGAACAAGACTGGACCGTGCAATCGTTGGCTTCGAAGGTCGCGATGTCGCGTTCGGCCTTTGCCTCGCGTTTCATGCGCTTGGTCGGCGAGCCGCCGCTCTCGTATATCACGCGCTGGCGCATGCAAAAGGCCGCAGGAATGCTGCGTGAGGGCAAGCAAACACTGGCCGCGGTCGCAGCCCGGGTGGGCTACGAATCGGAAGCCGCGTTCAGCAAAGCCTTCAAGCGCGCCGTGGGCAGTGCTCCGGGTGCGTACCGCCGCGGCCTGAAGTCTGGCGCGCTCGAAGCGGCAGCCTGAGCACGCTTCAGACGGGCCGCACTGCTCGTCTGTAGCTCACTTTTGAGAGCGCCTCGTCGACCAGCAGGGCGCGCGCGCGCGCGTCACCCTCTAGCTCTGGGATCAGGATCAGGCGGTGCGCCAGCACTGGCGCGGCCACGAAGCGAACGTCATCCGGAGTTACGAATGGGCGCCCCGATAGCACCGCGCGCGACTTTGCGGCGCGCAGCAAACCGAGCGATGCGCGCGGCGAGGCGCCGAGCACCACGCGCGGATGATTGCGCGTGAACGTGCTGAGCGCGACAGCGTAGTCGTAGATGTCGTCCTCCACGTGGACACGCGCGGCGATCGATTGCAATTGCAGCACATCCGCCCCGGACAACACCACGAACGGTTCCGGCGCGATGATGCCGTGCGCGCGTAGCATCTGCACTTCGTCGCGCTCGCTCGGGTAGCCCATGTTCACGCGCACCAAAAAACGGTCAATTTGCGCCTCGGGTAGGGGATACGTGCCCTCCAAGTCGATCGGGTTCTGTGTTGCGAGCACGAAGAACGGATCGGGCAGCTCGAAGCGATCCCCTTCGATGGTCACCTGACGTTCTTGCATCGCCTCCAGCAATGCCGACTGCGTCTTAGCCGGCGCGCGGTTGATCTCGTCGGCGAGCAGCACGTTCGCGAAAATCGGGCCAGCGCGCAGCGAAAAAGTGCCGTCCTTCGGATTGAGTACGTACGTGCCGGTGATGTCTGCGGGCAATAGATCGGGCGTGAACTGCACGCGGCGAATCGAACAGCCGAGCGTGATCGCGAACGCTTTCACGAGCGTGGTCTTGGCGATGCCCGGCACGCCCTCCAAGAGCACGTGTCCACGAGCCAAGAGCGCGACCACCATCAGGTCGACCGCCGCCATGTCACCGATGTACACGCGGCTCACTTGGCGCCGCACCTCTGCCAGCCGCTCCCGCGCGGCCTCGATCTCACTGACGTTCAACGCTTGCATCAATTGGCGGTACGCTGCTCGATTTCAGCGAGAATCTCCATCACCTTTCGCCCTAGGGCCGCGACGCGCGTGCGCGCCAATTTCAGGCGGCGCCCGGACAGCAGCGCGTCTTGAGGGTCACCCAGGTCCCGGAACAAGCGCTTCGTTTCGTCCACTCGCTCCGCGTCAAGTAGGCGTTTTTGGCTCAATTCTGCGATAATTTGTGCCTGTGTGCTGAGCCGAGAAAGGCCGAGCGCGGTGCACAACCCTTCACTGAGGGCGTTGCGGAGCTCGAGCAGTAGCAGCGCGGGGTTCGTCGTCGGTGCAGATAACGCGGCCGCGCGGCCGGCGAGTCCGCCCTGTGCAAGCAATGGTGGCGCCACCGCGTAGCGGGGGATCGAACGGCGGTACAGGCGCGAGCTATAGGTCAAAGCCCAAAGCAATGCGCCTGCAGCAGCGAGCACCGCCAACGCCAGCGCGAGCGTTCCGGGCAGGCCATTTTTCTCGAGGTCCGAAGCGAACTCAGCCAGCCCGTCCGACAAGTTGGAAAACTCACCGAGCGCGCCGCGCGTGCCGCCGAAATGGCCGTGTTGCCCAAAGTCATTGGCGACGATGTACAGCTTGCCGCCGCGACTCGCGCCCGCGTCGTTCTCGACCAGATACTTGATGAGCCCGCTGGCGAACGCGCGGTTGCCCGGGTAGCGCAGCATCTCGTTGATCACGACCGATGGATCGCCCATCGCAAACAGGCGACCGCTCTTGGCGATGATGCCGGTCACCGCGAGCGTCGCATCCGGCTCGCCGAGCGCGGGGATCTTCAAGACTTGAGTCAGGTTCGGATGGACGAGCGCGGTGGGGTGATTGGTCACGACGCGATCGACGCCCGCGACCACCGGGTGCCGGTTCTGCTCCTGCCCAGCAACTTGCTCGACTGCAGGCACTGCGATCGCCAGATCTGGATTGTCGCGCAGGGACTGCGCCGGGTGGCGCGGGGCTTCGACGCGATGGATCTGAAAGCGAGCCAGGAAATGGGTGGCCTCGCCGCGGTCATCCAGCACGGCCATCCGGCCGCCAGCACGCAGGAAGGCAGAGAGCTCGTTGTAATCGAGGTCAACCTCCGGGTGCAGAACGAGCAGGCCGTCGTCCTTGCTCAGGCGCTCATAGTCGACCGCCGCCAGAACCTCCACCCGAGCCTTGCCGAGTTCCTGTTGGGCTAGGGCGTACAGCTCCGTGGTGCCCTCCCAGCTCGAGTCCGAGATGTCGAAGCCCTTGGCCAGGGCCGGGATCCCGAGCGCGAGGACGATTAGTGCAGCGGCAGCCGAAATTGGCAAGGCTCTTAGCCCACGCGCCAACCTACCCCATGGCCGATTTGCGGTCGCTGATGCTAACGAAAACGCCATCTGAGCCGTACTCTAAGGGTGAACCCAAGCCAATAACACGGGTGTTCCGCGCCCGCCCGAAAAGCTCAAGCTTCCCATGAGCTTGACCTGTGTGCAGGCGTGGCTACAGTTCAATGGTAGTCCCGGCGTAAGCCCGACAGAAAGCGAGGACTCGAGCGATGCTTCCTCCGTTCATTATCGATCAGATCCGGCGGCGGGAAGAAGACGTGCAGCGTCGGCAAGAGCTCGACCGTCCGCGGCTCGAGTTGCCGCTGGATGTGTATCACCCCGCGTCCGAGCAAAAGCCGAATGATGAAGACGTCAGCGAACGCGGCGTGATCATTCTGGATCTCGGCTGAGCGCCCGTGTCCATTTTTGATTCGACGCGGTGATTGCGACTTGTGGCGCTCGCCACTAGGCTCCGCCCGCGCATGCGACCCCTGTTACTTCTCGCGGCAGTTTCCGCGTTGGCCCTGAGTTCGTGTTTTTCGCCGGGCGATGGAGAAGCACCGCCGCTCAATCGCTTGTATTTCCCAACTGGGGTTGTGCTCGACTCGGTGAACGTGGACTCGAAGACGGGTGCCTCCAAGTTCATGTACGTCGCGAGCAGCGACTTCGACCTGCAGTACCGTTCGTCGTCGCTCGCGGCGTTCGACCTCCAGCGAATCGCGGAGGTTGTCCCGGTGAACTGCAACGCGGATGCGGATTGCGCGTCCCCCAAGACGTGTGACACCGAAGCGTCCGCTCTTAACGGCTACGTGCCGAGTTTTTTCTGCGTTTCTCCGGGCTCGGATCCGTGTGGCAGCTCAGACAGTCGCGCGACCGAGGCCGACAAGCTCTTGTCCCCGGGCCGCTGCAAGTCGGTGAACATCGACAATCCGCAAGACGGTGGGTCGTCGCTGCTCGTGGACACGGTGGGCATCGGTGCTTTCGCGACGGACGTGATCTTGCGTCCGAACCCCGCGCTTCCGAAAACGCCAGCGCGCTTATTCTTGCCTGTCCGTGGCGATGGGACCCTGCATTGGATCGATCTCGGCACCGACGGTCATTTCAACTGCAACCAATCCAGCACGGATGACAACAGCTGTGACGGCGTGCATCGCGTCGGGAACGACCCGAAAGAGAACGTGAACGACATCGTTCAGCCGCCGGAGCCGTTCGGAATCGCTGCAACGACCGATGGCCAGTACGTCACCATCACGAACCAGACTACGGGCAGCGTCTCGCTGTACTCGAACGGCTTGGCCAACGGCGGGCCGAAGCTAGAGAGCATCTCAAGCGGGTTCCCCACTGCGCCAGTGACGATCGCGGCGGTGCCCCAGCCTGCGTTGTCGCCCGCGCAGGCGTCCAGCTGGTCGCCTGGGTTTTTGGTGGCGTATAGCAACGCGGCTCAAGTTGATTTGCTGCGTTTGCGCGGAGACGACCCGTCGGACGTCGGGCACGTGGTGCTCGGCTACGCGGGTAGCGTGCCGATCACCGCCAACTCGATCGGCTTCGATTCGCGCAGCCTGGTGTTCGACACGGACCAGCGCGACGAGGATTATGTCGCCTGCGAGCAGATCGCCGGTTGTTCCGGACTCGATGCCTGCCAGTTGAACCCGGCATTCCTCGACTGCGCGAAACTCGCGCGCCAGCCGGACGTGTACCTCGCCAACCGCACGCCTGCCTCCTTGTTGGTCGGAGCGCTGACGCCGGATCAGAATTTCCTGGCCGGGAGCAGTGAGTTGCCCTCGTTCACAGACAACGTCGCGCTCACCGCGGGGCCGTCGCGTGTGGTGCTGGGTCGGGTGCGGGTGCCCAGCTCCTCGCCGGACGCAATCGTAACGGACGGCGCGCCGTACGTGCTGGAGCGGCGCGTCTTCGTGGTCTGTTTCGACTCACGTCGCGTCTTCATCTACGACCCCAAGCGGCGCGTCATCGAAGCGCGGGTCATCACGGGTCGCGGGCCGTTCGCGCTCGCTGTCGACGATGCGCGTGGCCTGGCTTACATCGCACACTTCACCGATTCGTATCTGGGAGTCATCAGTTTGGATCAGCGCTTTCCGAAATCGTACGCGAGCATTGTCGCGAACATCGGTACTCCCTCGCCACCGCGGGCCTCCAAGTGAACCTATACTTCCACTCTTCTTCGTCACTTTCGGCGCGCGTCTCGACGTGCGCGCGCGGGTTGGTCTCGGCCGTCGCCGGGGCGTCGTTGGTCGTGTTGGGCGCGTGCTCACAGACCCCGGTCGCGGTCGACCTGCATTCGTTGCAAGCGAGCGGGAAGGTCTCTTTCGTGTGCCGCGCTGACGACGGCAGCCCCGCAGGTCACAAGCTCGACGAGTGCCCGGACTACGAACACGCGACGCGCCGCTTGCTCGGCCTCGTGACGCAGACTGCGACCAACGAAGTCGCGATCGTCGATCTGTACGCGGGCGCCGTGGTGGACGTCGACCCGACGACCCCGGGTTATTCCTTCCTGCGCGTGGGTGCGAGCCCCGGCGCCATCGTGACGACTCCGGGCGGCGCGGCCAGTTTCGTCGGCGTGAGCGGCTTCCAGAAAAACGGCATTTTTGCGCTGCCCACCACGTGCCTGAGCCCGCCGAAGGCAAGCGAAGTCAGCCGTGATCTGACCACTTGGGCGGCCTGCTCGTTGAGTTCGGCGCCCGGCGAAATCACGGTGCTCGTCGATCCTCCCGCCGCTAAGGGCGGCGCAATTCGCGGCGCGTGCGATGGCACCCCGCAAGCAAAACCAGACCTGACCGATCGCGAGTGCCCAGCTGACCTGACCGCGGAAGGTGGCCCTGTTGGGCGTCGCAAACTGCTCGTGTCGCTACCGGACGAACACAAGCTCGTGCTGTTGGACGCGCAGAGCCTGCTCGACCGCCCCGCCGGTGAGTTCACGAGCTGCACCGTGGAAGCGAGCTACGGCTTGAACGCGCAGCTGCCCACGTCGCCCATTCAACCAGTGTTGCCGCCAGATTTGCAGATCGACAAGACCGCCGCCGGTGCGGACGCCTGCGTCGTGACTCAGTACCCGCCCTTGACCGCGACCGCGCCGACCCCCGATGGCTTCGCGCTGTCCGGCACCACGCTGTACGTGGGCGACAGCACACTACCAGTCGTGCACGTGTTGGATGTGTCCGATCCGTGCGCCGTCCAAGAGCAGGATCCGCTCTTGCCTTATTCGTACGAGGCGCCCGGTCGCGTCGTCACCACCACGCGCGTCGCGGTGAGCCCGCTGACTCCCAGCGGCAAACAGTTCGTGTACGCGATCGATCGCAATGATTTCCCGTCCAACAGCGTGATGGTGTTCGACGTCAGCCCAGGCTCCACCAACCGCGTCCCGCTGCTGTTCCCGGGCGAGGCCCGTCAGCCTTATTTGCCCCCTGATCGCCTGCGCTTCGGGCCAAACGTCAAGGACGTGGCATTCGTGCAGCGCGACTTTCCGGCGCCTGACCTGACTACGGGCGTGGGCCAATATGGGCTCGCGTGCGATCCTTACCCGGACAGCACGGGCCCGGGCATTCAGTACCGCCCGAACTCGGATTTCTCTTCCGGCGCGCGTCCTTTGAACCTGCGCGGGGTGTTCGGCTTCGCACTGCTGAGTGACGGCCATGTCGCCGTGATTGACGTGGAAGATTTCGACGCCCCGTGTCGGCGGCCGGAGACCAGCAATACGTCGAACTTCGTCGACTTCCGTGGTTGTGAGCCGGACAAGGCCGCGCCCGGTGAAACCGCTCCACCCTTAGAATTCACCGACGTAAATAAGGTCCTCACGGTTACCGGCGAATCGACCTGCAATGTGATCGAGGCGAACCGCCCGCGTTCCGCGTCGCTCTCTATTTCGAACAGCTCGGTGGGCTTGCGTGCGCCGACGTTGCGTTCCTTCCCGCAGTTCACCGATCCGGATCCGGCTGCGGTGCTCTCGGCTGAGCAACAACCGCACTTGCTTGCGGTAGACTTTCCGAATCCGGACCCAAACGCGACCGCTCCGGTGACCGCTCAGGTGAACATCAGCGCCCAGGTGTACTGCACGCAAACCAATGGTCTGCCGCCCTGCGACGCGACCGCTCAAACGCTGGTCGTCGATCCGAACAAGACTCTGCAAAATTCGTTGGTGCTGCCTTTGAGTGAGCCGCGCTCGTATGCTGCTGACGAGACGCCCGTGCTCACCTTCGAAGGTCCGCTCTTCAGCAAGCCGAGCATGAGCGGGTTCATCCAGGTCACTGCCGGCGACCCGAACGGGACCCTGCATGATCCCGACGCCAATTTCTGCGGCGCGGGCGTAGAAGACAGCGCCTCGATCTTGACCGAGGCGGAGTCGCTCCAGGTCCCGAGTAAGCGCCGCGCTGCCTGGGCCAGCGCTCACGCGGACTACGTGCAAATCACGGGTGATTTCCCGCTCGTGGACGACGTATACTGGAACCTCGGTGCGCAGAACCGGTGCAACCGTGACGCTTGCGCCACCGAGTTCGGCACTATCGACGACCCGACGCAGCTCAGCAAAGTTCGCGATCTATCGATCGTAGAAGCTTCGGGGGATCACTTGCTGGTCACGCCGCGCTGCGAAAAGGCTGACGGCTCGGCGGACGATACGTGCGATCCCGCGACGGTGCTGCAGGACGTCCATTGCTGCTTCCCAGCGGGTACGGCGTACACGGTGCGTGCTTCGAACCAATGGCTGCTGAGTGGGCCGAGCGGCGTAGGTTCTGCGTTGCACGATCTGGCGGCCGGCGCAGATGGGCGCTGCGTGCACACCGCCACTTGCGACCCGCGAAAGAAGTACTTTCACGCTCGTGCCTTCGAGGTGTGTGACAGCGCGAACGACCCGGCCAAGACGTGCAAGGACACCAACCCGGCGGTGACCTGCGTGGCGACGACTGGCGCGGGCATCCCAGTTACACCTGGGGGCACGGCTAGTCAGTGCATTTTCGAGGACCTGACGGCGCGCTTCGTCGTGTACCGCGGGGCTAACGCGAGCACACGCGGTATGTCGTTCAGTTGGCAGACGACCGGCGGCTTCACGCCGCTCACCATGTCGCTCGCCACGCAATCCTCCAACATTGACCCGACGTCGATGTCGTACCTGCCCGAAGTCGGCTATCTCGGGGTGATCGATGCATCAACGCTCGGGCTCTCGCTATTCGACTTGAATTCACTGGGCGTGGTGGCGCCGTCGCCGTTCTTCTGAGTCATGTCTGCGCGCCTCACGCCGGTGATGCAGCAGCATGCGGCGGCCAAGCGCGCTCATCCGGATGCGATCGTCTTTTTCCGGCTGGGTGACTTTTACGAGATGTTCGGCGCGGATGCCGTGCTCGCCGCGCCGCTGCTAGAAGTCACGCTAACCGCTCGCAACAAGGGCAAAGCCGACGAGATCCCGCTCGCCGGTGTGCCGCACCACGCGGCGGCTGGCTACATCGCGCGCTTGCTGCAACTCGGGCACAAGGTCGCGATCTGCGAGCAGATGGCCGACCCTTCCAAGGTGAAGGGCATCGTGCCGCGCGAGGTCGTGCGCGTGATCACGCCCGGCTTGGTTACCGAGCGCGAACACCTGGAATCGAGCGCCAATAATTTCTTGGCTGCGCTCGAGCTGACCGAGACCGTGGTCGGCGTATCGCTGTTCGATTTCTCGACTGGGGAGCTGCTTTCCGCTGAGTTGCCTGATGTGCCGTCTGCGCTTGCGGAACTCAGCCGTGCCCGCCCGCGCGAAATTCTGGTGGGCTTCGCCTCGGAGGGCACGCCGCGGGAGGGGGTACTCGAAGCGCTCGGCGCGCTGGGTAGAGCCGCGCTGCGTGAGGATTCTGAGCTCGCGGACGCAGAAACCGCGCGCGCTCTGGGGGACCTGAGCGCCGAAGCCGCAGCGTTGCCGGCCTCGGCGCGGCGGGCCGTGGCGCGCGCGCTGCGCTTTGCGCGCGCCTGCAATCCGGGCGTCGAATTGCCGGCGCGACGCATCGGGCGCTGGGAGCCGGCTTCGCTGCTGGCGATCGACCGCGTCGCGCAGAACCACTTGGAGTTGGTCGATTCGGTGTCCGGGCGGCGCGAGGCGACGCTGCTGGGCGTGATCGACGCTACGAACACGCCGATGGGCGCGCGCTTGTTGCGCCGTCGGCTGCTCGCGCCGCTAACGGACGTGGAGCGCATTCGCCGGCGCCTGGATTTGGTCGAGGCGCTCGTTGTGCATGCGCGCTTGCGCGATCAGCTGACCGAGCAGCTGGCGCAGGTCGGGGACATCGAGCGCTTGGCGGTGCGCACCTCGTTGCGCGCGGCGACGCCGCGTGACTTGGGTGCGTTGCGCGACGGCCTATTGGCCGCGCGCGCGGCGGCGGGCGTGCTCGAAGGGGTTTCGGACCCTGGACTACGTGAAACCCTGGGCGTCACCGAAAGCGGGGTCGACACCGTGTCGGAGTTGGCGGAGTTGCTCGAACGTGCGCTCGTGCCGCGTCCGCCAGCGCAGCCCAAAGAGGGCGAAATCTTCAAGCCGGAGTTCGATGCCGAGCTGGCCGAGCTGGCGCAGCTGAAGAAGAGTGGCACTGAGCGCATGGTGGAGCTGGAGGCACGGCTCAAACAAGAGACCGGGATCTCCACCCTGAAGATCCGCTACACTCGCGTTTTCGGCTGGTACATCGAGGTCAGCCGAGGGCAGAGCGGCAAAGTACCGGAGGGTTACCGGCGTAAGCAGACTGTCGCCACCGGCGAGCGCTACGCAACCGCGGAGCTAGAGGAGCTGGCGGATCGGATAGCGCACGCGGAGGAGCTGCACCGCGATCGCGAACTCTTGCTCCTCAATGAGCTCGGCCAACAGACGGCGCGCGAGAGTGAGCGAGTGAAGTATTTGGCGCGCGAGATCGCGCGTTGGGACGTTGCGGCGAGCATGGCGCACACCGCGCATCGGCACGACTACGCGCGGCCCACGGTGGACTCCTCCGATCAGATCATGATCCGAGACGGCCGCCATCCGGTGGTGGAGCGCCTGGCCGCGCAGGGCCGCTTCGTGCCCAATGACGTCAACCTGGACTTGGAGGGCGAGCGACTGTGGCTGATCACAGGCCCGAACATGGCGGGTAAGAGCACGCTGCTCCGGCAAGTTGCGCTGTCCGTGATCTTGGCTCAAATGGGCAGCTTCGTCCCCGCGCGCTCAGCGCGCATCGGCGTTGTGGATCGGGTTTTGTCGCGGGTCGGCGCCAGTGACAACCTGGCCGGTGGCGAGAGCACGTTCATGGTCGAAATGCGTGAGACCGCAGAGATCTTGCGCAAAGCGACGCGCCGCTCGCTCGTGATCTTGGACGAGATCGGCCGCGGCACCAGCACCTTCGACGGCTTGGCAATCGCCTGGGCGGTAGCCGAGTACTTGGACGAGGCCATCTGCTGTCGAGCGCTGTTCGCGACGCACTATCACGAGCTGACTGCACTCGGGGAGAGTAGCCGCAACACCGCCAACTACAGCGTGAGTGCACGCGAGTTGGATG
>JBDTJC010000413.1:0-6046 GCA_039936055.1 Polyangiaceae bacterium | reverse complement strand
TAGCGAGGGAGGCGGCGAACCGAAACGTGGCCGGAATGCTGCCCGCGAAGCGTTGACCCTAGCGTGTCTTGTCTGGCCTCGCAACGCCGAGCGCGCGCTGGATCGCGCTGATTTCCGGGAGTTTGTGGCCGGAGGCAGTATCGCATCCGATCGCTGGTGACGGCTCGCGCGAGGCGCGGAGCTGCTCTATCCTTCACGCATGCGAAATCTCGCGCGGGCCTCGGCGCTGCTCACCGCTCTGTTCGGTTCGTCTTTCATCCTCGAGAGTCGTGCGCTCGCTCAGGACACGTCGGCGCCTGCGAGCGCTGCTTTCCCGAACACGGCGCCCAGTGCGCCGACCGCTGCGGCCCCCGCGCCCGAACCGCTACCCACTCCGCCGAACGCACCGCCTGTGGCAGCGAGTGCGCCGACCGCGCCCGCTTATCCCGCGCCACAACAGCCCGCGTACCCGGATCCTAATACGCCCGCGCAGGCATACTACGGCGCGCCCCCGCCCCCGCCTCAAGATCCGAACAACGGCTTCAAGGTGCCGGACATCTCGGTGCGCATCGACCCATTCAACCTGCTGCTCGAAGGGCGCCTGGGTCTCGAGCTTGAGACCGAAGTGTACAAGTTCCTCACGGTCGAGATCGTGCCCGTGTTCGTCACGACCAAGCAACCGCCCACCTTGAACTACGCGAGCTACAATTCCACCGTCAATCAGTCGTCGAACGGCATCGGCGCCATCTCCGGTGCCGCGATCGACGCGGGCTTCTGGTTCGGACGCAAGCCGCTCGTGGGCAATGTGCTGAGGGTGGGCTTGAGCAACTACTCGTACAAATACGAGTCCAAAGACGGCAACGGTGTGCCCATCGATTCCGTCGCTCACACGGATCGCGAGTTCTTCGTGATGTTTGGGCAACACAGCCGCTGGGGTGCGTTCACCATCGCCGGCGGGCTCGGCTTGGGTTACGAGTTGAACAAGCAGAACCGCTGCTTTGATGACCTCACCGGTGGCGTGACGAGCAGCTGTCCTAAAGACCAAGCACTGCTTCGCGTCGATCGCGCGGGCGGCGCTTACGACTTGAACAGCTTCTTGTATCCGTTCGATCTGTTGGCGCGCTTCTCGCTCGGTGTGGTGTTCTGATGGCGAGCGGTGAGGTCGTGATCACGGGCGCGAGCGGCGCGCTCGGCTCGGGTTTGGTGCGCGCGCTCGCTGCGGGTGGACAGCGCGTGATCGCCGTCGATCGCGACGCGGAGCGGGCGCAGAAGGCGTTCGGGGACATCACCAATTGCCGCACGCTTTCGTTCGACATTGCTTCGAGCAGCGCCTGGACCAACGCGCTGGGCGACTCGGAAATTGCGGGCGCCGTGCTCGTGGCCGGCGCTTGGCAGGGCGGCAAGCGCCTATTCGAGCCGGGCGCGGACGCGATCTGGTCCACGCTGATCCGCGCGAACTTGGAGACGGCGCGCGCAAGTTTGCAGGCGCTGCTGCCGCGCATGGTGGCGGCGAAGGCGGGTAGCATCGTCGCGATTGCCTCGCGCGTGGCGGCGCGGCCGTGGGAGGGCGCGCATGCGGCCGCCTATGCAGCTTCGAAAGCGGCGTTGCTCGCGCTAGTACAGGCCAGCGCGGGTGAGGTGCTGGCCGATGGCGTGCGCGTGAATGCGGTGCTGCCCAGCACGGTCGACACGCCTGCTAATCGCGCGGCGATGCCGAAGAGTGATGCTTCGGAATGGGTGAGCGTCGCGTCATTGAGTGGCGTGATCGCGTTCCTGCTCTCGGATGCGGCACGCGACATCTCGGGTGCCGCGCTGCCCGTGTACGGCAGGGTCGGGGTCTGAGGCTTGCAGACGCGGGCTGCTGGGGGCGCTGCGAGGTGCTGTGTCAGCCCAGCGACCGCCCCTTCCATCCCTCGACCGCGCGCGCGGTCACCAATATTTTTCGGACGTGATGTGACCGGGCGTGCGCACGCGGTGCTTACGTAAGCCACGCGCGGTGAGCACGGCGGTAAGCTCCAGGATCATGTCCGGGTTGCCGCACAGGAGCAGGTGCGAGCGCTGCTCATCCAGCGCGAGGCCGGCGCGCGCCTCGAGGCTGCCATCGGCGAATGCGCTGGTGACGCGACCGGGGAGAGCGCTACCGGGCGCGCTGCCGCTGACCACGGTGGTGTACGAGAGCCGACCGGGGTGGGCGGCGGAGAATGCGGCGAGCTCTTCAGCATAGGAGAGGTGTGCCGCCTCGCGCGCGCCGTGCACGACGCAGATGCGCTCGAAGCGTTGCCAAACTTCACCGCCGCGCAGCATGGCCAAGAACGGCCCGAGGCCGGTGCCCGTAGCGACCAGCCAAAGCTCGGGACATTGCGGGACGTAGCCCAGCGTGAAAAAGCCCTGCGGCTTACGCTCGACGAGCACGCGCGCTCCGACTTCCAGCCGCGTGAGGCTGGGGGTGAGGGCGCCGCCGACCACCTCCTTCAGGTAAAACTCGAGCGGCGCGCCGGGCGCCGACGCTATCGAGTACGAGCGGCGCACGAGTTCCCCGCCGCTCTCCAGTCCGAGGTTCACGAACTGCCCGGCGACGAAGGGCTCGATCGCCGCGTCGACAGTGAGCGTAATTAGGCCAGTCGCCCAGTCGCGACGCGCGGCCACCCGGCCTTCTACGAATCCGTTCATGACGCGGCGTAGCCTAGCCGAAACGCGAGACCGCACGGTAGGCGCTCTGAACTCGCTGAAAGTTTGTAGTCCGCTTGCCAAACCGGCCCCGGGCAGAACCGCAAATTTGGGGCAAGGCAAGCCGATCCGTGTACGCTGAAGCTCGGATGCCGTTTCCCATCACGTGCGCGGCCTGCCAGAAGGCGTTCAGCATCGCGGACGACGTCTACGAGCGCAAGGTCAAGGGCCGCGTCGTCACGATCAAATGCAAGCAATGCCAAGCTGGCATTCGCGTCGACGGTACGAAAGAGACGCCGGTCTTCAGCTTGGCCGACGACGTGCGCCCGCAGCCCGTAGCCGCTGCGGCACCCGCGCCGGCAGTGGCGGAACCGGAGCTTCCCTCCGAGCCGGCGACCACCCGAGCGACAGTGCCCAAAGCGGAGCCGCTTCTGGTCGTACCCAAGCTGGCGCCGGCCGCTGCAGCAGCAAAAGCGGCACCGGTGGCGAATGCGGCGCCGAAAGCCGCGCCCGTCGCAGCGGTGAAGGCCGCGCCAGCAGCGGTGAAGGCCGCGCCAGCAGCTGCGGCAGCGAAAGCGGCAGCGACGCCCGCAGCGAAAGCTCAACCGGTCGGTGTTAAGCCTCCGCCCGCTGCGCCCGCGCTGAAAATTCCGCCCGCGCCGGTGGCTGCGGCGCCGGTGGCTGCGGCAGTGAAAGCCCCGGTCGCGACTGCCACGCCGAAGGCACCACCGGTTGCCGTGCAGACGCCTCCGGCCGCGCCAGCCCTCAAAGCGCAGGCCACAACGCAGGCCGTGGCCGCGCCGGTCGAGCCCCCGACCGAGACTCTGTGGGCCGTCGACTATCCGGACGGTGAGGATCGAGAGCTCACTCGTCTCGCGATCCAACAAGCCCTCACCAGCGGCGCCATCAACCCGACCACGTTGGTCTGGCGCGAAGGCATGGATGAGTGGCTCGAGCTCGGGCAAGTGCCGGAACTCAAGTCGCTGACCGAGCCCGCAAGGCCTGCGGCCGCGCCGCCGCAACGACCCAAAGCGGCGTCCGCGCCCGCCTTCGATGTGCCGCCGCAACGACCCAAAGCGGCATCCGCGCCCGCCTTCGATGTGCCGCCGCAACGACCCAGAGCAGCGACGTTGCCGGCGTTCAGCATGGCGGAGCTATCGGCGACGTTGCCGCAAGTGCCCGCGGAACTCCCGCTACCGCCGCAGGCCCAGCGGCCTCCGGCGCCCTCTGCTCCGGTCATCGATTTTGCGCCGAGAGGCGCGCCTGCCGCACCCGCGCAAGCGCCGATCCCGAAGCTGCCGATCTCGGCACGCACGCCACCTTCGTTTCCGGCCTCGCCGGGTCTGGTGGCAGCGGCGGCGAACCCGTTTTCCGGGGGCATGCCCGCGCACCCGTTTGGGCACGCGAGCCCGACGCCCTTCGGGGCGGTTGCTCCTGTCACAGGCCTCGACGAGTACCCGAGCAAGAGCAAGACACCGTTGATCGTTGGCAGCGTTGCGTTCCTTGCCGTTGCCGCGGGGGCGATCTTTTTCCTGACGCGCTCCTCGGATGAGCTCCCGCCGCCCGCGCCGATCAGCGCGCTGCCTGCCGCCGCACCGACCACGGTGCGTACGGCGGCGCCTGAACCCGCGCCGACCCAGGATGCGCCCACCACTGGCCAGCCGACGGCAGCGCCTGGGTCGAATGCGGCCCTTCAAGACCCCAGCACCCGGCAAACGACTCCGAATGCCGGGTTCGCCGAGCTGTTCGCACGCGATGCGCGCGCCGCGGACGAGAAACACGGCGTGACGGGGCCGACTCAGCGCTTCGACCCGGCGGCAGCCAAAGCCGCGCTCACCACTGCTGCCGGTGCGACCGCGCAGTGCCGCGAAAAAGGCGGCCCCGCGGGCAAAGCGTCGGTCGTCGTCACGTTCGAAGCGAGCGGCAAGGTATCCACGGCAACGGTCAGCGACGCGCCGTTCGCGGGCACGTCGAGCGGCGCCTGTATCGCCGCCGCGCTGAAGCAAGCCACGGTGCCCCCATTCAGCGGATTGCCGGGAAGCGTCACCAAGATCATCAGTATTCAATGACCAAGGGCTGACGCCGCCGCGCGAGCTACGGCTTGCGCAACACGACTTGGCCCATGCCGCCGCGCGACCGGCGCCACGTGGACGACGCTGGTCGCGCGGCGGCTACGTCGGTGTCACCGAAGGTGTAGTGCTGATCTTGAACCATGGGCCGTCACCCCCGGGAGCGTGGCGGCTCATGTTTGAATCAGCATGCTGCCCCAATGAAAGCCGGCGCCCAGCGCAGCCACGCAGATCAATTGCCCGGGCTGTAGACGCCCGTCGCGACGCATCTCATCCAAGAGGATCGGGATGGTGGCAGCGGAGGTGTTGCCGAAGCGTTCAATGTTGCTCGGCATCTTCTCGAGCGGCACGCCCAAGCGAGACGCGATCGCCTCGTTGATACGCAGATTCGCTTGATGAGCCACGAACCAATCCACCTTCCCGATCGGAACGTCGGCCTTTTTACAGACCGCCAAGATCGACTTTGGCAGCTTGGTGACGGCGTGTTTGAACACTTCACGGCCGTCCATGTGAATCAGCGCGGCGTCGCCATCCAGCGCGGCGGCTGACACGTACGGACGCGTGCGGAAGCCGAGCGGGATGCACAGCTGCGACACGAAGCGGCCGTCGGAATTGAGATCCACGGCGAGCACGCCTTTGCCGGCAGATTTACTGCGCTCGACAACCACCGCTCCCGCGCCATCCCCGAAGATGATTGCCCAGCCGCGGTTGCGCGTGGCCCGATCCCAGTCTTCTGGTGACGGGCGACGGTCCGTCGTGCCTTCCAGGATGTCCCAATCACGCCACGGCATCAGGCCGGCGTGCGCTTCCGCGCCCACGACCAAGATGCAACTGGCCGCGTCCGCCTTGAGCAGGGCGTCCGCAAACTGGAAGCCGAACAGCATGGCGGCGCACTGGGTGCGCAAATCCGGCGCGGGGATGTTCGGGCAGCCGAGCTTGGCCGCCAGCAAGGAGCCGGAACCCGGGAACACGTGGTCCGGGGTCATCGTCGAAAACAGGACGTAGTCGATGTCCTCCGGGCGCTTACCGGCGGCTTCTAGCGCGCGCTTTGCCGCAGGCAGGGCGAGGTCGGAAACGCCCTGCCCGTCGGGACAGAAATAGCGCTGACCGATGCCCGTACGCTGGCGAATCCATTCGTCGTTCGTGTCGAGAACGCGCGAGAGGTCGTGATTCGTGTAGGGGCGGCCCGGAACGTAGTGTCCGGTGCCGATGATGCTGAGACCCGACATTGGTTTTTTCGACGCGCCCGACTGCGGGCAAGAGCATTTAAACCACTTACCGCGCTCCGTCACCCGCGGCGATGAATTGCGACAAATCCGCGCAAAGTAGGG
>JBDTJC010000412.1:0-7016 GCA_039936055.1 Polyangiaceae bacterium | reverse complement strand
CGCCGGGCGTGCAAGTGCGCTCGGTGGCGTTTCGGCCGACGTTCGAGAAGCACGCCGGACAAACCTGCCGCGGCGTGATGCTGCACGTGACGAATCCGCAGTTGTTCCGCCCAGTCGCGACGTACCTGCGCTTGATCGCGTTGGCGCGGGCGCAAGCGCCGGAGGCGTTCGCGTTCCGCAACACGCCGTACGAGTTCGAAACGGACGTGCCCGCGTTCGACTTGCTCACTGGGTCGGGGGCTGCTCGTGCGGCGCTCGAAGCGGGTGCCACCCCAGAAGAAGTCGTGTCACTGGTAGCTCCGGTGGATCCGTCGCTCGCAGAAGCTGTCCTCGCGGCAGAAGCGCGCTTGGAACGCGCGCAGGCCTAACGAGCCAAGGCTCACTCAGCGGGCCGGGCGTCTAAGCTGACGCCCAGTACGTGGCGGCACAGCGCATCGAGATCCGCGCGCGGCCCGCTGAAGTGATAGGTCTCATGCGTTTGCGTGAGCGGCTCACCGGGTACCAGCGCGGCAGCCGGCGAGCTCGATTCGATTTCGTAGAAGCCGCCCAACGCGGGCTTGCCAGGTGCGGGTGGGCCGTCGTTGTAGCTGTTCACGACGTCACCGCCGTACGGCCGCGCTTGTTGTTCCCACATGCTGTTTACGTAGCGTGCCCACATGCTGTTTACGTAGCGTGCCCACAAGTTGAGCGCGAGAGCATTGAATCGGCACAAACGCCGGTCTAACGTGAGCGATCGAAACGGTGACGGCGCGCGTAGCGCCGACCAGGGAGAACCCGATGAGCGCGATGTTTTACTTGAGCCGTGGCGGCGCTCCCGAAGGGCCGTTCGAAGAAGCCCGCTTGCTGCACATGATCCAAAGCGGTGAGCTCACGGACGGTGGCGTGTGCCCCGTGGGACAGAACGAATGGATCGCGCTGAACGCGCTCCCGATGTTCGCTCAAGCGCTTGCTGCCCGCGTGGCCCCGCCGCCGGCACAGCAGCCGATGACGCAGCCAGGTTACGGTCCCGCGCCCGGTGCGCCTGCCGAGCCCGGCTACGGTGCGCCGCCTGCGCAAGCGGGTTACGGTCCCGCGCCGACGGAGCCCAGCTACGGGCCGGGCCCCACGCAGCCTGATCGCGCTGCCGGCCCCACGCAACCCGACTACGCGCCGCAACCGGGTTACGGCGCACAACCGGGTTACGGCGCACAGCCGGGTTACGGCGCGCAGCCGGGCTACGGCGCGTCCGCGCAGCAATACGGGCAGCCCGCGCCCGCAGCCCCAAAGGGCGTCAATAAAGGGCTGCTGTTCGGCGGCATCGCGGCGGCGCTCGTGCTCGTGCTCGTAGGCGGTGCAATCGCCGCCTACGGGATGTTCTTCTCGAGCGGCGGCGCGCAGCGCATTTCGGAGACCGTGCCGCAGGATTGCGAGTTCTTGGTCGAGGTACCCAGCATGCACCAGCTGGTCTCCGACCTGCACGACGTGCAGTTTTTGGACACCTCACTGCGCGACGACAAGCAGGTCTTCGACAGCACTGCTGATTCGATCTCCACGGCGTTCGACATTTCCAAAACCGACGCCGTGGCACTGCTCGCCTCGTCGGAGACGTTCGGCATTTCCGGCCGCAAGCTCGCGACCACGCCGGAAGTGGTGGTTGCCCTCGGCATGAAGAACGCGACGACGGTCGAGACCTTACTCAAGTCCACGCGCTTCGCGGCCGCCGGTTCCGTCGGACAGACCGGCAAGCGCTATCAACTCACCCGCAAGCCGACGCAGTCGGGTCAGAACGCACTGCTCAAAGGGCTGTCTGAGGCCGAGGTCAGCGCGACGGACAAACACGTCTTGGTCTGGTTCCCCAAAGCCAACCTGCTGGCCGTGGGCGATCTTCCGTTAGTGACTGATTTGGCGTCGGTGCTGGAGTCGGGCGCGGCGTCGCTTCAGAAAAGCCCAGCATTTCAGGCTGCGCAGAAGGATTTCGACGGCAAAGCGCGGCTCACGGCGTTCGTCGATCCCAATGTATTTTCGACGATCGCGGATCCCAAAGTGAAGGCTGTCGTCGACAGCTACTTCAAACCGGCAGGGCCGATCACCGGTTCGCTGCAGGTGAAGCCGGCGGGTTTCCTGTCCAGCTTCACGGGCCGCATCTCGGGCAGCAAGTTGCCGCGCGGGACTGCGTATGAGGGCCCGCAAGCGTTGGACTTGCCCGGGCGTTTGCCGGAAGAAACGTTTGCCTATGTCGCAGCGTCAACGAAGAGCAAGCTCACGGGCGCCGAGCTGGAGAAGCTGCTGCTGGACCAAGTCGGCTCGGCTGACCCAAACGCTCGCGCGCAAGCGCAGCTTGGCTTGACTCAGATGGAGACGCTGCTCGGCGTGAGCGTGAGCCGGTTGATCGACAGTGTGGGTGGGCAAACAGTGATCGGCGTCTCGGCGAGCCCCGCGACCTCGTTCGTGGGGCTGAGTGCAACTCCACAGTCGCTCGGCCAATTCAACCTGACGTGGCTGCTGGAGCTGAAGGATCCTGCCGAGTTTCAAAAGCTGGCCGCGGGCCTGCGCAGCAAGATCTTGCCCACGGTGCGTGAAGTCGCCGTCACGCCGGACGGCACCGGCTTTTCGCTCGCGCCGCGGGGCTTGCCCGTGCCGGTGACGATGCGCGTGAAGTTCCTCGGTAAGTACCTGTTCGTATCTGCGGGCTTGAGCACACTGTGTGACCGCGCTGAAGCTGCATTCTCCAAGGGCGAGCACGCGTTGAAAGACGAGCCGGGACACAAGAGCGCGCTCGCCGCACTGCCGGAGAAAGTGCACTTCCGGATGTGGGTTGATACTGGTCGCATCGGGGATACCTTGATGCAGAACCCCCTCATGCGATCCCAGCTTTTGGAGGCCGGTTTGCCCTTGGACAAGATCCACATGACCGGTCCGGACCGCGTCACGAGCGCGCTCGCCGTGCGCAGTGAAGTGGCCGACGAAGTGTGGACGTACAAGATGGATGCGCTCAACTTCCAAGCGCTCGCGCCGCTCAGCGTTGCGGGCTCGGCGTTGGGCTCGGGCAGCCATCGTTTCACGTCGCCGCTTTGATGATCGTCGCGCGCTGACGCGCACAAGTCGTAGCGCGCGCATTGGAATCAGCGCTACGGGACCAGGTACGTCAGCGCTAGGCGGATGGCGCTCGTCGGCAGCTCGAGGTCGTCCCAGCTGCCGTCGGCGACGATTTTCGCAAAGCCGAGCCGGTACTGGCTGCGCTGGGCGCGGGCGACGCGATTGCCGTAGTCGTCCTGCACGGCGCTGGTGAGGTCGTAGCTGAGCACGAGGCGCGTCGCGTTCATGAGGCTCGGGCCACTGTAGAATGGGCCGAGCGCGGAGAGTGCAGCTGTGTGCAGCGCGGCATCCCCGAGTTGCTCGAACACGATGTGTTCGAGGTGATTGTCGCCTAACGCTTCCAGAACGCCATAGGCCATGCCGCTGGCATGCAGCCTCGCGCTGGAAAACGCGCGGATTGTGCCGGGCAAGGCGCTCAGGTCGAAGCTCAAAAAGCCGGAGTAGCGGACGTTGTTCGCGTCATCACCCACGCACACGGTGGGTTGATACGGAGCCGTGGCCGCACGCACGCAGTTGTGGATGCCCTCGCCTTCGCCGTCCGTCCAAGTGCCGGTGCGCTCTGGGTCGGGCAGTAGCTCGAGCGACACTTGGCGCAGTGTGCTGAACGCGAATGGGGCCGCGGGCAGTGTTTGCCCGTTGCGATCGCGAGCGCTGCCATCGAAGCTGTAGTGGTACATCTTCGCAGGGAATGCGGCGCTGCCTTCGGCGTAGTCGAGCGCTGCGCGGGGGGTGAGGGTGAGCTGCGTGAAACCGTCGCTCCAGGTGAAGCTGACACCGGTTGCTGGAAGGTCGCTCGACCGATAGGCGGCCTCGGTGGCTTCGCTGTTCATCGGTTGAGCGAACCGAATCACGATCGTCGTGTCGCTTCCCACGCCCGTCGCGCCATCTGCGGGTGTCACTTCGAGGATGCGGGGTAGCGCTGCGTCTACGGTCGCTTCCTCATCACTGCCCGCACTGCCCGCGCTGTTGCTGGGGCTGGCTACTACGGGCATCGGGAACCCAACCCCCAAATCTCCGCCGGCGCCGGCACCAGTTTCCCACCAGTCATCGTTGGGCCCTGCCTCGATGAACCCCTTCGGACCCGAGCAAGTGCGGGTTTCGAAGCAATCATGCTCGAAGCCGGAACAGGCGGGGATCACGAACACCAGTAAAAATAGCTCACAAATCCAGCGCTTCCCCGGCATTCCTGAGAGTCGGCGCTTGGTGTGGCGCAGTTGCGCGGGATCGCGCGTCGGCTCACACGCCGCGAGGGCGTGCAAAAATCCGCTCTGCCGAGCCGCGTTTCGCGGCCGCGGGGCCTTCCCAGCGTGTGCCGGCCCGGACTAGTGTCCTGCCCATGCAGCAGCGCTACCTCGGTTTGTTCGCGTTCGTCGTCCTCGGTCTCGTCGCCTGTGCCGAAAATGGCCCTGAGGCCCCGAAGACCCCTGATCAGCTGCTCGCTGATCAGGAGAAGCTGGGCGACGAGCAACTTCAGAAGGAGCGCACCGAGAACAACCACGAGGACACCTCGGGCTCGACCGAAGAAGAGAAGAGGCGTGAGTGGGACGACAAGCAGGCGGATCTCGAGATGCACCGTGCGGCGCACTCCGCTGAAACGTGTCCGGACTCCGTGACCGAAGACGCGCCGACTCCAACCCCGGTGAAGGGCACCAAGCCCGCGAAGAAGGCGCCCCCGAAGGCCAAGGACACGAAGGCCAGCGTCACGCTGGTGTTCGCCAACGACGGCCACGTGAAATCGCTCAGCGTGGGCGCGCCGTACGATGAGAACGCGGTCGGCAAATGCGTGCAGCGCGCGCTGAACGCCGTGATCGTGCCCGCCTTTAACGGCGACGAGCACACGCTGGATTGGGAGATCGACCTCACCGGCGCCAAGAAGTCGGGGCCCGTCGGCAAGACGGACTCGGGCGCGCCGGCGAAGTCCGAATAGCTGAGCGGCTGAGTGGCTCGCCGCTCAGGCGAGCCACAAGCCGAGCACGACCAGCACGCTGAGCACGCCGACCGAGATCATCGCCAAAGCCTCCCAAGGCGTACTCCGCGGATCCGTGAAGCGCAGTTCGAGCGAGGTGATGCGGCTGACTTCGCGGCGCTTGCGCCCCGAGAGCGCGAGGTTCGCCGCGCGCAATCCCGGGTCGAAGTGCTGCTCGGTCTCGATCATCGAAGAAGCGGCGTGCCACGGCTTTCCCGAGGTGTCTAGCGCCGAGTCGGTGTCCGGTTTCACCAGGAGCATCGCGTATCATCAATGCGGAAGGATGCTGGCGAGCATCACGAGCAAACCGCGCTCCAGAGTGCGGAGGTCGGGTCGTTTGACGGCCCGGGCCGCCACGATGAGCTGCTGGCGGAGCAAGGCGTTCTCAGCCACGAGTTCGGCGTGCGAGCGTGTCATGTCGGCGATGAAGCCGGTCACCACCCCTCTCGGCCGCCACGCCGCCCATACCGCGGCCTCTGCCCGTATCGCCACAGCAGTGGCGCGGGAGCGAATGCGGGCGAGAAGCACGTCGAACACGCCGACAGAGCACCCGACTCGGGCAGAATTTTCAAGACTTGTTCGGCGCGGAAATGTCAACGAGCGCGTAGGTGATTCAAAGCCCTCCCGCCCTCGAACACGGGCCCCGGCGGCGCAGTTTAGCGCGCTGTTCCGCCGGCCGCGCCGAACCCCCCAGCCGCGCGAAACGCGCTCCGCACGTAGCTCCGCCAAGCTCGCGCGGAGTGCGAGGCCTCATGCCGGAGCGGGGCCTCAGTGCTCTTGGAACAAGTCCAGCTGCGGCTCAGATTCAGAGGGGGCGTGATACTGACGACGTACGGCTCGGCTCTGAAAGTACGGCGGGGCCCGCGCGGCGGCGCGCGGCGGCACCTCGCTGGGCTCGCCTTGATGGCGAGGAAGCGGGCCACACTCGAGGGCTCGGTGACCAGGGCCAGCAAACGCATGCGCCCGCCGCAGCTCGGGCACTTCTCAACGTCGAGCCCAAACGTCTGTTTCAACAGCTCAGCCCACGGGCGGTACCGCTCACCCGCCGAGGAACTCGGAGGCGCTGGCTCGGGCCGCTCGCAACCGGCCGACCTCGCAGCTTCGTCCGCTCCCCGCTGGCTCGGGCTGAGGCACGACAAGCCGACGCCACTTCGACGCCGACGCCAAGACGCCAACACGACAGGGTAGCGTACCGTGTGAAAGCGGGGCGGGGGTACCGTCGCTGCTAGCCGGCACAGCAGCGACAATGGATCCAGATCGATCGCGAACGTCCCATCACTGAACGCGCGCTTGAGCGTGCTGCGCAGCGCACCAATCGGTCGGGGCCCGCCGTCAGCCGCTCAGTCGCCAGCGGCGGCCGCAGGATGTACTTGAGCAACGCCTCGCGCCCCTTCACGTCCTGAGCGCCCGCATGCGTCGCGGCGTGCAGACTGAAGTCGTACTCACGCACGCACAAGGGCGCCGCGATCGGCACGCCTGGACGCCCCCCGAACGCCACGGCCTCTCGACCGCGCCGAAACTCTGGGCCCGCGGGTGCGAGCCCGCTGACCGCTGCTCGAGCGAGCTGCGCGAGTACGGGGTCACGCTCGGCTGTCTGCCTTTTCTTATTGCAGGGGCCGGCAGAGCCAAACACTCTTGCCCTGGCCTAGCGCTGCGTCTTCGTGTGGGTCTGTGCTGGTCTGGAAACCGCAACAGATCTCGCCCGCTGACGGAACGCGAGGCTTTTCTTTGCTCGCGCTGAGCTCAGCCTCGCGGGAACCGCGAGCCACTCAACGCACGAGGCGGTTGAGGATGTTTTTGGTACGGGTGCCGAGCGCGACTACCGCTTGGACGTCAGCCGCCGAGCATGCGCCCAGGGCGCCTGCGATCTCGATTGCGGCGCAAGCCTCACAGCACTCACAGAGTGCGATGGCGTACGCGCGACTCTTGTCGGCGCGCGTTTGGCGAGCCGCGCCTTCCGCGCAATTGAGCGCCG
>JBDTJC010000411.1:0-22704 GCA_039936055.1 Polyangiaceae bacterium | reverse complement strand
CTCCGCGCCGCCGTGAACCGCAACGCCCACACTCGCTGCGGACATGGCTGCGGCGTCGTTGACGCCATCACCCACCATGAAGACGCGTTGACCGGCCGCGCGAAGCGCTTGGATGTGCCGCAATTTCCCTTCTGGGCTCATGCCGCCGCGCACTGCCGTGAACGGTACACCGAGTTGCTCACTGATGCTGCGCACCACATGGGGATGATCGCCAGACAACAGCTCGAGCTCGAGGCCGAGCGTCTGCAACCGCTGCAAACTTCGTTTGGCGTCCGCTCGCAAGGTGTCGGCAAAGGCGGCCACAGCGCAAATCTGTCCGTCAACCGCCACGACGATTGGCGTCTGCCCCTTGGAGGCGTGCCCGTCAACTAGGCTAAGCGCCCAATCCGGCACTGCGAAAGAGCGAGAAACCGTCGCCGCCGACCCAACCACGAGTGATTGCCCCGCGACCTCTGCTTCCACGCCACCAGGCGACTCTCGAATACTCGCACAGTGGAGCTCGTTCGCAGAGAACGCGCGTTGAATGGCGCGACCGATGGGGTGACTCGAGTGCTCCTCGGCGCTGCGCACGAGCGCTTGAGCTCGAATGTCTCCGTGCCAATCGACCAGCTCCAAGCGGCCCTCGGTCAGCGTCCCGGTCTTGTCGAAGACGAAACGGCCGGGACGCGCGAGCTCTTCGATGAACTCGCCGCCCTTGAACAACACGCCCACTTGGGCGGCGCGGCGCAAGGCGGCGGTCACCGCGAGCGGCGTGGCCATGCCCAGCGCGCACGGGCAGGTCACGACCAGCAACGCGACCGTGTGATCGAGAGCGCGACTCGGGTCGATCCACAGCCAGATGAGCAGCGTGACCAAGGCAACGCTCAGGATTGCCAGCACGAAGTAGCCCGATACGCGATCGGCTAGGCGCACGACCGGCGCGCGCTCACGTTGTGTCGTCTCGACAGCGTACATCAGGCGTCCGAGCCGGGTGTCGACGCCGGCGCTCTCCACGCGGATCCGGAGCGGGGCGCTACAATTGATGGTGCCAGTATGCACGCGGTCACCAACACCCACCTCTTGCGGTTCCGATTCACCGGTTAGCAATGACGCGTCGACCGCCGAAGTGCCGCTAGCAACACGCCCGTCCACCGGGATGCGCTCGCCCTCTTCAACTTGAACCAATGAGCCCGGGCTGACGGCGGCGGCGGGTACGATCCGAAGCCCGTCTGCCTCGAGCAGCCGTGCCGTCGCCGGGGCGAGCGCGCTGAGCAGCTCACTCGCGCGCGCGCATCGCCGATGGTGCGTCCTCTGCAAATAACGTCCGACCAGCAGCAGGAAGATGAGCGTGCAGAGCGTGTCGAAGTAGACGTCCCCGGTGGCTCGCAGCGTGTTCCACACGCTGCCCACATAACCCACCAAGATACCGATGCTGACCGGCAGGTCCATGTGTGGCGTACGCGTGCGCAGCGCGGCGAGCGCCCCGCGAAAGAACACCGCGCCCGCGCCAAATACCGTTGGCGTGGTGATCAGCAGGCTGCCCCAGCGGAACAAGGAAACGTACTCCGCGCTCATCCCGCCAAAAGCGCCGCTGTACAGGGCAAGCGCCATCAACATGACGTTGCCCGCGGCCGCGCCCGAGAGACCGACGCGCAACAAGAGCGCCCGGTCGCCGCGACGTTGCTCGGCGGCCTGATCCAGCGCGCCCGCGGCGTGCGGGCAATAGCCCAATGAGTCGAGAGCACGAGCAACGTGGCTTAGAGGCGCCTCGGTGTGTTGAAAGGTCAGCGTCAGCAGCGAGCGGCTCAGATCGAAGCGCGCCTCGATGACGGAAGGGGCCACTCGCTGCACTCGCTCGACGAGCCAAACGCAAGCCGAGCAATGAATGCCCTCCAAGAATAGGTCGACCGTCGCTGCACCCGGAGCGACTTCCCGACAGTACTTCGTGAAAAACTTCGGGTCGTCGAACTCCTCGAAACGGCGAAACGTAGGCTTTGGCGCGGAGCGGCGCTCGGATAGCGCGGACTGTTTGGCATAATAGCCCTGCAGACCCGAGGCATTGAGTACCGCGTACACGGCAGCACAACCAGCGCAGCAGAACTGCGGCGTGCCGAGCGGGCCAACGCGGCCGGGCGGGATCGGCAAACCGCAGTGACTACACTCGGGCTCCGGGCGCGCCTGCTCATCCGGTGCGTCGGCCCGCACGGCAGCGCTGCCCGACATCAGCGATGCTTTCGATGGCACGGGCAGTCCGCCAGCGACGGAGCCCGCCCCAGTGAACCATGTAGTTGAGGCGCCAGGAGCGCGAACGACGGCAGCCGAGTGCGCGTGATGATCGTGGAAAGCCCGATGCAGAAGATCAGCGAGGCGCTGAAGACCGGCACGTGCCGCCGCAAGCGATTCAGCGCGCCACCGAAGAAGAAGCCGATTCCGAGGAGCATCGGCGCGTTGCCGACCCACAGCGCGAACATGACCAGTGCCCCCTCAGCCGCGTGCGCCGTGCTCGCAGCGGTGAGCACGAACGCATACAGCCAGCCGCAGGGCAACAGCGTGGTGGCGAGACCCAGCAATCCCGCGCGCCAGGGCGAGGGGCTCTGGCGCAGCGAAAACAGGAACGCGGAAACGCGAGCTGGTAACGCTTGCTTGAGGCGCGGGATACGCACCCCTTGGGTCTCGAGCAACGCGCCGAGGCCCCATACGAGGAGCAGGAAGCCCGCTGCCCCGGCGGCCAGATCCCCGAGGCCTGCCGCCGCGCCAGCAAGGTCAAGCGCGCGGCCGGCGCTGCCTGCCGCCGCACCGAGCGCGACGTACGAGAGCAACCGACCGCCCTGGTAAGCGAGTTGCAGCAGCAAACGGCGCCCTCGGCCGGCGCCGGAATTGCTCACCATGGCCGCGAACGGCCCACACATTGCGGCGCAATGCACGCTACCGAGCACGCTCGCCCCGACGATCGGCAAGAGCAGCGTCAGGGTCACGCGCGACCTCTCACTACGTCACGGCGCAACGTCTGAGTTATGTGATCCTTACCCGAAGTAGCGGTGACGCGGAATTCCCATAGGCCCAAGTGACGTGCTGCCAGCTGCGCAACGTACACGCCGGGAGCAAGCTCACGAAACGCGAGCGCGCTCACGTCCCCGGAAAATGCATTCGCGAACGCGACGGCCGTGACGACGGCGCCGCGCACCGGCGCGCGTGTTGCGTCCTGCAACTTGAGCTGGAGCGTCGCGCGTCCGGCTGCGTCGACAACCACGCGCGGCTCGAGCTCGACCACGTAACCGAGCCGTTGATTCTCGGCTGCCTGGGCTTGGGTCTGATCCCAATGCAGCGCCTTGTTGTAGTAGTCCGGCTCGGTCGCGAAGTTCGGATCCCGAATGGCGATCAGCGCCATCGAACCAACGCCGAGCGTGGAGGCGAGCAGTAGTGCGACCGGCACCAGCGCCCAGCGAGAATTACCGCTTTCCGACGTGCGCGCGCGGGTCATGGCTTCTTCCCTTCCGGACCGAGCAATTGATACGGGACTTCGACGCTATAGCCGTGGCCGTCGGAGACTCGGAAGCGCGCGGGAAGCTCGCCACTAGCGAAGGAAGTCCGAGCAAGGGAGACGAACACGCTCGTCGAGCTCTGCTCCCCGCCGGCGACGACGAGTGGATTCTCGGGAGCAATCAAGTGCGCGTCTTTGGGTGTGATCAGCTCGATGTGATAGTCACGCCTCACGTCACCGCGGTTCTGCACCTTGATGCGAATTTGGTTGCTGACGCTGCCGCCGCTTTCGCCGTACGGCGCGCCAATGCCGCGCAGCAGCGTCACCTCGGCTTGCGGCTTGCGACCCGCGAAGGCGAGTACCGTAATCAGCAAAACGAGTAGCGCGAAGTAGACAGCAACGCGAGGACGCAGCAACGCGCTGGGCCGGCCCGTCTCCAGGGAGTCCTGTGATGCATAACGGATCAGCCCGGCGGGCTTGCTGATCTTACCCATGATGGTGTCGCAGGCATCGACGCACTGACCACACGCGATGCAGTCGAGCTGCAAGCCGTGACGGATGTCGATACCCGTCGGACAGGCGACCACACAGGCCAGGCAATCAATGCAATCCCCGTGACCGGGACGGGGTTTGCCCTTACTACGAGGCTCCCCGCGCTTCTCGTCGTAGCCGATGACGAGCGACTGCCTGTCCAGCAGTACGGACTGCAGGCGGGCGTACGGGCAAATAATCGTGCACATCTGTTCGCGGAAATAGGCGAAATCGAAAAATACGAGTCCGGTCGTGATGGCCATCACGAGGAACCCACCCCAGTGCCGAGTGGGCGCTTCGGTGACCCAGGAACGGAGCGCGTGCACGCCCACGAAATACGACAGGAAGACGTTGCCGATCACGAACGCGAGTACCAGAAAGGCTACGTTCTTGGCGGCTCGGCGCAGGCTCACTCCGCCCGCATCGATACGTATTTGGTCCTCGCGCCTACCCTCGAACAACCGCTCGATGGGGCGAAACAAGAACTCCATGTACACGGTTTGCGGGCAGCCCCAGCCGCACCATGCTCGCCCGACCAACGCCGTGACCCAGAACACGGTCGCGAAAATGGTCAGCATCAGCAGCATGAGCAACACGCCGTCAGTCGCGAGAAACGTGCGACCGAACAGCTGAAACTTGCGCTGAACGACGTCCAGCAGCAGGGCCGGGGCCCCGCCCACCCGCACGAACGGCAGCCCCGCGAACAGCGTGATCAAAGCCCAACCGACCCAGCGACGCCGACTATGCAAGCGCCCCGGGTAGAGCCGGGGGCGAAGGCGATTACGCGATCCGTCCGCGTTCAACGTGGGCAAGAGTCGTTCGGGAGCGATGAGGTCGTTCATGGGGTGAGTCTGGGGTGAGCGTGCGGGCTCAGTTCAGAGCGGCGTGCCTTCAGCTGCTTTGCCCGGGACATTCTTGCCGCGTAGGGTCCCGACGAACGCGACGACCTTGCGCAGCTCGATCGGCGTCAGCAACCGCCCCCATGCCGGCATGCCTTTGGCAGCCACGCCGCCTTCCACTACGCCGTAGATGTCGGTCAGTGATCCTCGCCCGTGGATCCAGGAGCCATCAGTGAGATTCGGGCCAATGATACCCTGCGCATGCTCTCCATGGCACGGCGAGCACTTGGACACGAACAGTGTTTGCGCGTCGGTCATCAAGGCCGCATCGAGGGTGAGCTTGTTCAACGAATCCTCACTGACCGGCTGCGCGAGTGAGCTCTTTGCCTCAAGCTCACGCGCCTCGCGCATGTCCTGCTCGTAGCCATCTGCAATCGACACGCCGTTGTGCGACACGTGATAGTGAAAGAAGTAGCCAATCGAGAACAAGAACGAGCCCACCCACATCCACACCCACCAGCGGGGCAGCGGGTTGTCGTACTCCTGAATGCCGTCGTATTCGTGCTCAAGCAGCTCTGCTTCTGGCGCTCTAGATTTAGCCGGGGCGGCGCGTGCCTTGCTTGGGCTGGACTCCGTGACTTCGGCCCCAGTGCTCATTTGCGATGACCCTTCTCCGTCTCGAGCGGGAGTTTGCTCATCTCATCGAACTGCTCCTTCTCGAACATCACGTGCACCATCACGCCGATAAAGATGCCGACAAAGATCAACAGCGGGAGCGTCGCAAAGATTGAGACGTTCATCGAAGAAACTACGTCGGAGAGCTTCATGACTACATACCTCCCAGTGAAGACTTGGCAGCAGCAAGCGCGCTGGACTGTGCCGGACTTTCGTTCGCGGCTTTGAGCGCGCTCGCAGCGTTCGGCAGCTTCTTGATGTCGGTGCCCAGGCGCTGCAGGTAAGCGAGTAGAGCAATGATCTTTTTGTTCTCGAGACCTGCAGGGCCGCCCTGCAGGACGATCTCCGAGCTGATCTGGTGCGCCTGCGCTCGCGCCATGCTTTCGCCGTGGAGCACGGCCTCACCGTAGGGCACGCCCAGCATGGCCATGCCGTCGACTCGGCTTTGAATGCTAGCGAAGTCCGCGTCGTCTTTGAACAGCCAGGTGTAGGCGGGCATGATCGACTGCGGAGTAGTAGAGCGCGGGTCCTGCATATGCCGCACGTGCCACAGGTAAGGGTACTTGCCGCCAATACGGTGCAAGTCGGGGCCGATGCGACGTGAGCCCCATTGAAACGGGCGGTCATACACGAATTCACCGGGTTTGGAGTATTCGCCGTAGCGCTCCGTTTCGGCGCGAATGGGACGAATCATCTGCGAATGGCAGTTGTAGCAACCCTCTGCCACGTAGATATCGCGGCCATACAACTCCAGCGGCGAGTACGGCTTGACCGAGGCGATGGTCGGAATGTTGGAGCGAATCAAGAACGTTGGCACCACCTCGAACAACGACGCGACAATCACCGCGACGCCGACCCAGATCGTGAACTTGAGCGGCTGACGCTCCCAAGCGCGGTGCCAGTTCGCCTTGACGAAGTAGATGATGCGCTGACCGGTGTCGGAGATCGTGCTGTGCGACGGGATGACGAGTTCTGTCTTCGGGCCCGTGTACACACCGAGCGCTGGCGCTTCGTCGCTTGAGGGCTCGTAAACGGCCGGGCGATTGCGCCAGGTCATCAACAGATTGGTCAACGCCATGATCATGCCGGCGAGGTACAGCGTGCCTCCGAGCACGCGCACCCACCACATGGGCAGGATGCGCACCACGGTCTCGATGAAGTCCGGGTACGCGAGACGTCCCGTGCTGTCGAACGCGCGCCACATCAGGCCTTGTGTGACCCCGGCGGCGTAGATGGCCACGATGTAAAGGAGGATGCCAATCGTGCCGACCCAGAAGTGAGCCTCGGCGAGCTTCTTCGACCAGAGCTTGGTTTGGAACAGACGCGGCGCGAGGTAGTACAACATGCCGAACGTCATGAAGCCGTTCCAGCCGAGCGTGCCGCTGTGCACGTGAGCGATAGTCCAATCCGTATAGTGTGAGAGCGCATTGACGCTCTTGATCGAGAGCAGAGGTCCCTCGAACGTGGCCATGCCGTAGAACGTGATGCCGACCACGAAGAACTTGAGCACCGGGTCATCTGATACGCGGTTCCAGGCGCCGCGCAGTGTCATCAAGCCGTTGATCATGCCGCCCCAAGACGGCATCCAAAGCATCACGCTGAACAACATGCCGAGTGTGGAAGCCCACTCCGGCAGCGCCGTGTAGTGCAAGTGATGCGGCCCGGCCCAGATGTAGATGAAGACCAAAGACCAGAAGTGGAGGATCGAAAGCCGATATGAATAGACCGGACGATTCGCCGCTTTTGGCAAAAAGTAGTACATCATGCCCAAGAAGGGCGTGGTCAGGACGAATGCGACAGCGTTGTGCCCATACCACCACTGCATGAACGCATCTTGCACGCCCGCGTACACCGAATAGCTCTTCCAAAGGCTGATCGGCAACGCGAGGTTGTTGAAGATGTGCAGGATCCCGACCGTGACGATCGTGGCGATGTAAAACCAGATCGCGACGTAGATATGCCGTTCGCGTCGTTTGGCGATTGCCCCGAAAAAGTTCACTGCGAAGGCGATCCAGACCACCGCAATCGCAAGGTCGATCGGCCACTCTAACTCAGCGTATTCCTTGGACTGAGTAATCCCGAAGGGCAGCGTCAAAGCCGCCGAGACGATGATCGCCTGCCAGCCCCAGAAGTGGAATTTGCTCAGCGCGTCACTCCACATTCGCGTCTTCAGCAGACGCTGAGACGAGTAGTAGATGGCCGCAAAGATGGCGTTTCCGGCGAAGGCGAAGACCGCCGCGTTGGTGTGCAACGGGCGCAGGCGGCCAAAGCTCAGTTGCGCCAACCCGAGGTTCATGCTCGGAGCAACCAGCATCACTGCTAGCCAAAGGCCGACAAGCATCGCGACGACGCCCCACACAGCGGTGGCAACGACGAATTTGCGCACGGTCGCGTCGTCGTATTCGAATTTGTCGGTGTGCGTGGACATTCGCCGGGGCGCATCGCAAGACCCGTGCCTTGCTCGCGAGCTACGCCGATCGCAGAGAAATCGCGCGGCGCTGTCGGAGCCTCGGCGCTGCGCGCGCAAAACCTGCGCCGGCGCGCAATTTGCGCGCACACCCCCTCGAGCCGCGGTGAGCTCAAACCCCGCGTGACCCTAGTTTCTCCACGATTCGGCGGGTGCACAAGCCCCGTGCCTGGTTCCGTTCGCTTGGCCGACGAATTGCATTGTGATGGCACGATGCTCGACCCGTCTTCCCATCCGCACCTCGTGCTGCTCGTCGACGACGACGTGCGCACGAGCCGGCGCATGGCGGACATGCTGCGCGAGGACGGCTTTGCCGTCGAGATCGCTCGTGACGGCGCCGCAGCCGTCGCTCGCCTAGCCCGAGCCCCCGTCCCCGACGCAATCGTTACCGAATTCAATACGACCCACGTCGACGGCACCGCTGTCGGCCACTTCGCACGGGCGCGCCGGCCGGGTATCCCCATCATCTTCGCGACTGGCTACCCGCAGCTGTTTCAGCCCGGGGCGTTCGGCTCGGAGCCCCCCCTCGTATTCACGAAGCCAGTCGACTACGCGAGTCTACGCGACGCGCTGACTAGCGCGCTCTCGCGCGCCAATCCAACGGAAGTCACAGAACGCGATTTGAGC
The DNA here is from genome assembly GCA_039936055.1 of Polyangiaceae bacterium. Taxonomy (GTDB): domain Bacteria; phylum Myxococcota_A; class Polyangia; order Polyangiales; family Polyangiaceae; genus PMG-095. Next base: position 14,105 of record JBDTJC010000411.1, on the reverse strand, counting down.
GCGCTGGCAACGGCCGTTCGAGTACAGTCAACCTCAACGGATGACTAAGGAGACACGGTTTCAGGAGCTCAAGCGGTACGTGCGCTTCAACGAGCGTGACGCGACTCTGCTCGTTGCTTTCGGCCGGAAAGCCGCGCCCGAGTTCCCGCGTATCGCGCGGGAGTTCTACGACCGGATCCGTGAACACAGTGAAGCGCACGACGTGTTCACGGGCGAGGAGCAGATTGCGCGCCTGCAACGCTCACTCGTCCTCTGGCTCGCTCGCATCTGCGGCGGCACGTATGACGAGGCGTATCACGAGCAGACCTCGCAGATAGGCCGCGTGCACGTGAAGATCGGCCTACCGCAGCGCTACATGCTGACGGCAATGGCCTTGATTCGCGTCGCTCTGTTGCGTATCGCGGACCGTGATACGGGCGAGGAAGCAGCGGCGATCCGTGAAGCACTGATCCGAGTCTTGGACCTCGAGCTCGCGATCATGCTCGAAACGTACAAGGACTCGTACGTCGACAGAATTCGGCGCGTAGCGCGTGAGGAACAAGTCGACCTGGGCAAGGCGCTGGCTCGCACCGAGCACCGCTACGTGAACGCGGTGGAGCTCGCTAGCGTGCTCATCATCGGGCTGGATGCCGCGGGCAAGATTCAGCTCTTCAACCGAGAAGCAGAGCGCGTCACCGGCTACGCGCGGGATGAGCTCCTCGGTCAACCGTTCGTGAGCGCTTTGGGTGCGCAGGATGCCGACGAGCGCTTGCCGAGACAGCTGACTGAGGGCTTGGCGGGCGCACTTGAGTCACAGTGGGTTGAGGGAACTCTTCGCACCCGCTCCGGGAAGCTGAGAGGTGTGATTTGGAATCTGGCGTTCGCGGGCCAGCAAGCGGGGGATGACGTGGTGTTGTTTGCAGTCGGTCGCGACATCACGGACGCGCGGGCCATGGAAGAGCGCACGCGCCAGGCAGAAAAGCTGGCCGCCATTGGGACTCTGGCTGCGGGTCTGGCGCACGAGATTCGAAACCCGCTGAACGGTGCCCAGCTGCACGTCTCGTTCTTGGAACGCGCCATCAAGAAGAAGGCCAGTGAGCAGGACATGCTCGAGGCGACTCGCGTGGTGGGTGACGAGATCAAGCGGCTGGCCAATCTGGTCACGGAGTTTCTGGATTTCGCGCGACCAAAGCCCTTGCAGCGCAATGATGTGAGCCTGTTGAAGCTTTGTGAGCACGCGAAGACCATGGTCTCCGCTCAAGCAGAGGCTGCTGGCGTGCGGCTCAGCGCAGATTTGCCGAACTCGGACCTGGTCATCCAAGCCGACCAAGCCAAGCTCCTTCAAGTACTGTTGAACCTGCTCAAGAACGCGGTCGATTCCGCCGAAACGACTGGGGGCGCGGTAACGCTCCGCCTGCGTCGAAGCCCGCTCCAGGCGATCGTGGATGTCGAGGACGACGGCCCCGGACTACCAAGCCCGGACGCGCCCATCTTCGACGCCTTCTTCTCGACCAAAGAGGGCGGGACAGGCCTCGGCCTCGCGATCACTCATCGCATCGTGAGCGACCACGGTGGAACGGTGGACGTCCAGAGCCAGCCTGGGAAAACCGTATTTCGTATTGCACTACCGCTCGGAAATGCCGAGGATCTAGCACCATGAGCAAGCCCAGAATCTTAGTCGTCGACGACGAAGCAAGCGCGCGCAGCGGGCTTACCAAACTACTGGAACAAGAGGGCTATCAAGTCGACTCCGCGGCTGACGGCATGCTCGCGCTCGAACAGATCGCCGAACGCGCCCCGGCGTTGATCGTTACCGACCTCAAGATGCCGAACATGGATGGCCTGCAGCTCATCACCAAGGTGCGCCAGCAATATCCGGGCATTCCCATCGTCGTCGCCACCGCATTTGGGGATGTGTCATCGGCGGTCCAGGCCATGCGCGCGGGCGCTGAGGACTACCTCACCAAGCCGATTGAGTTCGACACGCTGTTGCTGCTCGTGGAGCGCTCGCTGGAGCGGGCGCAACTAGCCGCTGAGACCGAAAACCTGCGCCGCCAGGTGCGCAACCGCGACCACGACGGCTTAGAAGGTTTGATTGGCACGAGCCCCCCCATGCAGCGCATCTACGCCATGGCTCGCCAAGTCGCGCCCGCGCGTGCGTCCGTGTTGATCACTGGTGAAAGTGGCACTGGCAAGGGGGAGCTGGCGCGAGCGCTGCACGAGCTGAGCCCACGCAAGAACGAGTCGTTCGTCTCGCTGCACTGCTCGGCCTTGGCCGAGGGCTTGTTGGAGAGCGAGCTCTTCGGGCACGAACGAGGCGCCTTCACTGGCGCGGACAAGCGGCGAATCGGCCGCTTCGAGCAAGCCAACGGCGGCACGTTGTTCCTGGACGAAATCGGGGAGATCACAGCCGCAACTCAGGTCAAGCTCCTGCGCGTTCTCCAAGAAAAGTGCTTCGAGCGCGTGGGTGGCAACGAGACCATCAAGGTCGACGTGCGCGTGATTGCAGCGACCAACAAAGACCTAGTCGCCGAAGTCCGGGACAAGCGCTTCCGCGAGGATCTCTATTACCGCCTGAACGTGGTGCACATCGAAATGCCGCCGCTGCGCCTGCGCGGCAGCGATGTCGTGGTGCTGGGGGAGCACTTTCTACGCAAATTCGCGCGCGAAAATCATCGTCAGGTCATGGGCTTCAGCCCAGAGGCGCGTGCCAAGATCATGAGCCACCGCTGGCCCGGCAACGTGCGTGAGCTAGAGAATGCCATGGAGCGCGCGATCGTGTTCAGCGCGGGGGAGCTGGTCGAGGCCGACGCGCTGCCTTTCGAGGCCGCTCCCGTGATGTTCGAGGGCATTCGCATCCCTGGAGCCACGCTGGCAGAGATCGAGAAGTACGCCATCATGACCACGCTGGAAGCCGCGGAAGGGTCGACCACTCGCGCCGCTGAAATCTTGGACATCAGCGTGCGCACGATTCAGTATCGGCTCCACGAATACGGCGCCGTCACGGGGCGCGGCAAGAACTAGAGTTTGCGACCACACGCCTTACGCGGGGCCCCGCTGATATTCATCGATCGCTCGGGCGGCCTGGCTCCGGTAGCGAAAAGAAGAAGGTGGCGCCACCATTCACGACTCCCTCCGCCCAAATGCGCCCTCCGTGACGGTGAACAATTCTTTGAACCGTGGCCAGACCAATCCCGGTGCCGGCGAATTCGTTTGTCGTGTGCAGGCGCTGAAAGGACGCAAACAGCTTGTTCGCGAACGCCAGCTCGAAACCCGCGCCGTTGTCCCGCACGAAGAAGGCCGTAACTCCGTCTTTTTCCGTTGCTCTACCAGATTGCCCGCGGACATCGCCGCCGCGAGCGTGGCCTGCTTGTCGTCCGGGTCCACGTACGGCTTCTATCGCCCCTGGGTAGAGCGCCTTTGGGCCAATTAGGGTAGGCCGAGCAGCCACTGGCTCAAGGAACTCAGCGGGCAAGCGCGCTCTGAACCACAACTAGCGCATAACTGCGGGCGCGGTTGACGCACGCCGTCGATGCAGTCACGGAAGGCAGGCCGCGGCCGCTCAATGACTCCTCCAACTCTGCCCAATCGTCTTTGGCCGTTCTCCTTTCACTTCTACCGCCAGTTCCGCTGGGGCGTCCTGGGGTTGGTCGTGTTCCCGGTGCTCAGCCGTGGGGTGTTCGCGTCGATCGCGTATGCCACTAAGCGCCTGACGGACACCGTGCTTGCCATGCACGACCCAGCGCACGAGGCCGGCAAGGCACTGGGGCCGTTTGTGTTCTTCGTTGGGCTCGTGGTGGCGCGCTTCGCGATGGATGCGGGAGCGTGGTTCAGCTCGTACAACACGCGGTCGCCCATGCTTCGGCGCATCAAGCAGGAGGTCTTCGCTTACACGCAACGGCTCTCCAGCTCCTATTTCGAAAACACCCTTTCGGGGAAGATTGCGCATCGGGCGATCATGCTGCCTGAACAGGTGTTGCAGCTGTTCGACATGGTGGTGTTCGATTTCCTTCCCAGCACGGCCTTTTTCGCGTTCGTCGCGGTGTTTTTCTATCTGGCCAGCCCCGCGTTCTTCGCGGCGGCGGTCGTGGCGATTGTGATGTATTTTTCAGTCAGTTTGCTGGTGGGGCGCGAGTGCACGCGGCGCGCCATTGCGAGCAATGAGGCCAAGGCGGCAGTCACTGGGCGCATGGTCGACGTGCTCACGAACATTCGCAATGTGTTCTTCTTCGCCAATCAGGAGCTGGAGGACGAGCAGCTGAAGCAATACACCGGCGCAGAGTTCGAGCGCCGACGCGCTTCGTATCGCGCGGTGGTGCGACTGCGCAGCGTGCAGTACATCATGGATATTTCGATGTGGGTCGTGTTCGTGGGTGGCGCGCTGTACGCGTGGGTACACGGGCGAATTGGCGCGGGGGACTTCGTGATGACGACGGCGCTCACGAGTTCCCTACTGCAGACGGCATACAATCTGGGGCAACGTATCCCGGAGTTTTACGATCAAGCGGGCTCAGCTCGCGAAAGCATTGACACGCTGATCGTGCCCGCCACCGTGGCGGACAAACCCGACGCACCGACGATCACCGTGACCCAAGGCAGCATCCACCTGGACCACATCGCCTTTTCGTACGAGCTGCCAAGCACAAACCAGCCGCGCCGAGTGCGCAATGTGATCAAGGATTTCGAGCTGACCATCTGTGCGGGGCAGCGTGTCGGGCTGGTGGGTCCGAGCGGCGCCGGCAAGACCACACTGATGGGTCTTTTGCTGCGCATGCATGATGTCGCAGAGGGAGCGATCCGTATCGACGGCCAGGACATTCGCGACGTGAGCCAGCGCAGCCTCAGGCACGCGATTGCGCTCATTCCGCAAGACACCACGCTGTTCCATCGCAACCTGCTGGAGAACATTCGCTATGGCCGCCCCGAAGCCAGCGATGAAGAGGTGGAGCTGGCGGCTCGGCGAGCGCATGCACACGATTTCATCATCGAGCAAGAGCACGGCTATCGGACCATGGTGGGCGAGCGCGGTGTGAAGCTCTCCGGCGGGCAGCGGCAACGCATCGCCATCGCGCGGGCCATCCTCAAGAATGCGCCGATCTTACTGCTGGATGAAGCCACCAGTGCTCTCGACAGTCACAGCGAGCAAATCATCCAAAGCGCCATGCGTGAAGCGATGGTCGGCAAAACCGTGATCGCCATCGCTCACCGCCTGAGTACGGTGATGGACATGGATCGATTGATCGTGTTGGACCGCGGACTGATCGTGGCCGATGGCTCGCACCGCGCGCTGCTCAGCCAGGGCGGCCTTTACGCCGAGCTGTGGCGCAAGCAGTCAGGCGGCTTCAACCCCGTCACGCGGCCCGCCACCGCGTCCGATCACAGCTTGGAGCTTGGCGTGCTCGATGAGCAAGCGGTGAGTGCGACTGAAACTTGAAGCGAGCAGGCTGGGGGGTGAGGGCATCCCGCAAGGGGTCACGGTCACCGACCCGCCGGAAATGGCGCGTCGCTCGACCGAGGCCATCTCGGGCACTGGCTTCGTTCGCGAGGGCGTTCGATCAGTATTTCCGTGCTGATACCTCCTCGATGGCAGCGCAAACTCGACACCCCTACCCCGATGGCCGAGAGTCCTCACGTCGACAAGCGAGTTCCTACTGGCCGAGCCCTGCCCGGCTCGTGACAGCGCCTCCTTCAGGGACGAGGATCCCAATCATGTTTCGCGATCAGTCGGCATCCGGTCGAGCCTTCCGCGCCACCAGCGCTTCTATCCCCGGCATCAGTATTACTTGGTATCTGCTGAGCATACTCGCGGTGGGCGGCCAAGCGTGCGGAGCGCGGAGTGCGCTCGAGTTGGTCGACGCGAGCGCAGGCTCGCAGGCTATCCCTGCAGCCGGAGGCTCTAGCGGGGCGGGAGGCGGCGGCATGACATCCGGCGGCGCAGGACGCGGGAACATCGTCACTTCCGGCGGCGGCAACTCGACTGGTGGCGGCTCGAGCGGCGGCGCGCGCGGCATCGTCGCCTGCCCCTCGCCGGGGTCGCCCGACGAAGCGTACGATGCGATCAGCGGCTCGCCCTGCGCCGGGACGGACGAGCTTTCCTGCCGTGGCAGCGACTTTTGCTCGCGCATTTGCAACTGCTATCCGCCACCGAATAACAGATGCGAATCAAGCGCCGTCCCAGTTTGGGAGTGCGACTCTGTCATGATCTGTAGAAGACCGGTCGCCTGTCCGTTCGACGGTGCGGTCGAGATCGCTTACAACGCCATCTCCGGCTCGCCCTGCGCCACCGAGGGCGCCGATTGCGGAAACTGCGCTTGTGAGCTCGGCAACGGCGCGCTCACCTGGGCCTGCGCACGGCGTGGTTGTGATTGAGCTCGCCGGCCGCGAGGCAGCTACACGTCACTCAGCCTCGAACAAGTTTCGGCCACAGTGCGGTCACACGGCGCTGCTGAAACGTACGTTGCCGCGCGTATCCAGGTGAACGCGCTTCGCAGGACCGCGACGAGACGGAGCTCACGGCCGAGAGGACCGCGGAACCGCGACTAGCGCCGGTACCGCGTGCGAGGCGGCGGGACCGTCCGTCGCATGGCGCGCCGGCGCTGCACCCACTCTCGCACGAACGTCGAGAGCGAAGGAACACGAGTCGATTGCCCCCGCATGCTCGGCCCGCACCGGCGGCGAAATCCAACCGGGATCAACGCGTAGCCGGAGCCGCAAAAGTGGCCTCGCGTTCACTAGGTCTAGTAAGTGAACGCGCACCCAGTGGGCGCGCTCCCCATCCAGCTCAGTTGGGGCCTGAGTGTCGCCAGGCTCGTCGATCACGAGCAGCAAGAGTTCGGCAGTCATGGCCCGCTTTGCCGCGACCATTGGTGCGTTGCTGAGTATGGCGGCAAGCGCGCTGAGCTGAGCGGCATCGGCCGCGCGCACGCGCGCTTGCCAATCGGGCAGAAACAGCGGAAGACTGACCAGTACGGCCTGCATCCGTTCGATGCCGCTGCTCGCAGCGCCACGCTGACCGAAAGCCGCGCGCGCCCTGTTCGCCAGGGCTCGCTCCGTTCGCGTCTCCGGTGGCTCGACCAAGCACGAGCAGAAAGCGTCCTTGAAGGACTCCGCCGCGCTCACCTTGAAACCAGCCGAACTGCCGAGCTTTTCAAGTGGGCCGCGCACATAGACCATCTGTCGGCCGAGCGTTTTGGAGAATGCCTCTTCCCCCTGCACTTCGGCCGCCAACAAATCACCTGCGTACGCGCCGGCGGCGTCAGCCACCAAGCTTTCGACGCGGCGACCCAGAGCGAGTTGCGACGGAGTCACGTCCGCCGTTTCAGCGCGAATGCGAGCCAACAACGTTGCCCGCTGGCGCGCCACCTCTTCGTCGGCCCGCCGGTTACTCCTCAGCGCTAACGCCGCGATACTGACGACTGCGAGCACGGCCCCTACACGCAGGATCGAGGCCACACGTGGTAGCTTGCGAGGTGCACCGCCAGCACGATGGCCGCTCACGCTTGCCTCCACTCGTTTGGCGAGCGCCGCAGACATCTTTGACGTCGTGAGAAACGTCGGCATCGTTCAGTGCCCGACCTGGCGCAAGGCATGATGCTTACTCACGTTCTGTTCGATGAGCTGCAATAGCTGCTCCCCCGTCACGCCCAAGCGCTCCGCCGTGTGCGCTGCTAGCGAAGTTTGGGCGACACCCTCCTTGAACTGGTAGGTGGGTCGGCGCTGTGGGTCGAGTTCCACCTGCAGGAAGCCGAGCCCCGGAATCTTGCGCGATTGCTGCAGTCGCGCCGCAAAAGTCAGGAAATGAGTCGTGATGAATGCTTGCGGCCAAAGGCGGTTCAGCATGCTGACGACGAGCTCGAAGATTTGCTCCCCCTCCGACGGGTTGGTACCCGAGCATAACTCGTCGAGGAGCACCATCGCACCCGGCGGCAAGCTTTCGAACAATGCGCGGATTCGAACCAGCTCCATGCCAAGGCGCCCCTCCATCTGGTCGGCCTTCGTTTCCTCAATCAGGGACGCGACCAACCCCGACGCCCAGCGAACGCGCCCTGCACGAGCTGGGATGAAGACGCCCCCCTGCGCCAACAACTGAGCCAAGCCGAGCGATTGCAGCAGGCGTGTCTTGCCGCCGGAGTTCGGGCCGGTAATGAGCACGGTCGAGCTGTGCCCGTCGAGCTCGAGATCCGACGGGACGGGCACGACGCCGCTCATCAGCAGCAGCGGGTTAAACAAGCCATACAGCGCGCGCGGCTCCTCTTGTCCGACGAAATCAGGCAAGCACACGGCCAATCCGACGCCGTGTGCGCGGTCGCGAAAGCCGAGCGCACCTAAGTAGAACTCCAAATCGCCGAGACACTGAACCAGCGCTACAAACGATAGATCGAGACCGGAGAACACGCTGTCCACCAACCGTGCCATCACCTCCGATTCACCGAATCTGTAACCTCGTACGAAAAGCTCTAACTTGGCGAGCCAGCGCCGCCACACGGGATTGACGAAGGAGTTGCGTGTATTTTCCCGAATCGCGGCGATTTGAAAATCGCGAATTCGGCCGTCAGCGCCGATGCTGACCTTCAGGTTCATGGTTGCGAGCTGCGCGTCGTAGCAGAGCAGATCGGCCAAAGCTTGGTACGGTTCACTGCTACGAATCAGCGCGCCGAACTCGCTCAGCCGCCGCAAGCCCGATGACGCAGTTCCGAACGCTTCAGCCATCGTGTCGACGATTTGTTTGAACGTCTGAAGAATGTCCAATTTGCGTCGGTTCGCGTCCCAAATGCGCATCGCGCCGGTACTCTCGAACAGGCCACGCAGCCGCGCGATGTCGAGATATAGCGACTCAAGACTGGCGCGGCACTGCGCTGACTGGACGAGCTCAGCCAGGATGGCTCGACGAAATTCCACCACTTCTGAATCGGCCGGAGGTTGCGCGAGCAGGCGTAACAAGTGGCTATTGACGGACGTCGGCGAGATTTTGCCGATTTGGATCTTGAAGCACTGTGCGACGAAGCGCTGAAGGAACAAGTCCCCCGCAAATGCGCTGGGCGTCCACGTAGAAGCAGCGCAGGTCGCCTTTTCGAGTGCGTCGCTGAACAGACCTCCCGAGACGCCCCCAGCGAACGCGAGATTGATCGCGAGCCTGGTCTGCTCGAAGTCGATGCGTTGCATCGGAATCGCATGGAGGAGATCCGGGACTAGCGGGAGTTGCGCTGAAACCATCACGAGTATCGTATCGGAGAAGAACCCGCGTGTGCAGGGCCGTTGTCAGCCACCGCCGTGCTCGGCACAGTGCTTTGGGAACCGCTGATCGTCGCCACCCGCCGCATGGCGAGTGAACACTTCGCGGGCCTCGTCTTCAGTCGCGGTCCCAAGCCGTCTGCCAAGGATTCTTCGCGGGCCTCGAAGCAACGAGCAATGCGTCCAGACACTCGCCAGCAACGCGCGGTCAGAACGCCCAAGCCACGCTTACGCTGAAGACTTCGAGACTGTGCGCCCAGCTGGGCTCCTGGGCTCGGAGCGAAGCTCCGCGAGACGGCCGGGATCCCTGCCTAGGTGAGCCCGAGATCGAGCGTTGAGTGTCGTCGTGGTCCATGCTCCCGGTTGGGTGAGACGTGTCAGACTCGAACGCTCTCGGTCGCCGGCGGTAAATGGCTTCGCCACGCCCGCCGCGCGATCGCCTTGGCGTCTCGCTCAATGAGATCGCCGTGCGCGATCACGATCCGCTCGAAGTCCCAGGCGACGATCTGCTGGAACGCCGAGCCGGCGCCAGCGCGGTCCCGCCAGCCGCCGACGCGGTACTCCGGCGCCGGACCCGGCACGTTCCACATTCGAAAGAGCTTCCACCACGCCTTGAGCATCCAGTTAACCCTCAACGTCTTATCTCCGAAGTTTTCGATGAGGTCGACGAGCAAAAGCGTGCGACTCGGCCGATGGAGCATCGCCACCTCGCACATGAGCCGCCCGAACACGCCAACGAGGGCGAAGTCCGCCGCCAGGCAGGGCGGTGCGGTGCTTCCGAGGAAACCGTCGTAGCGCAGCGCGGGCTGCTTGCGCTCGACGCCCGGGCAGATCCACGTCTCGGCTTCCGGGAACGCGCGCTGGCAGGACGCGACGTGCAGGTGATGGAAGTCGCCGGGCGCGACGATGACCGCTACGCTTCCGAGCTTCTCGATCCGAGTGCGCATAGCTTCGTCCATCGGACCGGGCGAGTGCACGACGAGCGCGCCGTCGCTCCGCCGTGCAAGCGTCATCCGCGCGTCGAAGCGCGCGCCGCCGAGGCTCACCGGATAGGCAGCTAGCCAGATCTGATCGCGAACGAACTCATGGAGCTCCATCGGCTCAAGGATACGTCTTGCTCGGAGAGTGTTCGGAAAGTTGCTGCCGCATTGGCGAAACTCCCACGAGTAGTCGCTTCCGGGATGTCCACCAAAGCGGGCCAACTCCACCCACGCCTTGCGGCGCCGGAACCTAAATCCGGAGAAGGGTCGCGAGTGGTGGCGAACGGACCCCAAAGCGCCGGCATCGGAGCCTTGTCGCTACCGTTCGAGACATTTCGGAGCGGCAGGGGACGATTGGGGGACGATTCAGCCAGCACGGCTTGCTATACTCGGGGTGTCATGCGCGACACCTCTGAGCCAGCCCTCGAGCGCTACTACGAGCTGCTGCGCGCTCGGACGCCCCTTGCACGCATCACCGCCGCCGCGGAGCTGAGCGTCGCGGTTCGAGGTCTGGCCGAATCAGCGATTCGCAGCGCAGACCCCGAGGCCACCGCAGGTGTCGTGCGCGCTCGACTGGCCAGTCGCCTCTACGGGTCTGAAATCGCCTCTCGCCTGTTCCCTGGCGTCCAGCTAGATGTCCGCTGAAGTTGGCGAAAATGCGGTCGACATCGCACTCAAAGTCGCGATTGCATTGACCTCCGTTGGAGCGGAGTACTTCGTCGGGGGAAGCTTAGCCAGCTCTCTCCAAGGCGAACCGCGTGCCACCAACGATATCGATTTCGTGATTTCGCTGCCAGCGGGCCAGGTGAACGCACTTCGCGACGCTCTGGGGCAGGACTTCGAAGTCGATGCGGACATGCTGCGGGATGCGGTCCTGCATGCGCGCTCCGCGAATGCTTTCTACTTGCCCGTCGTGACGAAGATCGATTTCTTCGGGCGCGGCTACGAGCCGTTCGACGAAAGTGAGTTTTCACGGCGTCGGGCGGCGGTCGTTCGAGCCAGCGGAGAGTCACTCGTGGTCAAAAGCGCCGAGGACACCGTGCTCCGCAAGCTGCTTTGGTTCCGCGAGGGCGGCTCGGTCTCCGAGAAGCAGTGGCGCGACGTCGTGTCCGTCCTCCGCATCAGCCAGAGTACTATCGATGATGCCTACCTGGACTTGTGGGCGGCACGCCTCGACCTCGCAAAGCTGCTCGCGGGGGCCAGAAACGCGCGGAGCCCCGAGCTATCGAGTCGCTAATAGCTGGCTGCTACCAGGAGCTCCCCTGAGCGAGAACGGTAAGCGCGACGACCCAACCAAGCAGGCGATTCATCGCTTTCAGCGCGGCGCCTTTCCCGACTGCCCTGCCGAGCAATCGCCGCTGCCGGAAGGGGATTTTTTTGGCGTCGACGGACGCCGGGCGCTGTTTCTAGCTTACGCCAAGCGCATCACCCGATCACCGATCGAGGCGAAGCGCTTCGCGCCGATCGGCGGAGCGAGCTCCATGGGCTGCGGCGAGTTCAACTCGCTGAGCCTCAGCCAGCGTGACGCCGCCAGCCGGCGCGTCAACGTCTTCTTGTTCGACCCGGTGGCGGAGCCCCAGAATCTGCCGTGCAAGTTGCGGCAGCTGGCGCCGTGCCGCGCGAACCTCGACCCGCCCCCGACCCAGCTCGACGCGAATGGTCGAGCGCATCTTCGCGGAGGACATCGTATACTTCGACACTGCTGCGACGCGCGACAGCGGCGCGTCCAACCCGAGCACCGACCAGGGCGACGCCAGAAAGTCAATTTTCACACACTGGCCCACGAGTTCGGTCACGCTCTCGGTTTGCCGGACGAGTACTGCGAGATCGTCGACCCCGCCAACGAGCTACCAGGTGGTGGCGTGTCGTTCTCGGAGCCGAGGCTCCCCTCGTTCGGTCAACTCGACAAAGGATTTTCGGATTGGCGCCCCTTCTATTCGGACGCCGACGCAATCATGGTCTCCAATCATCTGCCACGGCTCCGTCACTTCTGGCACCACGTCAGGACACTCAACACCGACCCCGCGTTCGCCAAGCTTCCAGACCGTCCGTACACCCTGACTCATGAGGCGTTCGGCGGCAGCGCGCTCACCTTCAGCGTTCCGCCGAGCGACGCCGCTCCGCCCTATCAAGTTTCTATTCAAAGACGTCGGCATTCCGGGCGGTCATGGTCAATGTGCGCTCTACCCGCTCGGTGACGATGAAGGCTCCACGGAAACGATGCTGCGCACGAGCGCGCCAGGGCCTGGCCCTGTGGCGGCCGGGCGAATGCAGGCGCTACTGCTCGTTCGATCCCGCCTACGCATCGCACCGGACACGAGCTTGTCGGCGCTTGCGCAGTGGCTCGTTTTGCAGAATTTCCATGAGAAGATCTACAATGCTGACTACATCAGCAAGATTCGTTTCATGCTTCAGGGTGGCCCACCTTTTTCGAGAATCGCCGTGTTGTTCCAGCCGCTTTACGCATTTGGTAACACGCTCAACCCGCTCGATTCAGCAGACCTCACGTTCGACTTGGCGGTGAAGCCAGCGAGGCCTCGGCCCAATCCCATTCTGAGCGCGAACCCTGGGACCTCGTTGAGCTTATTGGATTCCGACTTCGTGTTCGAGCCAGCAATGCGGCTGGTACTCGGCGTGCCGACTGCGCTACCGGGGGGCAAGAGCGTGAATCTGACGCCCCTCAACCCAACCGACATTCAAGGCTTGGCGCGTCTCGTCGAACAACAACTCGGCGAGCCTCCCGGCTCGCGCTCGGTCGGAGTATTTTGAGTCACCGCCGATTGCCGCTACGGCCTTGTGAGACATGGCCGCCCCGAGTGAGCACGATTTCGTCTGCTGAACCCTCGCCTACGCTCGCGCCCCTCGAAGTCAAGTCAACGCGCTACAACCTGGCGCGGTTGGGGCTCGCCCAAGTATTGATCCCGATCGGCATGATCCTGACGCCGTTCGCGAGGAGGTCCGAGTCTTGGATCGGCTTCGGCGCTGCGTTGATGATCGCTGCCACCGCGTTGTGGCTGTTGGCGTCCGCGCGAACGACCGGCCGCAAGACGCTGAGCGTGCAACATGGCCGCCTCAAACTCGCGCACCACAGCATTCGCCCGGGCGAATTTGGTCGCTGGAGGTGGCTAGGCGACCGGGCCAAGCTGTTCTTGCTGGACGGCACCGTAGTCCTCGAGCCGACCGCTCCAGGCGACGTCAGCGCGCTCGCCGCCATGTTGCGAGCGGAACTCGGCGCCCCGCTCGCCTATGTACGTCGTGGCTCGGCCATGACCCGAGGCATCGCGGCAGGCACGCTCGTTCTCGGCGCCGTGCTAACCGGCGGCGGGTTTGCGCAGCATTCGTTGATCGCGCCGGTCGGCATCGTAGTGGTCGTGTTGGGCGGCGCTGCGTTGGGGACGCTCTCGCAGAGCGTAGTTGTTCGGGAGACTACCCCGAGTCAACGAGGTGAATCACCCAGTTCACCGAGCCGCTGACGCTTCCAGTCATGCTTGCCGGCGTGCTGCTCGTCATGCACGAGCCAACGCCAACCTCTTTCGAAGCAGCGCGGACAGAGCGCGAACAGCCACCTGTGCCTGCTCGGCGTCCTTGGTGCTGGGGACCTTCATGGCTGCGGCGGTCATGCAATTACTGCGTGCTCAAACGCAATAAACGTAACGAAGTCATCCGGATGGATCGCCTCCACCTCGTACGCCGCAAGCGAACCGGAGGGGAAGTCACGCAGGTTGAAAGTCACTCTTGATCCATAGAAGCGGGAGCGGGCGAGCGCGGCCCCGGGAAGGGGTTGGGGAGCGGGAGCGGGAGGGGGCTCGGCAGCGGCTTCACCCCTTCGGGTATCACGTAGCGCGTCGGGCAAGGCCGAGCCGGGGCCGCGCTCGCGCGCTGCCCCTTCTATGGATCAAGACTGCCCCCCAACCC
>JBDTJC010000410.1:0-10802 GCA_039936055.1 Polyangiaceae bacterium | reverse complement strand
GCGAAACATGCAAGTGCTCGGGATCGAGCAGCGCGCGCGGATTCGGCGACCACCACATGGGGGGCAGGCCTTCGTCGTACCAGGGGAAGATGCCGCGCTCGTAGGCGTACAGCAGCCGCTCCGGCGTCAGGTCACCCCCGACGGCGAGCAGGCCTTCGTCATCCGCGGCGTTGGGGTCGGGAAAGGCGGGCGGCGCACCGGGAAGAATGAACTGCGGTTTGCGACGGGCGCGCATGGCAGGACAATACCGCGTCCGATGCGCCCTTCCTACACTCAAGCGTGGAGCGCGCCGGGGTATGCCGTAGATCGCCGTGGTAGCCTCGCAGCCGTGGCTACTGCACTCATTACTGGCGCTTCCGCGGGGATAGGGCGCGAGCTCGCGCGGCTATTCGCCGCAGGCAAGCATGACGTGGTGCTCGTGGCGCGGCGCCTGCCGGAGTTGCAGGCGCTGTGTACTGAGCTTGAGCAACGCTACGGCGTGAAAGCGCGCGCCCTCGCTTGCGATTTGAGCTCGCCCAGCGCACTCCGTGAGCTGCTGGAGCAAGTGCGCGGGCTGGAGCTGGAGTATTTAGTGAACAATGCCGGGTTCGGCACCGTTGGTAAGTTTGCCGAGCTCGACGCCGACCGTGAAGCGCTGATGGTCGAGCTCAACATCTCGGCCGTGCTGCGCTTGACGCGGGCGGTGCTGCCGCAAATGTTGGCGCGCGGCCACGGGCGAATCCTGAACGTGGGCTCCACTGCGGGCTTTCAGCCGGGGCCGTACATGGCCACCTACTATGCAACCAAGGCGTTCGTGAACAGCTTCAGTGAGGCGCTCAGTTACGAGCTGCGCGGCACCGGCGTGAGCGTGACTTTGAGCTGCCCTGGCCCTACCCTTACGGAATTCGGGTCGGTCTCCGGAGTCGACAAGTCACGCTTGTTTTCGAGGGGAGCGGCGACCGCGGCGAGCGTCGCGCTGGCCGCGTATCGCGCCACACAGCGCGGCCAAATCATGATCATCCACGGCTTGATGAATTGGCTTGCGGCGCAAAGCGTGCGTGTGTCTCCGCGGGCTTGGGTGCGAGCGGTCACGGCCAGGCTGAATCGCGCGCCTGCGCCAGGTGGCAAGTCGTGAGTGCGCCTGTAGCGCAGGCCGCCCCGCTGCGCACCGCGTACGTGAAGGGCGTTGCCGCCGCGCAGCACATGGCGCGAGACGTGGTCTTGTCTGTCGCTGAGACCGTGAAGGTGGGCGAGAGCGAGCGGGAAGTGTGCGGGCGCCTCGAACGTGGCTTCGCGAGCGCGGGTGTTCGGCACTGGTTGCACACGCCGTACGCATGGTGGGGTGATCGCACGCGCTTTGACTGGGCGGGTGTCTGGGAAACGAACGCGCTGCCGAGCGAACGTCGGTTGCGAGCCGGCGAGTCCTTTGTGCTGGATGCCGCGCCGATTGTCGGCGGTTTCCCGGCGGATTTTGCGTATTCAGCGGTCGCCCCTGGCGACGACGGCGCAGCGGCTGAGCACGCCGTGCTACTCGCGCAATTGACGAACGTCAAACGTGAGCTCGTCACGTGGACGCGCGAGGCGGAGAGCAGTGATGCGCTGTGCCAGCGCGTCGAGCGGTTCATTCACGACGCAGGCATTGACGTGATTCACACGCGCTACCCGGCGCACGTGCTCGGTCACACGCTGGAAGGGTTTCCGAATTGGTGCTCGTCCGCGCCCCGCATCGGTACCGGGTTTCAATTGCCGCTCCTGCTCACCTACGCGACCGGGATGGTGCTGCACCATTTGGCGGGCGCGCCGTATCCGTTCTTGAATGCCGGTGCGGCGGGTCGTCCGCAGGGCTTGTACGCGGTTGAGCCGCATCTGGGCCGCGGCACGTTGGGGGCAAAATTCGAATCGGTGCTCTTGGTCGACGGCGCGGAGACACGCTGGCTCGATCCGGGTTTGTTCGGTGAGGTGTGCGGGTGACTGGCAAGCGCTCCCCGCTGTTCGCGGATCTTTGGACCATTTTCCGCGGAACTTGGGCTTTTCTGCTGCAAACCTTGAAGTCCTGGGGCGGCACGGCGAAAAGGCCGCATGAGCTCGAATCGGGTAAGTGAGCTGCCGCGCGGCGGCGCCTTCATTCTGGGGGTACTGATCTTTGGTGTCGTCGCGACGACCGCGTACTGGGTGATCTGGTTCGGCGTGAACCGTGACTGGCTCGCCTCCGCGCACACGGACAGCTACTACGCGTTCGAAAATGCGTTCCCCGCGGCGGACGCCTGGATGACCCTCGCCGGTCTCGGCGCCACCATCGCGCTACTGCGGCGTCGCGCGAGCGCGCTCTTATGGAGCCTCGCCGCCGGCGCAATCAGCGTTTACCTCGGTCTCTTAGACGTACTCTTCGATCTCGAAAACGGCATTTACCGTTCGGGTGATACCGGCGGTGTGATTGTAGAGATCGTGATCAACGTGCTGACGCTCTCCATGGGCATCGTCGTGATGGTCTGGGCCTGGCGCAAACGGCGCGAAATCGCGGCGTTTAGGGGTTGGTGACGTGCCGTCCCAGCGCCGGTTGAACAGGACAGAGCAACGGCTGAGCGCCGGGTCGCGTTTACGCGAATCAGTCCATGTATGTGCACATACATGGACTGCGACTGCGACTGCGACTGCGCGCCCGGGCCGGGTTGCGGCTATCTGCTTTCGGAGAGTTCGAGCGTGTTGGAGAGGAGGCGCTTCAGCTCTTCGAGGGACATGCGGGCTATTTCCCCGATGGAGTGGCCGTAGTCGGTGAGTTGTTTGAGCGTCTTGAGGCGGACGATTTGCTCCGCGTCGTACAGGCGGCTACCGCCGGGGGTGCGTTGCGGCTCGACAGTGCCGTAACGGCGCTCCCAGGCGCGCAGGGCATGGGTGGACACGCCGACGTAACGGGCGACGTCGCCGATGCGGTATGCGCCCGAGCTGTCGGGTTCTGCGTTCGCGAGTGGATCGAGTCGAGTCATTGAAGTGCTCCGAGCGCGGCGATGGTTTGGGGCACGCCGCCGTAACCTTGAAAGAACCAGACCCACCAGGCGACCATCATCGTGGAATGGCCCGCGAGGATACCAACGTGACTCCACATCTCGACGCGGTCCGAAAATTTGCGAACGTAGCGCCGCCAGTGGAAGGCTTCGTCGATCAAGCTGTAAAGCATCGACAAAACAGTCAATACGAGCGCCGGGATCCACACGTCATGCCGTTGATAGGCCAGGCACAGGAGCACGCAGCTGCTGATGCCGCACAGGATCGTGATGCCGTGCACGAGCCCTTCTGCGCCAGAAATTTCGGCTTTGTAGATGGTGCGATGGCCAATCGTGTCGATGGCGATGCTGACCGTGAACACGACCGCACCGATCGGTACCCACCAAGCCACTGCAGGGAACGCTGCGCCATGGGCGTTGCCGACCAGCAAGAACCCACCAGTCGAAAACACCAGGCCGAGCATCAGCCCGACCCAGGCCACGTATACGGCCCAATCGACCCGCTCGAACTCGCGAACGCGCCCGATGTACACGGCGATCTCAGACGGGAAGGATGTCATCGGGGAACCTCGAAACGGAAACGAGTTGGGCGCGCGTGTGCGAGCCGACCCAGCGCCGCGGCAACTCGAGCAACGTGGCGAGCGCGGCTTGGGCGACCAAGGCCAGCTTGTGTGCGCGCGGGACGACGGCGCGCATCGTGAAGGCGTCGTAATCCGGGTGGCCGATGCGCGCGCCGATTGCGGCGTAGATGCGGCGCGCGGCGCGTACCGCGAACGCGGCGCGCCATGGAAGTGCAGGAATTCCAGCATCCCCCGAGCGATAGAAGCGGTCCGCCTGCGCTAGTAATTGACGGGTGACGGTGCTGATCGACGCGCGCGTCGCTTCCGGCAGTGGTCCGACGCGCAGGCTAGTGAGCGCGCCCGCACCACATTTGCGCAGCATGCCAAGTGGCAGATACAAGCGCCCGAGCTGCCAATCCTCGGCGACGTCACGGCAGATGTTGGTGAGCTGCATGGCGATCCCGAGGTGCGCCGCATTCCTCAAGGCGCGCGCGTTCTTGACGCCGAGCACGTGGCACATCATCAGGCCGACCACGCCCGCCACGCGGTGGCAGTACAAGAGCAGCTCATCCAGCGTTTCATACTGGGCACCAGCCGTATCCATCCCGAAGCCGGCGAGCAGCGCTTCGGGGTACTCACGCGGGATGGCTTTGCGCAGCACCAGCTCCTGGAATGCGCTCAAGCGCACGTCCTGCTGCGGATCGCCGCGGTACACGGACTCGAGAGCGCGCCGTAAGCCGCTGAGCGCCGCGCCTTGTGAGGCGGGTTCAACGAGATCGATGGCGTCGTCCGCGAGCCGGCAATAGGTGTACAGCACGGCGGCGTCGCGCCGCGATTCGCGCGGCAACAGCCTGCCTGCCAACGAGAAGCTCTTCGAGTGCTGGGCGAGCGTTGCGGCGCAAATTTCGGCGGCATTCCCGCTGAAACCAGGGTCACCGACGGTTTCGAGCCGCGTCAGCGCGGGCGGGGCGCTCATGCTGCGACCTCCTTGCCGAGCTCACGAGCGATAAGACTCACCGTGGCTTTGGCAGAGTTGATCACACCGGGTAGCCCCGCGCCGGGGTGCGTACCGGCCCCCACGATGTACAGCCCGGGGATCGTCGGATCTTGATTGTGCGGTCTGAAGTAGGCGCTCTGTCGGAGCGTTGGCGCGATGGAAAACGCAGACCCGTTGAAAGCGTTCAGCGTGCCCTGGAAGTCCTGCGGCGTGAACCAGCGTTGCGTCACGATGTGACGGCTGAGCTCGGGCATGTGCCGCTCAAGCGCGCGCACGATTTTTTGCGCGTAGCGCGGTGCCTCTTCGGCCCAGTCGATGTTTGCCTTGCCTAGGTGGGGTACGGGGCTGAGCACGTAGTGCGTGCCGCAGCCGGGCGGCGCGAGCGAAGGGTCCGTTACCGTAGGCGCGTGAAGGTACAGGCTGAAGTCATCGGGAAGGTCCGGGCCGTCGAATATTTCACGCAGCAGTTCTTCGTACCGCGGGCCGAAGATCACCGTGTGGTGCGCGAGGTCGTATTGGATGTCAGTCCCGAAATAGAGCACGAACAGGGACATGGACCAGTCCGCGCGCTCCAGCTTGGCGGCCGTTTTTTTAGCGGATTTCTCGTGCTGATAGAGTTTGGAGTAGGTGTGGTGCAGGTCCGCATTGGAGACGACCAGGTCGAACGCTTCATGGGCTACGGCGTCAGTGGTCACGCGGTGTACGGTTTGCCCGCCCTGCGTTTCGACGACGATGGAGCGGACGGGCGCAGACAGCCGAATCTCGCCGCCCAGATCTTCGAACAGTTTCACTAGTGAATTGACCAGCGCGCCGGTGCCACCGCGCGGGAACCACACGCCGTATTCGCGCTCGAGGTAGTGGATGAGCGTGTAGATGGCGCTGGTGTCGAACGGGTTGCCGCCGACCAAGAGGGAGTGAAAGCTGAGTGCTTCGCGCACGTGCGGGTCACGCACGAAGCGCGCCACGGTGTCGTAAACCGAGCGGTCGGCGCGCAAGAGTGCGAGCTCCGGCGCGACGCGTACCATGTCGAAGAAGCGTAGGAACGGTGTAGCCGCGAGCTCCGTGTAGCCCTTTTGGAAGACGCGCTTCGTGTACGCCACGAAATCCGCGTAGCCTTGCCCGTCCTTGGGATTTCGCGCGCCGATTTGCGCGCGCATCAGCCCGCCGTCGGCGACATAGTCGAAGCGATCACCGTCGGCCCAGAGCAGCCGATAGAACGGCGTGATCGGCAGCAGTTCGACGTAGTCCGCCATCTTCTTGCCGGCAACGGTGAACAGCTCTTCCAAGCATTCGGGTGCGGTGATCACCGTGGGACCGGCGTCGAAGGTAAAGCCTTGATCTTTGTAGACATAGGCGCGGCCGCCCGGCTTGTCGCGGGCTTCGAACAGCGTGCTGGCGACGCCCAGAGCTTGCAGACGAATGGCGGCAGCGAGCCCGCCGAAGCCGCTGCCGATCACCGCGGCGCGCCGCGCGGTCGTGGGTGCACTGGACGCCGCGTCAATCATAGCTGTGCTCCAAACGCGCCAATTCGTGTTCGATTTCGCTCAGCGAGCGCACGTCCGGCACGGCCTCTGAAAGTGCGGCGAGTGCGGCTGAAAGACGCACATGCGCGTCGGTCCGGCCGTGCTTGGCTACAGCGGTGCGCAAAGAGGCAGCGAGGTCGTCTGGAGGTTGCCGTCCACTAGATACGAGCTGCCCCTGTCGTTGGATCTTCCGATACTCAGGCGGATCTAAGTTTTGTGCGGCCCAGGCCCACGGCCAAGTGGGGCGTCCGTGTCGCAAGTCCTCGTGGCCCTTATCGACCCGGCGATCACTGGCTACGCCGCTCAAATCATCCAACATTTGCAGGCCTGCGCCGAGCTCACCACCAAAGTCCGCGATGGCTTGCGCTTTGAACTGCGGCGCGCCCGCCGCGATTGCGCCCATGTGCGCCGCCAACTCGCACAGCTTGCTCGTCTTCAGCTGCGTGACGGCGGAAACCGTCGGCCACACGTCGGCTTGCTCGAGGTCGGCAACGTTGACCGACAAGTCGAGGGCTTGGCCCTGGTGACACGCAAGTAACGTGCGGCTGAACGCGCGATGCAGCCCCAGCTCCGTGATTGGCGGCAAGCCGAGGCGCGAAAGCAAATCCAGCGCCCAGAAGTACAGAAAATTGCCGGCGTTCAACGCGAGCGGCAGGCCGTAGCCGCGGTGCAATGCGGGCGCACCACGACGTTCTTCTGATTCGTCCTCGATGTCGTCGACGATCAGCGAACCCGAGTGCAAGGCCTCGATGATCAGCGGCAGCTCGGGTGGTGGGGGCGTATTGCGTCCGCTCAATTGCCAACCCATGCGCACCAGGCGTGCGCGAAACTCCTTGCCGGGCCGACTCAAGAAGTCAGTCAACGGCCCGCGCAATGCATTCTCCCAAAGTTGTGGCGGAACGTGGTGTTCATGCCCCAAAACTTTGGCCAAACGGCGCTCCGAGAACTCTTCGCCCAGGAGATCAACCAACGTACACGGCGGCTCGACCGCGAATGCGCGATTCGTCACAGGAACAGGCCTTTCGTGAGGGCGCGGCCGACCGATAAGCCGCGTGGGGGGCGACCGCACAGGATGCGCGCTCGGTCGAAAGCAGTCGTGGAAAGTGCGTAGAAGCGAGCGATGCTCGACTCGGGCAATTGGTAGAAGCGTTCCAGCACGTTGCGTCGCGCTTCCGGGGGCACGGCGCGGAACAGCAGCCGATTGAGCAAACAGGCGTAGCGTTGTTGGCGCGCGTGCTCGCGTGCGAGCGCGTCGAACGGCGGGTCGAACAGCGATTCGGGCTGAGTTGCGGAGACGTGTAGCGCGAGGCGCGTTGCGATCGGGAATGAGTACCCGGTCGTGGGGTGAAACCAGCCGCCCGCGTAGCCCGCTAGCCATGGGGAACCGATGCGCGTCGGCAACGCGGCCCCCGGCAGCGGTAACACGCCCCTTTCTTCGCGCACCACGCGGCATGGGCCTAGCTCCAAGGTTTGTGCGTAGTCGAGCGCGCGTTGTCGCAGCAACGTCACGTTCAGCTCGGGACCGTCCGCGAAGTAGGTGTCCTCGATCAGCACGCGCGTGGGGCTCAGCGGTAGTGCGTAAACGAAGCGATAGCCGTCGTGCTGCGCCACCGTGGCGTCCATCACTATCGGCTCACTGAACGCACACGGAGCTTCCAGCTCGAGCTCCAAGCCAACGAACTTTTGGTAGCCGATGACGTGCGCGCCCGAGTGCGCTTCGGGGCCGCGCGCGTCGATCACGATGCGCGCGTGCAAGGTGCGGCCGTCGTTCAGTGAGGCGCTGTGCGCGTCGACGCTCAGTGCTGCGCGGCCCAGCACGAGCTCCGCTTCGGGATGCGTCGCGAATACGTCTCGCACGCGCTCGGCCAGGCGCTCGCTGCTGACAGCAGAGTATGGGCTAGCCAGCCGCCGCTCGAAGCTCGGGAAGCGCACCGAGTAGCCGTCCCAGCGCTTCACGACTAGGGGTGCGACCAAGGCTTGTCCAGCCGCGCTCAAGTCGGAGCCGTGAAAGCACCACAGGTGATTGCCGCCGACCGCCGGGCCGCGTTCGACCAAACAAACCCGTGCGCCTGTGCCGCGACCCAGTACGGCCAGCGCAATCAGGGCGTTCTGCAAACCGCCGCCGATCAGTAGGTAGTCGAAGGGATCTGAGGTCATGGCTAGATCGACCGGGCATTGACCAGGTCTTGTACAGGGTTGATAGGCCCAATTGCGGCCTAGTCAATGGCCTTGTCGAGGATTTGTCCATGTTTGGGTTGGACAAAACTGCCCCAGGAGGGGTGCCCGCTGGACCTCGGCGGGATTGCCCGGGAAAGGCTGCAGCACGCTGGGCGGCCCGCGGGCCGCCTCGCGCGGAGGACAGGGCACCACGCTTCAGCGCGCGGTGCGGCGCTCGAGCTTCAGCGCGCGGTGCGGCGCTCGAGCTTCAGCGCGGGACGCGGACGTCGTCGCTGGTGTTCGGCTTGCCGTCGGCGCCGGCGGATCTCACGGAGATCTGATCGCCTTCGCAGCGGATGCGGAAGCGATTGCCCCAAGCGTCGTCTTCGCGCGCAGCGCGATCCAGGAAATGCTCTTCTTCCAGCAGGCTGAGCGTGGGGCAGCCTTCACTGTGCTGGGCGCGGAAGTTCTGCGCGGCGACTTGAATCTGGTTGGCGTCGCTGCGTGACGAGTTGTCGGCGCTATCATTGGCGTTCGAACTCTCCGCCCACCACAACCCGGATGCGCTTACACCGAGCGCCAACACTGCAATCGCAGCAGCAACGGGGGTAACGCCGCGGGACCGAGAACGACTGCGAGCCATGTCGAGCGTACGTTTAGCAAGCCATGTGCCACCCCTGGCTGGGCACGATTCAGCCGAAAAACGGCCGCGTCCGCGGGTTGCGGTGCTGGGCGGCGCGGTCAAATTGACGCGGCGGCGGCCGTAGCCGCGCAACGCGCTGTCAAAGTGGCAAAGGCGCGAAAGCGGGGGCGAGCCCGCTCAGCACGCGCGGTGGCTGCCCGCAGGGAAGATCTTCCCGGGGTTCAGCAGACCTTGCGGGTCAAATACGCGCTTCAAATCCTTTTGCAGCGTGATGAGTTCATCCGATTGCTCCATCGGCAAGTACTGCGATTTGAGCACGCCAATGCCGTGTTCACCGCTGAGCGTGCCACCGAGCTCAATCACGTTTTTGAACAACGTTTCGATCGAGCGTTCCACGCCCGGCAATTCGTCGTCGTCGTTCCATAGGAAATTGCAGTGCAAATTGCCATCACCGGCGTGACCGTAGGTGAGGGAACGGATGCCGGTCTGTTCACTGGTCTGCGTCACGCGCTCCAGCAGTGTGCCGATTTTCATGCGCGGCACCACGACGTCCTCGCTGAGCTTCTTCTTGGAGAGCTTGCGCACCGCGTGACTCATCTGTCGGCGCGCGGCCCACAACTTTTCGCGCTGCGCTTCGTCTTGCGCGACCAGCACTTCCAACACCTTGGCCGTGTCGCACGCATCGGATACACGCAACGCTTGGCGTTCGCAGGCAGCTTCGTCGCCGTCTACTTCCATGATCAACATCGCGCCGGCTTCGGCACTTATCACGTTGCCGGCGCTGCGCATGGCTTCCAGCGTGGTCGCGTCCAAGAGCTCGATGCAGCGTGGCACGATGCCGCGCGCAATGATTTCCTGCACCGCCGCGCCGGCCTGTTGCACGTTGGAAAACAGCGTCATCATCGTCATGACGCTCTCCGGCTTCGGAATCAGCTGCAACGTGATGTCGCCGAACACGCTGAGCGTGCCTTCGCTACCCACGAGCAGCCCCGTCACGTCGTAGCCAGTGACACCCTTGATCGTGCGGCGCCCGACGCGAATGCGCTGCCCGCCGATCAAGAACGCATCCATGCCCAGCACGTAGTCGCGCGTCACGCCGTATTTGAACGCGCGCGGCCCGCCCGCATTTTCAGCGACGTTGCCGCCCAGCGCACAGCTAGCGAGCGAGTTCGGATCGGGTGGATAAAACCAACCTTCGGCTTCCACCGCGGCGTGTAAATCCGCGAGGATCACGCCCGGCTGCACGACGGCCACGCCCTCACGCCGATCGATCTCCACGATCGACTTCATGCCCAACGTCGAAAGCACGATGCCGCCCGCGACCGGCACCGAGCCACCGGTGCGTCCGGTGCCTCCCGAGCGCGGCGTGATCGGCACTTCCGCTTCGCGCGCGACGCGCAGCGCAGCCAAAATGTCGTCCGCGTTTTCCGCGAGCACCACCGCGTCCGGCACCACGCCGATGGCCTCGGATTCGTCGCGCACGAAGCGCTCACACGCCTCCGGATCCGTCAGCACCTTCGAAGGGCCGAGCGCGCGCTCGAGCAGCGAACGCGCTTTGTCGCAGGCAAGCGCCGAGGGTCGTGGCACATCAGGTCGGGTGAGCAGCACCGCGTGAGCTTAGCGCGGCGGGCCGGCAGGCGCGCGACGGGCCCGTAGGCGCAGCAAGCTGGCAGGGGCGCGGATTCCGGGTTTTGGGGTTTGCCCAAGCCCCGCGGCGCGCTTCGGTTACGCCCAGCCCACCCCTTTTCGGCGCAGAAACCACTCAAAAATCCCGACAAACTGCGACCCAGGCGATCCTGCTTGACCCCCCAGCAGCTGCGGCTAGGTTCTCGCCCTCCGAACTTCCCGACTCATCTGGAGAGATGACCGAGTGGCCGAAGGTACCCGCTTGCTAAGCGGACGCAGGTCAAAAGCCTGCCGAGGGTTCGAATCCCTCTCTCT
>JBDTJC010000409.1:0-6701 GCA_039936055.1 Polyangiaceae bacterium | reverse complement strand
GCGCCACCCGCAGCGCCACCCGCAGCGCTGCTGACGCCGCTGCTGCTGCCAGCCGTCGCCGTCGAGCCGCTGGCGCCTGGAGCGCCGCCCAAGCTCGCGGCGCCGCCCACGTTGGGAGCTCCCGCCGAACTCGGAACGCCGCCCGAGCCCGAGACGCCACTGCTGCCGCCGCCGGTTCCACCGCCTCCGCTGGACGGCGCAGTCGATGCTCCCGCGCCGCCTCTGTCGCCGCCGGCGGTCCCAGAATCAGTGCAGCCCGTGAGCGCAGCAGCGGTAAGGCAGGCTGCCAAGGCAACCTGCGGTCTACGAAACTGACGAGGGCAAGAGATCATCATGATTGAGTATGCCGAGTCGTCAGATCAAGCAATGGCTGCCGCTGAGGACGAGCCGTATTTCGAGCTTCAGTGTAGATATGCCTTGCCGGAAGTCGTGGTACTGGCGCTCTCAGCCGCACTGCAGCCAAGAACCGCGGCGGCAAACGCGACGCTCCACAGGCGCATTCTAGGCCGTTCGTCGCCTACCGCAAACGAGGGGCTGAGCTTTGCGGTCAATGGATCTCGTTTCCGTTCGCGTCGAAGCAATGGGTTTCAGGGTCGTAGCCCCTCGCGGTACAGACTGCGGACACGCCGCCCGGGCATTGTCGAACTGCCGCCCACACGCATTGCGTACACGCGAGCAACACCTTCTTCACGGGGTCATAGGCACGGCTCACGCACGTATCGCAGCGGCAATTCTCGAAAGCATTCGAACAAGTGGCGCAGTCCTCGCAAGGCTGGTCCTCCTGCGACACCAAATTCTGCATCGGCGTCGAGTCTGAACAGGCACTCGACGCCGCTATACCCACCAAGAGGAACCAACAGCAGCCCAGCAACCGGCCTCGGTGCGAACGTGTAAGCGTATAACGTATGCTCGTCATAGCTTTTTCCGTCGGCGACCTGATGTTGTGCGTTATGGTCGAGAATTTCGCCTAGGCGTTGCAGGCGAAGGGAATCGGGGAAAAGTCCCTCGCAGGTGCCGTAGGTATACAGGTTCTTCAGCTACATCCCAGCCCGAAAGAACTCGCTCCAGACTGCCTGCCACGAGTTCGCAGAGGCACTGCGAGCGTAGCGGACAGCAAATACAGATCGAACTCTTTCGAGCAACAGCTCGCTGACTCCCACGAGCCCGTTAGGTTTGTGATGGTCACAAAGTCCGTCGCCGGCCGGCAATGCCTTCGGCGTCAAAGTGCGGGACCTCGGCGTGCTGTGAGCTGCGATGCTGGACCGCGATCGCCCCATTTCCAACCGATCTGCGACGGAAGTTGCTACGCTCACGGCTTGATGAGCGTTTCGTGACGTCGACGGAAATTGGTGTTGCTGGGCATGCGCGTGGGTAGGCGGAGCCTTTGCGTGGGGACGACTTGTGTGCTGACCGCACTGCTATCGCCCCGTGTTGCTGGTGCGGCTGCCCCCGCGCAGGCAGCTCGCTACGCGGTGACGTGGACGACCGGCGATGGCGCAGCGAGCTGTGCGCAACAAGCCGAGATGACAGCCGCGATCGGTCGGCTCGTTTCCGCAGATCATCTCACTGCTCCCGAACACGCGGATCGCTTCATCGTGGGTACGGTAAGCCGGCTCGGGGCGTGGCGGGCGCAATTCGCCGTGCGAGACGCCGCGGGCAATGTCTTGGGCGAACGCGAGATCGAGAGCAATGCGACCTCTTGTAGCGAGCTCGACTCGGCGGCGGCCTTAGCGATTGCACTGATTGTCGACCCAGAGCGCAGCGAGAGCCCAGCACAACCGGCGGCGACTTCTGCGCCCCCGCGCCAAGCGGCGGCTCCTCTGCCCGTACAAGTCGTGGCCGCAACGCCAGCGCGCGTCGTGCAGGACGCCACTCGGGTGCCCGTTTCGTTCCGCAGCGCAGCCTCAAGGCGGACGCGGTCGTTCTGGCAGGCCTCCTACCCGCGACTGCGTTCGGCACCCAGCTCGAGCTTTGGCTACCGATCGTGGGAGAGAGCTCGCTGCGCCTTGCCGTCGCATACTTCGTGCCACAGACGCTCGACGTCTCGGACAGCGCACAAGCAACTGCTACGTTCTACGCGGGTACGGTGCGTCTCGCTTACTGCCCCTTGCTCGTCGCGGGCCCGAAGCTTTCGGTGTTTGGGTGCGCAGGCGTTGTCTCGGGGCTCATGGTCGCCAGCGGTCATGGCGGCGGCTACGGCCGAACTCCCGCGCGAGGGCTACTCGCGTTGGACGGCGCGCTCACCCTCGATCGGAGGTTGCTCGGGCCTTGGGCGTTGAGCCTCACGGGGGGCGTCGGGCTGACCGCATTTCGCCCGGAGTTCTCCTACGATGCCGCGTCGGGAGCGATCCACGTGTATCGCCGAAGCGCCTTCGACGCGCGCCTGGAAATCGGCGTCGCTTACCGATTTTAGTTCGTAAATTTCCGGGCTGGCGGCTACTGACCTTCGTGTCGAGTCCCGCGTCACAGGAAATGCCGAATTCACGCGAAATACTGACGTTCGCGGCGCTATTCGAGGGCCAAGCGCGGTTCGTGTGGCGCGTCCTTGCGCGCTTGGGCATCCCGGAGGCGGACCTGCCGGACGTGAGCCAGGAAGTGTTCCTGTCCGCGCACCGCATGCTTCCGACCTTCGAGCAGCGCTGTGCCGTCACGACCTGGCTTTACGGGATCTGTCTGCGAGTCGCCTCGACCCATCGGCGTAGCCTTTTCCGCCGACGCGAGCATTTGACCGCCGAGCCGAGCAAGGACATCGCCTCGAGTCTTTCGCCCATCGCCGAGGTCGCGGTCCACCGCGAACGCTTGGAGCGAGTGCTGTCCACGCTGCCAGAAGAACAAGCCAACGTGTTCGTGCTGTACGAGCTCGAGGAGCTCACCATGTCGGAAGTAGCCGCTGCGCTCGGCTATCCGCTGCAGACAGCCTATTCGCGGCTGCACGCCGCACGCAAAGCCGTACTGTTTGCGTTTGGTGAACGTAAGAGGAACTCCGACCCATGAGCTATTCCAACCCGAAGCGACTGCGGGCCAAAGATGGTCTGTCCAAGCCCCTACGTGAGGCGCTACGCGAGCTGCCCAATGCGGACCCGACCGTTGCTCAGCTCGAGTCGCTGCGGGTGCGTCTGGAGGTTCGTTCAGTGCGCGACGAGGAGTTCCCCCGCCGAGCGTTACCGTTCGCATCGCAAAGCCGGCACACGCCGGCACGCAAGCTGCGTCGAACCATCGCTGCATTGGTCCTTTTCCCGGTTGCGGCCGCTGCCGCCGTGGGCAGCGTGGTCGAGCTTGCCCAGCGAGCGCCGGTGCACGTCGCCCCGCGGGCAAAGGCCGCCGCAGCTCCAGCGAATCAACGACAGCGCACGCCGTCAGGTGCAGCTGCATCGGCGGCGTTGCCTGTACCACTCGCTGCCAATGAAGTAACGCCGTCGGCGGTAGAGCCCGCGCCCGCCGCTCCACCGATCGCGGTGCGCACGGGCAATAGCGCTACGAGTCCCGAGGTCCCAAACAGATCTGCGCCGCTGGCGGCGGTCGGTGCCCCGGCTGCGGCGACGTTCGATACTGCGCCCGCGTCCAGCACGCCGCTGGCAGCTGAGATTGCGTTGTTGCAGCGGGCCAATTCGGCTTTGAAGGCGGACCCCGCGACTGCGCTCGCGCTCGCCACACAGCACCGCCAGACATTTCCCAATGGGAATTTGGCGCAGGAGCGCGAGGTGATCGCGATCAAGGCGTTGCAGGCGATGGGCGAAACCGAGCAGGCACGCGCAGGCTTGGCGAGCTTCGAGCGCGCGTATCCGCACTCGGCACACGTGTTGGAGCTACGCCAAATAGTTCGTTGAGATTTCGGTGTCAGCGTTCGTAAAAAGGCGTGGCCGACGGCTACTCATGGTTGTCAGAAAGCGAAGGGAGTGAAGATGAAAAGGACGGCATTACTCGTCGGCTTGGTCGCGGGGTTGGGTGCCTGCGGTGGAGCATCCGTCGGCGGCGACCTGACAACGGCGCAGGCGGGGGCGGGGGGCGTCAGATCGGGCAATCCGGCAGCGGGTGGAGCCAACAATCACTTCGCCGGAGCGGCCGCAGCACCGAGTGCAGGCGCCGGGGGAACCGTGGCGGGTGATTCGTGCTCGTCGTCGATCGACGCTTGGATTGCCTTCGATTCCGATGCGGCGGACTTCAACCGCGACGTTTACGTGATTCGTCCCGATGGGACGCAGCTGACGCGGTTGACGACGGACGCCTCTGTCGAACAAGAGCCGTACTTCTCGCCCGCCGGTGGCTCGTTGTCTTTCACTTCCGATCGCAGCGGTTCAATGCAAATTTACGTGATGGATCTGGCAAGTCGCACAATCACTCAGGTCACTCATCGGCCGGAAAGTGCTGATAATTCGAGCTTCTCCGCCGATGGCCAAATGATTGCGTTCCACAGCGGCGCATCCGTCTACACCATCAAGCCAGATGGCTCGCAAGAGACGCTGGTTGCGACCGGATTGGACGACTTCAACGCCTACTTTTCGCCGCGCTTCATCGGCAACGACCAGCTCGTGTTCGATCGCAACAACGAGATTGATGCGGTGAACGTAGACGGGACGAACTTCAGGAACGTCATCGGGAACACGACGACCACCATCAAGGGACCGTCGGCTTCGCCGCAAGGCAACGAAATCGCCTACTTCGCGCAGTGTGGCGTGGGTGCGAACCCCGACCCAGGGAGTGGGATCTGGACGGCCTCGTCAACGGTTAGCAGCCAGGTCTGCAGTGGCCAGCGCGTGACGCCGGTCGGTGACGCGTTGAGCAACGAGCGCCCAGCCTGGGGTCCGGACGACACGTTCGCTTACCAACGGGTGGACTCGGCCGCGAACATCAGTCGCATCACGCTGATCAGCCGAGTGCGCAACAGTACGCCTTGTACACTCACGGCCGCAAACGAAGACGCCCGCAACGCCAATTGGTCCGCCGTAGGCCAGGTGCTCTGAGCTGGCTCAAACCACTTCGACGCCGACGCCAAGACTCCGCAGCAGCGCACCGAGAAACGCGACTGCTCGGGGCGGGTTCTAGGGAGAAACGCTGGTTGCGCGGGGGCGGCCGTCGAGAAAACCAGCGTCCTCCTAGCCGCAGGGGCCGGCCTCTGTTAGGCACGGCCCGAGATGATTCCGCGCTACACGCCCAAGGCATTCGCAGAGCTCTGGTCCGACAAAACCCGCTACGGCATCTGGCTCGACGTCGAGTTGGCCGCCTGCCAAGCGATGGAGACTGAGGGGCTCGTGCCGAAGGGGACCGCGGCCAGCATTCGCGCAAAAAACATCGCCCTGGATCCGAGCAAGATCGATGAGATCGAGCGCACGACGCGCCACGACGTGATCGCGTTCTTGACGCACGTGGAACAACTCGCCGGTGAACCCGCGCGCTGGCTGCACCGCGGCATGACCTCCAGTGACGTGCTCGACACGAGCTTCGCGATTCAGCTCGCGCGCGCCGCGGACCTACTACTCGAGCGCACGGATGCATTGATCGCCGCGTTGGCCGCGCGCGCCAAAGAGCACGTGAAGACCCCGCAGATTGGCCGCTCGCACGGCATCAGCGCCGAGCCGGTGAGCTTCGGCATCGTGCTGGCTGGGCATCTGGCCGAAATCAAGCGCGGGCGGCTGCGCCTGTCGCGCGCACGTCAGGAAATTGCGGTCGGCAAAATCGCGGGCGCGGTCGGGACGTACGCGCACCTCTCCCCGGAGCTGGAGGAGCGCGCGCTGTCCAGCTTGGGACTGGGCGCGGAAACCGTGTCGACGCAGGTCGTCGCGCGCGACCGCCACGCGAGCTTCTTCTCGGCGCTAGCGTTGCTAGCGGCGGGCATCGAGCGCTTCGCGACCAACGTGCGTCACTGGCAGCGCAGTGAAGTAGCTGAAGCCGAAGAGCGTTTCTCGGTCGGTCAAAAAGGCTCCAGCGCCATGCCGCACAAGCGCAACCCCGTGTTGAGCGAGAATTTGTGTGGCCTGGCGCGTGTCGTGCGCGGCGCGCTGACTCCCGCGCTCGAGAATGTCGCGCTTTGGCACGAGCGCGACATCTCGCACTCGTCGGTGGAGCGCATGCTGGCTCCGGACGCGACCAGCACGCTCGGATTCATGCTCGAACGCTGCACTGGGCTGGTCGAAGGCTTGGTGGTTTACCCGGAAAACATGCAGCGAAACCTGGACCGCAGCGGCTGCTTGTTCTTCAGCGAAGCCATTCTATTGGCGCTGATTGGTAAGGGCCTGGGCCGCCAAGAAGCCTACGTGCTGGTGCAACGCAACGCGATGACAGCGTTCCAAGGCGAAGGTCAATTCCGCGTGCTCCTCGGAGCCGACGCGGACGTCTCGCAGAAGCTCTCAGCCCAGGAGCTGGACGAGTGCTTCGATCTCGAGCACTCACTCCGCTTCGCTGAGCAGATCGTCGATCGGGCTATCCGCGCCTGAGGACAACGCGCGGCGCACCGGGCGCTCGCGCACCGAGCGGCGCGCGATCAAGAGTAAGATCGTGAGGGCGTGCCAAAAGCGCACCCCGCTCTGCTCACCCGCATACACGGGGCGCACGGGCACCTCCGCCACGGACAGGCCGCGCGAGGCCAGCATACACAGCAGGTCATTCGGGTAGCCGAAGCGCGGCCACAGATCCGAGAGCGGCAAGCGCAGGAGCGCGCCACGCGAGATTGCCGTGTAGCCGCATTGGCAATCATCCACGTTGAG
>JBDTJC010000408.1:0-30001 GCA_039936055.1 Polyangiaceae bacterium | reverse complement strand
GGCGCTGGCGTCACTCATACCCCCGCTCTCTTCAATCTTCGTGCCGACCCCGAATTTCGACGGCGAGCTGGCCTCGTGAGATCACGGGCACGCCGACGAACTTGGTCACCCCTGCCACGCGCACACTGACCGGGTCGTCCACCGCGGTGTCCAAGCGCAAGACTTGCCCAGCTTGCAGCGAGAGCACGCGGCGCAAACCGAGCCGCACGCTGCCCAGTTGGGCGACGATTTCCACCGGCACGTCGGCCAGGGCCTCGGCCATGCGCGGGTCCCCGGCTTGCGTCGCTGGAGGGTCATTCTCACGCGCTGCGGATTCCAGCGCTTCCGCGCCGATCGCGATCGTGATGCGCGCTCCGCCCGCCACGCCGTCGAACACGCAATCCACGCTCAGGCCATCGGGGAAATTGGCTTCGCGCTCATCGCCGCGGGCAACGCTGTGTTGCACTTCAAGGAGGAGCCCAATACCCACCTCCGCCTTCACCGCCTCCGCAAAATCATCGGCCAGGGCTCGCGTGACGCGACCCACCAGCGCACTTTGGGCGAGCGTCAGGTCCGCTCCGAGCCCGCTGGCGCCACCGCTGTCGCCGCCGCCCAGCACCCCCTCCAGCACCACGCCGATGGCGTCCGTGTTGAGTGTCATCAGGCCCCAGGCCGGCCCGCCCGGAGTGCCCAGGATTAGTTCGTAAATAGGTCCGTTCTCCACGATGCGGTCTGCACCGAGGTCCACGATGGCGACCGCTTCCGGCACGACGCGCGCCTTGCGCTTCACCAAGAACGGCAGGGTCCGTCGCGCCGAGCGCGCGAAGCGCTGGGCCACGTGAGCCATGGCCTGCATGGCGCCGCGCAGATGTCGCTCACGCCCGGTGAGGTCGACGCGCTTGAGTTTCCCTTGTTGAACTGGATCGCTGAGGCGAGGAGCCGCACGCAGCGACTTGGGACCGGCATGCAAGCTGTCTCGCTCTGCGTTCATTGCGCAACGAAATCCGTGATCAGGACACGCCGGGCGCGCTTCCTACCGACCGCGTTGATGATGTTATCATTGAGATCTTTTCGGAGCTTGTCGAAATTCTTGGGCGCCGACAGCTCTTCGAAATCATGCGTACGCAGGTACCAAATGGCTGCCTCGCGGGCACGCGGAACATAAGATTTGAACTCCGCCTCTTTGAACGTTTCTGGGTGTTCAATCGAGAGCGCGATTTTCAGATGGCGTATCTGGCCGTCGGCCGAGCGCGTGTCGACGACGATGGGGCTGAGGTTCGTGACCTCTTTCACCTCACCTGAGCCGGCCTTGTGTTCGACCTGCTTCTCGTCTCCATCCGAAGCCGAGTCGTCCGACGGTTTGTCGTCTGCCTCGGCGGCTTTATCGTCGCCCGCGGACTTGTCGTCTGCGGACTCTGCCTCGTCGGCAGATTTCTGTGCTTGGGGGGCCGGCTTCGCGAAGAATTTAGGCCCCATCACCGCACCAGCAGCGCCTGCACCCACGACGAGTACAGCAGCGATGATGATGCCAATGAGGGGACCCTTACCCTTCTTCTTCTCCACCGGGGCCTGACCATGATCAGCGCCCTGTTCGTCCATAACCGCATCCTATCTGGAGCTGCGGCCGTCAACTCAAACGCTGAACTATCAGCGCTTGATGTTGATCAGCTCTTGGAGCATTTCGTCGGCGGTCGTAATCGTCTTCGAGTTGGCGGAGAACGAGCGTTGATGCTGAATCATGCTCACGAACTCCGTCGCGAGATCCACGTTCGAGCCTTCCAGCGCGCCACCTGTGGTTGCACCACGGCCACCGCTACCGGCAGTACCGAGAGCCGCCGTGCCGCTGTCGCGCGTGTCGATCCAGAGGTTGTCACCAGCCCGTCCCAAGTTGTCGTTGGAGCGGAACTTGGCGATCGCAAGCTGCGACATCGCCACCTTCTGGCCGTTCGTGTATAGGCCAGTGACTACGCCGGAGCCGTCAATCGAAACGCCGGAGAAGTCGCCAGAGGCGTAACCGTCTTGGGATTGGCTCGAAACGTTCGAGGAGCCCGCGAATTGCGTGGTGCCGTCGAGGCCCGTGCCGCCCCCCGAGATCGGCGTGCCGAAGTTCAGCGAGATGGCTTGGTTGGCGGTGGCGCCCGCGAAGCTCGCGCTGATCGCAGTGCCCGTAGTGACGGTGTCCAGCGCGCCATTGCTCGTGAACGCGAGCGAGCCCGTGCCGACCTCCGCGTTGCCGGCGGCCGGCGGATTCAGGTCCGCCCCTGGAACGAGCGCGTGGTAGTCCCACGTGTTGTCCGCGGTCTTCGCGAAGTAAACGTTCAGGGTATGAGCGTTACCGAGCGAGTCGTAGACCGACATCGTGGTGGAGAAGTTGGAGGTGTTCGCCGGGTCCTGAGCGTCGAACGGCAACGCGGGCACGGTGGCGGCCGAGTCGATGTTCGCGGTGACAGAGGCAGCGGCGGTGGCCTTCGCGGGCAAAGCGGCCGTGGGTGCCGTTACGTTCGAAACCGACGCCGCAAAGGTGCCGTCCCCGTTTGCCTGGTAACCCTGGACTTTCAAGCCGTCCGCGTTGGCAAGGTTGCCGGACTTGTCGATGCTGAATTCACCGGACCGGGTGTAGAAATTCGAGCTCACGCCGTCGACCGCGCCCTTGACGACGAAGAAGCCGTCGCCGTTCAAGGCAACGTCGGTGGCGACACCGGTGTTGGAGAGCGTGCCTTGCGTGAACATTTGCTGTACGTCGCCGACTTTCACGCCCGAGCCGGGGAGGCCGGAAGAGGTGCCAGCGAGGATGGAGTGACCGAGAACGTCCTCGAACACGGCGCGTTGGGACTTGAAGCCCACCGTGTTCACGTTCGCGATGTTGTCGCCCACGATGCCGAGAGCATCGCTCTCCGCTTGTAGGCCTGAAACGCCCGAGTTCATTGCAGACAGAACCGTCATGGAGCCCTCCTATGAAGAGCCGAGTGTCGTTGATATTTATGGGTTTGGATTGGGAGAAGAAGAATCAACCTCTATGAGGTCAGAAACTGGAACTTGCATTCCATTATCCAGTGCGAGCACTGGGTAACCTTTGTCGAAGGCGACGGACGTAACAGTCCCCGTCGTCTCCTGAGCGACGGAGACGGCTCCGCCTGCGGCTGACGTCGCCTGCACGCTGACGGCGTAGGTGCCGGCCGGCATGACATTGCCTTGGTCGTCGCGGCCGTCCCAAGACGTCTTGATGATGCCGGCCTTGCGCGAACCGATCGGAATCGTGCGCACCACTTTGCCGGTGCTGTCTTGAACAGAAACGTTAGTGGTCGCCGCGTCGGCAGCCAGAGTGAAGTTGATCGGCACCGCTTGGCCGGAGCCAGGTGCGGTGAGCAAGCTCCCCTTCACTGTCGCCCTCTTGCCCACCAAGTTGATGGCATCGCTATTGGCGGTGCCTTGATTCTGACTGCTGATGGTGTCGAGACGAGTGTTCGTGCCCATCGCCGCTTGCAGTGAAGAGAACTGCGCCAGCTGGGCGACGAACTGCGAGTTGTCCTGCGGCGCCAGCGGATCCTGGTTTTTGAGCTGCGCGACCAGCAACTTCAAGAAGTCCTGTTCGCCGAGCGAGGAATTCGTACCGAGCGCACCGCTGAGGGTCGAGCTTTGCGCGGCAGACGTCGCCGCGTCTTGCGCGGCGGACGTTGAGCTGGAGATGGGATCAACCATGTTCTTAACCGATGAGATTCAGTTTTCGAGCCAAGCGACGCCGCGTGTGCTCGTCGTCTTTCGACTCGGCCTCTGTGGCCTCACGAGTGCGCTGCGCTGCATTCGAGCGTGTTGGAGCAAGAACGGTGCCGAAGTTGTTGGCGCGCACCACATTGACGGAATCAACGGTAATTCCATGACTCTGCAGCGCTGCCATCAACCCGGCGCGCTCCAAGCCCAGCGCGGCTTCCGCCCCGGCGTCACCGGCGCTGATCGTCACGCGAATGGCGCCGTCTTTGCGGTCCACAACCAGCGCCACTTCGCCCAGATCACCGCCATCTACGCGAACAATCATGCGATTTTCGGTTGGATCCGCGGCGCCGCCTTCACCCACAGCGGCGCCACCGACAGCGACCGTGTTGCTTCCTTGCGAGGCATTCGAGGGTGTCAGATCCCCGGCACCGGAGTGCCAACCGGACGTCGTATCGCTGCTAGCCGGAGTGAGGGTTTTGACAGCAGTCGCTGCCAATTGGGCACCGAGCAACGAGGCCCAACGCTGCGCCTGGTCGAGCGTGGTTTTTTCGTCGTCCGCGCGTTCGTGCGCGTGAGGCGCGAGGCCGCCTTTGAGGCCGGTCGAGATGTCGCTCACTTGCTTTCGCGGCTCCGGTCAGCAGCAAAACGCAACGCGGCGATTTCGTCTTCGAGCCGACGTTCAGCCCGATCGCGGTGCGTGCGCTCTTCGGTCTCGATGCGCGTCGACAGAACCTCGAGCTTCTTCAAGTCGGTGCGCGCGTGTAGGACATGCGCCCGCGCGCGTTCGGTCCCAGCGCGCGCTTTGGCGGCCTGCGTGTCGGCGATCTCCGCCTGAGCCTCCCGCGTGCGCAGCCACTCGTTGGCCTCCACCCATTCGTTGGCGCTGATCGGCGCCTCGGCCAACTTCATCCGACTCTCGGAGGCGCGAAGCAGCTCTTCGCGCTCGCGTTCGGCGGCCAAACGAGCGGCTTCCTCGCGAGATTTCTGCTGACTGAGCTCAACCACGCGCTTGTCCAGCTCTTTGCCGCGGAGCGCTACGACCTTCTCGATTCGTTGCCGTCGGGCGCTCATTTGCGAAGACCTCGTTCACGCATCTGGGCGAGCAGGGCAAGCTTCCGGTGAGCTTCTTCCATGGTTGAACTCTCGTTCACTCGTTGCTTCAGGAATGCTTCGATGTGCGGCAACGCCGCGATCGCGACATCGACGCGCGCATCGCTACCTGCGGAGTACGCCCCTACCTGAATCAAGTCTTGCGCTTCGCGATAGGAGGACATCATCTCGCGCACCAAGCCGGCCGCACGCATATTGCCTTCGCTGGAAATCTCAGGCGCCAGACGCGAGATACTCTGCAACACGTCGATCGCGGGAAAGTGATTCTTCTCCGCCAGCGAGCGGGAGAGCACGACGTGCCCGTCCAAGATGCTGCGCACGGTGTCCGCGATCGGATCGCTCAAATCATCACCTTCGACGAGCACCGTGTACAGGGCGGTGATCACACCCACACCTGGCCCCGTACCGGCGCGTTCCAGCAGGCGCGGCAAGGCGGCGAAGACCGACGGTGGGTAACCCTTCGTCGCGGGCGGCTCGCCCGCTGCGAGCGCGGCTTCACGCAACGCCATCGCGTAGCGCGTCACCGAATCCATCACCAGAAGCACACTTTTGCCCTGATTTCTGAAGTATTCTGCGATTGCGGTAGCTGACTCCGCGCCGCGCGCCCGCACCAGCGGTGGCATGTCGCTGGTCGCCGCAACCACCACGGATTTCGCGAGCCCTTCGGGACCGAGCGAGTTGCGAATGAAGTCGTTGAGCTCTCGTCCGCGCTCGCCGACCAGACCAATCACGTTCACGTCGGCCTGTGACGAGCGGCAAATCATGCCCAGCAGCGTGCTCTTTCCCACGCCGGCGCCGGCGAAGATGCCCATGCGTTGTCCGACGCCCAGCGGTAGCAGCGCATCGAAAGCGCGCACTCCGGTGCGAAACGGCTCTTTGATTGGCATCCGCGTGAACGCCGGCGGCGGCGCAGCATTCACAGGACAAGCGCGCTCCGCTTGAATCGATGGTCCGCCATCCAAAGGGCGGCCGAACGAATCCACGACGCGGCCCAACAGAGTGAACGAACCCGGTACGGTGGCGCCGCGCTCCAAACGAATCACGCGCGCGCCCGGTCGGACGCCAGACAGCGCGCCGAGCGGCGTAGTGAGTAGTCTTCCCGCGCGAAAGCCCACGACTTCGATCTCGAGCCGAGCGCCGCTTTCGCCTTCCACGGCCAGCGCATCGCCCACCGCAGCGCGCAAACCGCCCACTTCCACGATCAAACCGACGACGTCCAGCACGACGCCTTCCGGCGCGTGCACCGGAGCCGTCCGACAGCGCTCGAGGAGTCGCTCCAGCATCAGCGCGAGCCGCCTTCCGGAGCGTCAGAGTCCGGCTTCAAGGCTTGCAGCAACGTCGAAATACGAGTTTCGATCGATTCATCCACGCGACCGAGCTCGGTTTCGACCACGCAGCCGTAGTCCGGCAAACTCTCGTCTAAGCGCACCTCGGCATGCGCCCCACGATCCGAAAGGCGCGTGCTGAGCTTCGCGCACGACTCCGCGAACGAACGACCGACGCGCACCAAAACACGGTCATGCGCGCCCAGCGCGGCCAAGCCCTCGTTCACGAGGCCCGCCACAACGTTCGGATTGAGCGAAATTTCGTGGGCAATCACCCGGCGCGCGATGATCGTCGCGAGCTCCCCGAGCTGGCTCGCGGTCTGCTCCAACACGCGCGAACGCTCGAGAACCAACAGCTCCACCGCTTCTTCGAACGCGGCCGTCGCATGCGGGTCGACGATCACGATCGGCTCGGGAGCATCGGCGGCGGCCGGCGGGACTGACGGCATACGCGCTGGCATCTCCGAAGCGCGCGGCGGACGCGAGGCGCGTTCCGGTTCTAGCTCTTGCCGAATCGCGTCCACGAATTCGCTGGGCAGCGGTGGCGGACGCAAGCTGGGCAGCGGCCCGGGCGGCGGCTCGGAATTTTTCCGCGCGCGACCCCGTGCAGAGGGCAACCACGATGGCGCGCGCACGCGCGGGTTGGTCACGCTCGCGAATTGCACTTTGCGCGGGCCCTCAGCCAAAGGCTCGCCCTCACTCTTCCGGCCTGAGCCGGCTTCAAACCACCGCACTCTTGCTCTCTAGTGAGATGGTGCCCTCGGCGTCGAGCCGCAGCGCGACTTCGACGATTTCGCGCTGCGCCGCTTCGACGTCGGCCAAGCGAATGCCACCCATCACTTCCATGTCTTCCTTGATGCGCTCGGCGGCGCGCTTGGACATACTGGTAAAGATGTGATTGCGGAGCGATTCCGAGGCCGTCTTCATGGCCATGGTGAGTTTCTCGACCGGTACTGCTTCGAGCAGCGAGCGCAGCGCGCGCGCGTCCAGCACCCCGAGATCCTCGAAGGTGTACATGGCGCGGCGGATCTCAACCGCGAGCTCTTGGTTGCCTTCTTCGAGCACGCCGAGCAAGGCTTCACCGGTTTCGCGACCCATGCGACGCACCAATGCGGCAGACCGTGCGATGCCATCCACCGTCCGCACGGTGTCCGCCTGGGACGTCGGCAGCTCGGCCGACAACGCGGTCGCCACCTCTTCCAAGAGCGCGGACGGGATTTCGGTCATCGTGCCCAGGCGCTCGAGCACCTGCGCGCGACCGGCTTCGGGCAAGTTCTCCAGCACGCGCGCCGCCTTCTCGTTGTCCAGCTGCGAGAGAATCGCGGCCACCAACTGCGGGTGCTCGTTCTCCATCACCGAGGCGATGGCCGCTGGCTCTGCGGCGGCTAAACGCTCAAGCGCGCTTTGCTCCTGATCGACGAAGATCTCCTGGGCTTTCGCCTCGCCGAGCGCGCGGCCTGCAAGCCGGCGCAAGTAGCGGACGCCGCCGCGGGGCACTGCGACCGCCTCTTTGGTCTGCTGGATGAACTCCGCGTAGACGTGCTCGAGAGCGGTGGCGGGAACCGCCCGCATGTTGGACGCAGCCTCGCGCAGCTTGCGAACATCCGCTGGGTCCAGCTCGCTCAGGATCGGTGTGGCGGTCGCCTCGTCCAAAGACAAGAGCATCAAGACCGCTTTCTCAGGACCGCTCAACTCCATCACGTCGACAACACTCATGCGAGAGTTGTGCCGGAGTGAGACTTACTCGGCGGGCGTCGGGGCGGACCCGAGCGCAGGACTACCTACACTCAGCCAGCGGCGGAGCACGACCGCCGCGGTTGCCGGATCCTTTGCCGCGAGCTCCAAGGCGCGAGCGCGGATCTCGTCGGTGTTCGGTGCTTCCTCGAGCAAGTGCGCACGCGCTTGCTCAGTACCGAGCTGGTAGACCGCATCGCCGCCGCCAACGAGGCCCCCAAGCTGACCCGCAGCCAACTCCGGAGTTGCCAAGGCTTGCGCCTTCTTCTTCGCCTTACTGCGGCGCCAAACCATGATGACCGACGTGAGCAGCAGCAGACCGAGCAGGCCGGCGACCGCAAACGGCAAGTATCGTCGATACTTAGCCAAGGGATCGTTGACGGCCACGTCGTCGCCCGCGTCCAAGCGCGCGAACTGAACCGCGCGTAGTTCCACGTCGTCGCCGCGCTCGGCGTTGAAGCCGACCGCGTGCTTAACGATGGCGGCCATGGCCTGCACCTCATCGGCGGAGCGGGGCACGAACACCGACTTTTCGCCGTGTTTCTCGTAGCGACCGTTCAACACCACCGCCACGCTCAGGCGACGGATTTCGCCGGGCGGCGTGGTCGTTTTCTGGGTGATGCGCTGAACTTCCCAGTTGCGGGTCTGGCTCTTACGCAGGCCGCCACCACCCGCGGCAGGCGCTTCCTCGGCCGCCTCGCCCTCCTTGGCGTCGGGTAGGTTCGACTTGGCGCCGGGCACACCGGCAACGCCCGCTTCGGCCGTACCAGTTACCTCCTGGGTCGTGTGCTCGCTGCGCAGGGCAGTCTTGGACGGTTCGTACAGCTCCTCCGTGCGCTCTTTGGCGGACGAATTCAGCTCCACGTTCACGCGCACATCGGCGTTGCCGGGGCCCACGACGCGCTCCAGCTGAGCCTGGGCGTCACCCTCGAGCTGCGAAGCGATCACGCGCGACTGTTCTTCGCCCTCGCCCGCCAGATCTCCGCCGCCCGCAGCGTCAGAGTTCGGACGGTGCAGTGTCACACCTTCGGTGCTCACCACCGACACGCGGTCCTTGTTCAAACCTGGCACCGCCATGGACACCAAGTACACGACCGCGGCGACCTCACGACGCCCGAAGTTGGCTGAATTTGTCAGCTTTACGACGACCGATGCTGACGCGCTCTCCTCGCGCGCGGCAAACAACCGGTGTTCAGGCAAGACCAAATGCACGCGCGCGTTCTTGACGCCGT
Organism: Polyangiaceae bacterium; assembly: GCA_039936055.1. GTDB lineage: Bacteria > Myxococcota_A > Polyangia > Polyangiales > Polyangiaceae > PMG-095. Next base: position 20,910 of record JBDTJC010000408.1, on the reverse strand, counting down.
CCACGCTCATCACGGAACGCGCCAGCTCGCCTTCTAAAGCCCGGCGAAGATTGATATTTTGCTCGAATTCCGTCGCGCCGATGCGCGAACGGTCGAAAATCTCGAAGCCCACGCTGCCGCCGCGTGGCAAGCCGCCCGCCGCGAGTTCCAGACGCATGCCCGCGACCTTTTCCTCGGGCACTTGAATCACCGTGCCATTCGCTTCGAGCTGGTACGGAACCTGCGCGGTCTTCAATTTCTCGACTATTTGCGCGGCATCTTCGGTGCTGAGTTCGCTGTACAGCGTCGCGAAGTGGTCCCGAGACTCGAGCACCGAGAGCAGCGATACGCCAACCAAAACTGCCGTCGTGAAGAACACGAGCGCGATGCGCTTGGGCGTAGGAAGGCTGGCCCAGAAGTCAGTCAGCTGCTTCAGAAACGCGCGCGCTTTTTCGGGCATGGTCGTTCAGGGGTCCTTAAATCTGCCTAGATCTGCATTCGCCAGAGCTCATAGAAGGCGTCGACGACCTTGTTCCGGATGTTGCCGACCAGCCTGAGCTCGATGTCCGCCTTGCTCAGCGCAAGCATCGTGCCGTGAATGTCATCGCGCGTTCCGGCCGCGAATTCCTTACCGACGGCCTCCGCGTTGTTGATGCTGTCGTTGGCTTGGCCGACGACGTTCTTCAGTAAGTCCTCGAATAGGGCGCCACCGGCAGCGTCCGCCTTGGAGACCTCTTTGACCGGCGGTGTGGGATCGAGCTCAAGCCGCGCGTGCGGCGCGAGCATCGAGATCCCATTGCCGTCGATCGGAAGCATTTAGCCTATTTACCGATGTCCAAGGCCGAGCGACTCATCGCTTTGACCGTGTCGATAGTCGTCACCCCGGCTTCGTAGGCGCGGGAGGCGGTGATCATGTTGACCATCTCTTCGACCGCGTTGACGTTCGGGTATTCGACGTAACCTTGGGCGTTCGCGTCGGGGTGGCCCGGCTCGTAGACCATCATGCCCTGACGCGTATCCTCCTGGATTCTCGCTACCTTGACCTTGGAGACGCCGCCCTGGTTGGCCATCACCCCGGTCGATTCGTCGAGCCCAATTGCCTCGAAAACTGGGTCCAAACGCTTATACGGGCCGCCAGCTGCGGTGCGGGTGGTACGCGCGTTGGCCAGGTTCGAAGCCACCGTGTTCATCCGCGTGCGCTCGGCCGAGAGCCCCGAGGCCGCTACTTCCATCGCACTAAACACACCGAGCATGAGTCACATCCCTTTCGAGCAGTGTGGGTGTTGAGCTTTCATGTAGGCTCAGCCCTTGGCGTCCGTAGCAGCGAAATGCATGCAGCGTAATTCGGCGGAGACAATCGCCGAGACCACGTCGTAACGAATCTGATTGGAGGCCACCTTGGCGGCTTCACGGTCGAGGGAAACGTAGTTGCCGTCGTTGCCCATACCTGCGGAAAGGTCCTGGAAAGTGCGGCCTTCGATATCTGCGGTGCCTTCGTTGCCTAGGCTCATGTGCGCCTCGTTCGTGCGCTGCATGACCACGCCCATCACCCCTTCAAAGCTCGGTCCATCCGTCGCATCTACACGCGCCAAGTCATTCGGCTTGTAGCCGGGCGTGTCGACGTGCGCGACGTTCGACGCCAGAACGGAGTGCCGCTCCAGGTGGTAGTCGAGTGCCGCGTGCAGTGGTTGGATAGAGGCGAAGAGGTCCGCCATGCGGGAACTCTCAGCACGGGGCGTGCCAGCTTCTGTAACCTCCGACGCGACCACCCGTACCTAGCCGGGAACGACTCAAATTTTTCGCTCAAGGTTCTGTTTTGGGCTCCGTTCATGGCTACCGAAGCCGGAGAAACCACACCTGGGGTCCATTCGACCCCCCTGGGGTGCGCGGGCACCCAGCGGGACGGGCGCCTGTTTTACGGCGTTTCGGGAAATCGGCTGCGGGCGTGGTGGGTCAGCGCTGACCTGAGGGGCCAATCCGCGGCTTATGTAGGCGTTTCAGCGTGTGATCAAGAAGCGCCAAGAGATCAACGCTAGATCGCCAGCGCGTCGACAGTTGGCCCGGTGGTTGCTTAGGACCCTCCGCACAGAGGACGGGAAGGAAGCAACATGGATCACTCAACACTCGATAACGGCGCTGCAGGATTCGGTGAGTTCGCTGACGAGGAGTACATCTCGGGCGTTTATCCGTCGACTGCACCCGCTGCCGCGGACGCGGTCGAAATCATCCACGACGAGCTCAACGCGAGCGCGCTCGAGAGCGATGAGCTCGGCAGTGAGGACTTGAGTGGTGAAGAGACGATCGGCGAAAGCATGCTCGGCCGAGAGATCGCGCTGAGCGACGCTCCGCGCGTACTACCGAGCAGCATGCAAGGCGTGGTCGGTTTATCCGACTCGCTCGTCGATGTTTACCGTGTCATCGATCGCGTTGCCGACACGCTGTGCACCATCCTCATCACGGGCGAAAGCGGCACGGGCAAGGAGCTCGTCGCCAAAGCCGTGCACAAGCAGAGCCAGCGTTCGAGCAAGCCGTTCGTCGCCATCAACTGCGGCGCGATCCCGGAAGCACTGCTCGAGAGTGAGCTGTTCGGCCACGCCCGCGGCGCGTTCACCGGTGCGCACGCCAACAAGGTCGGACGCATCGCGCTGGCCGAAGGCGGCACGCTGTTCTTGGACGAGATCGGCGAGATGCCCCTGTCTTTACAGGTCAAACTGTTGCGCGTACTGCAAGCTCGCGAGTATTCCCCGGTGGGTGACAACCGCACGCTCAAAGCCGACGTGCGCATCGTCGCCGCCACGAACGTGAATTTGGAGAGCGCGGTGTTGGCCGGGACGTTCCGCGAAGACTTATACTACCGCCTCAATGTGATTCACCTGGCCGTGCCCGCCCTGCGCGAGCGCAGCGAAGACGTGCCGCTCTTGGCACAACACTTCTTAGTTAAGGCCAAAGAGCGGATGGCCAAAGGCTCGGGTCTCGAAATCTCGCGCGCCGCAGCGCAGCTCCTGGCCGAATACCAGTGGCCGGGCAACGTGCGCGAGCTCGAGAACACGATCGAGCGCGCGGTCCTCTTGTGCGCCGGCACCACCATCGAGCCGCGCGACCTTCCGCAGCGCGTGTGCGGCCTCGGCACCGAAAAGCGCATCACTCCACGTCTGCCCGACACCGGCATCGATCTCCGCAACGCCGTCGAGTCTTTCGAGAATCAATTGATCCGCCAGGCACTGGAACGGACCAAGTGGAATAAGAAGCAGGCGGCTACGCTCTTGGGGCTCAACAGGACGACGCTGGTTGAGATGTTGAAGCGTAAGCGTATCGGGCCGAAGGCTGCGTGAGAGTTTTGGTCTCGTATGTGGCTGCTGTTGACGTCGTGCGTCTATCGCGGCGGTTGAAACAGTAGTTCTCCGGTCTCGCCGGCTCTCGCGCGTCTGCGTTTCAATGGCAGATCGTGATCTGACGCGCTTCGTGATCCCCGACGGGGGGTCTTCCAAGACTTCTCGCTCGTGTTGTTTCCGGGCATGCGACTGAACTGCTTCGCGCACGCTAAGGCGTGGCGTGCGACGCTGCGCGCGCACCCGGAGGAGAGCGAGCGAGGGAGACCGAGAGGCGGCTGGCCTGCTTCGCGCGGGCTAGGGGGCGCCGACAGAGAGAGGGGACGCGCGCTGGCCCGACTCTTGCGATGGCTCGGAGCAAGGCAGTGCGGAATCTAGTACGAAGCGCGGTAAATTTATGGGCTCTGCGCATTGGCGTCAGCGTTTCGGCGCTTTGCTGCGCCATGCTTATGGCAAAGCGGGCACGTGCTGAAGGTTACCTAGTCGACGGGGACTTCGGCATTGGTAGCGGGCTCGAGGGCGGAGATTCCGGCACTGGCAAGCTTGGATGGCGAAGGGCCAGGCTTCGTATCTCTACTGGCATTGACTTGCGGGACGACGAGAACGAGGCGGATGCGCTGGGATTCCGTGCGTTTACGGAGGTCGAGAAGCGCGCGACTTTTGGTGGCGAGGCGCGCTATGAGCGTTGGATCTCGCACAATGTCGGCGCGTATGCGGGCGTTATTGGCGTGGTGACGCCGGAGACGTTGTTCGGCGGCAGTGCTGGTGCAACCGTGGTGATTCCGCTGGGAAAACGCGCCGGTCTGTACCTGGAGCCGTCGTTTTCCGTGCTGCCGGTGGGCGCGGATTTGCCGAGCACCGGGCCGTTGATTTGGATCCTATTTTCAGCAGGAATCAAGCTGGGGCTGTGAGAGCATGAGCCGCACCAAACACCATCCGGTCACGCTTGCGCTGGGCGCCATTGCGCTGTTCACCGTGGGCCAGGCGCTGTTCCTGGGTAGTTCGGGCTGCTCGAGCGGCAACGTTTGCTATCGCGTGACCGATTGCCCGATTGGCGACGGCTGCGTCCAAGGCACGTGCACACACACCATGACGGTTGACGACAACAGCACGGGTGGCACGAGCGGCAGCGCGAGCACCGGCGGCAGCAGCGGCTTGGGAACGATGACGGGCATGCTCGTGAACTCAGACGCGGGAGCCGGCGGCGCTACGAGCGACGCGGGAGCCGGCGGCGCTGCGGGCGAAGGCGGCATGGGCGGGGACGTGGCCGTCGGTGAAGCGGGCATGAGTGGCGCTTCTGGTATTAGCGGCGCGTAGAGCCAATCCCCTGACGCCGGCCGACAGGCGTTTGCCACGCGGAGCGCTTCACGCACGTGTACCTGCACAATCTAGGGGAAATTTACGAGCGTTCATCACGGGCCGGTAGTTGGCATCGGTGTTGCTTTGTAACCGAGCGGAGGTTCCATGTTTCGATCGCTCAACATCGCTGCCACCGGGATGGCGGCTCAGGAAACGCATCTCGAGGCGATCTCGAACAACATCGCGAACGGCAGCACCGTTGGGTATAAGAAGCAGCGCGTCGACTTCGAAGACCTGCTCTACCAACAGGTGCGTGCCGCCGGTGCTCCTACCGGCCAAAGCACGATGAACCCGACCGGCCTGCAATTAGGCACCGGCGTCCGCGTTGTCTCTACCTCTCGCCAGTTCGAGGAAGGCACGCTCAACCAGACCAATGGTCAGCTCGACGTTGCGATCGAAGGCAACGGCTTCCTCGCGGTACAGCAGAATGATGGCACACTGGCTTACACGCGTGACGGCGAGCTGAAAACCGACGGCACTGGTCGCATCGTCAATCCCGACGGCCTGCCGCTCGATCCGCCCCTGACCGTTCCACAGGGTGCGACGGGAATCACCATCGCATCGAACGGCCAGGTCACGGTGCAGATGCCGGGAGAGACGAATCCGACTGCGCTGGGATCCATCACAGTCAACACGTTCATCAACAATGACGGCTTGCAAGCCACCGGACACAACCTGTTCACGCCCACCTTGGCCAGCGGCGAAGCGCAGCCCGGCGAGGCAGGCGTTGAGGGGCGAGGCACGCTGATGCAAGGCTCGCTCGAGCAGTCGAACGTGGATATCGTCGAAGAAATGGTGGGGATGATTGGCGCCCAACGCGCGTACGAAATCAACTCCAAGGTCATCACGACGGCTGACGACATGCTGCGCGCCGCCACCCAGATGAAAGGTTGACGGGGTTCATGCGCAGTCTCTCATTGTTCGGATTCGTGCTCGCGACGACGTTCGCGCTCTCGGCGAGCGCCGAGCTGTCGCAAACAATCTACACGTCGCGCATTCATCTGAGCGAGGTGTCCGACGGCTACGACGACGGCGATCTGGCGAGCCTCGATTTGGGCCCTGCGCCGCCGCCCGGCAGTTCACGGCTGCTTTCGCGCGCTGAAGTCGAAGACCAACTACACGCCGCGGGGGATAGCGCGAAAAAATTGCGCATGCCGGCCTCGCTGCGCGTGAAGAGCGCCGCCAAGCGCTGGACGGCAGATGAGCTGCGCGATGCGCTGACGCCCAAGCTGATCAGCGGTTTGCCCGCCGGCGTGCACTTCAAGGCTTCCAAGCTCAACCGTAGCGTCGTCACCTCGCCCAGTGTGACGGTTGGCGAAGCGCACTTGCCGCGCATCCCCAAACATGTGGGCGAACTCACCCTCACCGCGATCGTCGACCTGATGCAGGACGACGTCATCGTACTGCGCGTGCCGATCACCCTAGTCGTCCAGGTGACGGAACTCGCGACACAACCGACCGCGGCCAAAGGCACTCGCGTGAATCTCGTCATAGAACACGGCGAAACTCGCGTCACGGCTTTGGCGATCGCAATGTCAGATACGGAACTCGGCGCCACGGGTCTGTTCCGCGTCGCGAGTACACAGCGGATTTTGCGGGCACGGCTGTTGAGCACGGATGCTGCACAGGTGGTCGAGTGATGCGTCTCGCCGTCCGGACTCTGTTCGCGCTGCTCGTGGGCTCGAGCCTGCTGCCGGCGTGCGGTCCGAATCATATTCAGCCGTTCACGGCCCGCGACCGCAAATACAGCCCGGGTGAATACGCGGCCACACGTGCCGACGCCAAACCCTCCGCCGGTTCGCTGTACAGCGAAGCCCAGCCTGGCTACCTGGAAGACACGCGCGCGCTGCGCGTCGGCGACATCGCGATGATCAAGATCAACGAGAACGCCCAAGCCTCGGGCGACGCGACCACAAACCTCAGCAAAGACACGTCACGCTCGGCAAGCGTGGACAACTTGCTGGGCTTGATTCCGGCGATGAAGAAGGCTTACCCGAACATCGACCCGTCCAACTTGATCAAGATGGCGTCCTCCGCCGACTTCGCCGGTGCAGGAAAGACCGAGCGCACCGGCACACTCACCGCCACCATCGGCGTGCGCGTCAAGCAAGAGATGCCCAACGGTGACCTGTTCGTCGAGGGCACCAAAGTCGTGATGATCAACCACGAGGAGTATCACCTGTACGTGTCGGGCGTAATTCGGCCCTCCGACATCGCGATGGACAACTCCATCGACTCTTCGTTGATCGCGGATGCGCGCGTGGAGTTCACCGGTCGCGGCGACATCAACGACCAGGTCGAGCGCGGTTGGCTGAACAAAATTTTGGACTTCGTGAACCCGTTTTGAGCATGAAGTCTCCTCGCCACACTAGTTTTGGTCGCTCGGACCTGGCGTTGCGGCAGCTGACCGCCTTTGCGCTTGCGCTGGCCTTGTTGTTCAGCTCTGGCGTAGCGCGCGCCGACAAGCTGCGCGACATGTGCGACATCGTCGGCGCGCGCGACAATCAGCTCGTCGGCTACGGCGTGGTGACGGGCCTCAACGGAACGGGCGACGACATCACGGTGCCGTTCGCGTTTCAGTCCCTCGTTTCCCTCATGCGCCGATTGGGCGTTCAGATCGACGCCAAACAGGCGCGCTTGCGCAATGTGGCCGCCGTGGTCGTGACCGCCACTATCCCCGCATTCGTGCGCGAAGGATCGCGCTTGGACATCACCGTATCTTCTATGGGTAACGCCAAGTCGCTGCGCGGCGGCGTCTTGGTTCAAACCCCACTCCGCGGCGCCGACCGCAAGACGTACGCGGTCGGCCAAGGTCCGCTCGTCGTAGGCGGCTTTTCGGCGGCGGGTGCCTCGGGCAGCTCGGTGCAGGAAAACGTGACCACGACCGGCCGCGTCCCAACGGGCGCTTTGGTTGAGCGCGAGATCAAGACCAATTTTTGGGCCAAGGAGCGAGTTACGCTTGCCCTCCGCACGCCGGACTTCGGCACCGCTCAAAGGGTGGTGGAAGCACTGCAAAAAGCCCTGGGCAAAGACAACGCGCGTGCGATTGACGGCGGCGCGGTGGAAGTAACGGCGCCAACGGAACTCAAAGACAAGCCCGTGGAGCTCCTCGCCAAGCTGGGGGACATCGATGTCGATCCGGTCACCTCAGCGCGCGTAGTGATCAACGAGCGCACCGGGACGATCGTCGCAGGCGGTGACGTTCATCTCTCGCCGGTGGCGATCGCCCAGGGTGGCATCACTATCTCGATTCAAGAGAACAAGCAGGTCGTCCAGCCCAACGCTTTTGCTGCCGGCCAAACCCAGGCGGTTCAGAACAGTGATGTCGCGGCCAACGAGAAGGGCCCCGCACTCACCTACGTAAAGGGCGCGGCTACTTTGGCCGACGTCGCTCAGTCGCTGTCCACTCTCGGCGTCTCGCCGCGTGAGCTCGCGAGTATCCTGCAAGCACTGAAGGGCGCAGGCGCGCTTCGTGCAGAGATTATCGTGCAATGAACCCCATTGGCGCGCTTGGCTCGGCGACTTCGGCAGGCGCGGCGGCGAAACCCGACGCCCCCGATCCAAAACTGCTCAAGGCGGCGAAAGAGTTCGAGTCCATCTTCGTGCGTCAGATGCTGAAGGGGCTGGAGAAGACTACCGCCGCCGGCGCTGGCACCTCGGCATCCGCGGGTGAGAAGACCTATGGCTCCATGATTGTGGATACGTTGGCGGACTCCATCTCCAAGGCCGGCGGCCTGGGCCTGGCGGACGTCATCGCCCAGAGCATGGCCATGTCCAACCCGGCGCTTCGAGCGTCCGCAGCGTCCGCCGCCGCCTCGAAAAGCGCCCCCGGCGAGGCGAAAGACGCTCCCGCCCCGGCTTTGAAGCCGCTGACCCCCGCTCTTAAACCATTGAAATAGTTGACCTGGGTCGGTTTGTCCCGATCCGATGCAGATTTCACTAAAGCCCCCCCCATGACTACCGTTCCTCTTTTTAAGGATTGTTTGTTGGAGTTCTCCTCCCGCATCGGTCTGGTCCGGAGGAGTTCATGAAAGGTATTACTGGCAACCCCGTCCTCGATGCATACCAGCGAGGCGGAGTGTCCAAAGTGGGCGCGGCGAAACCGGCTGAAGCAGCCGCACTCGCTGCACCCAGCGCAGGCAGCGCGAGTACCTCCGCCGTCGAGGTATCCATTTCGTCGCACGCGAAAGAGCTGGCCGCGAGTTCGGGCCCGCCGGTGAATCACGCCAAAGTGGAGAGCGTGAAGAACCAAATCTCGAACGGCACGTTCCAAATCGATTCGAAGAAGGTCGCACAGCGTTTGTACAGCGCTCTCGGGTGAGTTACGCGCCGATCATCGGTCGTGACGAGCGCGAGCCGCTCTACATGAGGAGAATTCGGTGGAGGCAGTGGCACATAGTGAGCTAACCGAAATGTTGTCGGCGCTAGAGGCGCTGCACGAGGTAGAGTGCGTCGTATTGACGAAGCTCGATCGCCCCGCGCTCGACGGCATTACGGAGCAAAAGCTCGCGCTGTGCGAACGCCTGCAAGCGCTCACTGTCACGGCGCGCCCCGGTCCTGAGCACCGCAGCGCGTTGGAGCGAATTCGCCGCATGGCGTTCAAGAATCGACTGCTGGCTCTGCATGCTCGCGACGCGGTGCGGACCGTGCTCAGCGAAGCGGGGCTCACGCCTGCCGTCCAATTCGGCTCGACGCGTCCGTCCACGGTGCAAGACGGCGTGCGCGTCAACTGGAGGGGCTAACCCATGGCGGGTCTTACCTCACTCCTGAATGTGGCGCGCGATGCCCTAACGGCGCAAAGCTACGGGCTCGCGGTGACGGGCTCCAACATTTCGAACGCCAGCACGCCTGGCTACGTGCGCCGCGTCGCTCTGCTGCAAACCCAGGCGCTGGGCACGCAGACGGGCGGCAGCGTCGTTGCCAGCGGCCTGCAGCGCGTCACGGATGATTTCGTCGAGCGCCGCGAGTACGCGGCGACCGGTTTGTCCTCGGCTGCCACTACGCGCGATCAGACGACGGCTTCGGTCGAGTCACTGTTCAACGACAGCGCAGGCACGGGCCTCGGGACATCGCTCAGTAACCTATTTTCTTCGTTCTCCGGCTTGGCCAACAACCCGACCGACGGCACGACCCGCACGAACGTGTTGGCCGCCGCTGACGCGTTCACGCAAAGCGTGAATGCGACCGGCACGGCGCTCGACCAGGCCAAGCAAGATCTCACGACGCAAGCACAGCAAACGATCGACCAGATCAACCAGCGCGCCCAAGAGATCGCCAAGTTGGACATGCAGATCGCGCAAGCGACCATGCAGGGCAACGACGCCGCCGACCTGAAGGACCAGCGCACCCAGAAATTGCTCAATATCTCGGGGCTGATCAACACCACCACGTTCACCGACGGGAACGGGGATCAAGTCGTACAGGTCGCAGGCACGACGATCGTCGACGGCACGCACGCCGGCAAGCTGTCCCTCGACCTGAACGGGGACGGATCGCTCAAACTAAACGCGGTGCAGTCCGGCGGCGGAACCACCGAAATCACGCAATACCTCACGGGCGGCACGCTCGGCGGGATCAAAGAAGCGCGTGACACGGACCTGTTCGACGTTTCGAAGAAGCTCGATCAATTCGTGTTCGATACCGCGACGGCGATCAACACGCAGCACGCCGCAGGCGTCGGCGCCGACGGTGGCACTGGGCGAAACCTCTTCGACGTCGGCAGCACCGCGGACGGCGCCGCACGCAACATCAAGGTTTCCGCAGACGTGTTCAATCAGCCGGACCGCATCGCGGCCGCCGCGAACGTGTTCTCGGTGCCGGGCGGTTCGGACAACGCGGTCGCCATGGCCAAGCTCGCCGACGTGTTCACTAACACCGGGAGTACTCGCACGGCGGCCGAGGCGTATGGTGACCTCGTAGGTAGCGTGGGCACCACTCGCGCCAACAGCCAGCGCGACGTCGAAACTCAAGGCGCGATTTTGCAGCAGGTTCAGTCGATGCACCAATCCGAGAGCGGCGTCTCGCTGGACGAGGAAATGGTGGCGCTGACCAAGTACCAAAACGCCTATCAGGCCGCGAGCAAAGTGCTCAATGTGGCAGACACGCTTCTGGGTGACCTGATGACTGACGTCGGCCGATGAACGACGCTAAGCACCGCGGAGCCCGCCCGTGAGAGTCACCGAGAACATGCGCTACTCGAGCGTGGCCAGCAATCTCGCCGAGCTCAGCTCGCGGCAAGCAACGGCCGCCCAGCAAGCGCAAACCGGCCTGCGCGTGAACCTGCCATCGGACGATCCGATCGCTGCAGCGCAGCTCGCACGGCTGAGCGCCTCGCAGGCTCAGGTCAGCACCCGACGCGGGACGATCAGCGCCGTACGCGGTGACACCGAGTTGGCGGAGTCCTCGCTTCAGCAGGCCTCGGATCTCATGGCCAACGCCAAGGAATTGGCGGTTCAGGGCGGCAACGGCAGCTTGGGCGCATCCGAGCGCGCGAGCCTAGCGCTGCAGGTCAAGAATATCCACGACGAGATGGTCGGCGTCGCCAATACCAAAGGCAGCAGCGGCTATTTGTTCGCCGGCAGCCAAACCCAAACTCAACCGTTCGCGGACGACGGGACGTTCTCCGGCGACGACGAGAGCCACGTCGTCGACATCGGCAATTCAACGCCCACCGCGGTCAATGCCAGCGGCGCCAAGGCCTTCACTGCGGCCGGGGGTCGCGATGTCTTGGGCGATCTAGACGCGCTATATACCGCCCTGAATAGCAACGACACGGTCGGAATCACCGCGACCCTGACCAACCTGGACACCTCGCGTAGTCAGATCACCAACGCGCAAGCCGCGGCGGGTATCATCATCAATCGGCTCGACGCCAGCGACGCCGTGTTGAGCTCCGTCCAACTCCAGAACGCCAAGAGCACGGACGAAGATGGCTCAGCTGACCCCGCGACCGCGTACACGAACCTGACGCAGCTGAACAACTCGCTGCAGCAGAGCGTTTCGGTTTCGAAGACTATTCTGGACTTGGCTGCTTTTAAACAGTTCTAGAGAGTTGTCTTGTGGGGCTGGTACTTGGCATGCGACGTGCAGCAACAAGGTAGCCATGCTCATCATCACCCGCCGCAAGGGCCAGCGTATTGTTCTGGGTCACGATATCGAGATCGTGATCACCGACATTTCGCGCAGCGGGGTCAAGATCGGCATCCTTGCGCCGAGTACGACGACGATCCTGCGCGGTGAAGTGCGCGACGCCGTCGAGCAGACGAATCGCGAAGCGCTCGAAAGCGACTTCGCCGAGCCCAGTGCCACGCCCGTTGCGTCGCCCGCAGCGACGCCACCGAGCGGCGAGGCGCTCGTGGACGCTCTGCAGACCGCTTCGTCCGGCCGCTGAGCGCTACGTCAACGAAGTGCCATTGCACGTCGTCAAAGCCTAGACACTCGCCGACCTGACCCGACGCCTGAGCGCGTCGCCGGCGAAGCTTCCCCACCAAACCGCGAACTATTCGCGCATTTATCGGCCAATCCAGCGCAAATTGCGTTGGCATGAATCGTGGATTGCAGGTTCTCGCGGGCAACCGCCCTGCCCTCGATGACCTTCGATTCAGCACAACTCAAGACGCGCCTGTTCGACGAGAACATCAGCCGCGCACGGCTCAGCGACGCGATGCTAGCGCTTGTCGTCGAAGCACCTTGTTTGAGCCGCGTGATCGAGCTCGGCGACGGTACGCCAGCCCTCCAGCACGGCGCGCACGTTCTGGGTTCGATCCTCGACGATGAGTCTTTGCAGGAAATCACGCGGAAAGCCGGCTCCCCGCAGACGTTCGTGGTCTTCGGATTGGGCATGGGTCACACGGTGCGCGGACTGCGAGCCCACACCGCGGCGCGAATCGTCGTCTTTGAACCGGACCCCGGCATCGTCCGCAGCTACTTCGAAAGCGGACCGAGCGATCTCGCCGAGGTGCCGATCGTCTGCACGATTCACGATCTTACTCAAATTTGGCCGAAGGTCTCCAATGGCAAGCAAAGCGTCACTCTCGTCAATACCCCCGGATACCCTGAACTCTTTCCAGAGCAAGCGCAGGGCCTCCGCGAGGCGCTGGGCCAGTTGGTTCAGCGCAGCAGTGTCAACCACGCGACACACCGATTGCGAAGCCGAATCTGGATTCAGGACGTGCTCGCGAACCTCGACTTGCTCAGCGAACATCCAACATTCCTGGCACTCGCTGGGAAGTATCGTGGTGTACCGGCGTTTATCGTCGGTGCTGGCCCGTCGCTCGGTAAGAATGGAAAGCAGCTCGCCGAAGCCGCGAAGAAGGGCATCGTCATCGCCCTCAACTCGAGCGCCCGAGCCCTCGATAGTTACGGAGTCGAGCCGCAAGTCCTGATGTGCATGGAGTCGATCGACGTCTCGCACTTGCTTGAGCAAGTGTCGTACATCGATCGCGTGGTGCGCGCTTTCAGCCTCACTGGCCACCCGCATTCACTGCGCGCCGGCAAGGGGCCATTACTGCACATCTTCGAGGGCATGTCGCAGCTCAACGGGCCTCTCGTCCCATTGCTGGGATTCCCAGGCATTCCGGTATCGGGCAGTGTCTCGACGCTGGCGTTCTCTCTCGCCGAGCGCCTCGGTTGTTCGCCCATTGTCTTCGTCGGCCAGGACCTCGCGTACACCGGAGGCAAGGCGTACGCGCCAGGCACGCCCTACGAAGACTCGCGCGTTCGCATCGCTGCCGACGGTCAGCATTTGGAGCATGACTGGTGCGACACGCTCAAAAATACGCACAACCAAGGCGACAACAAGATGCTCGAGCGCGAGCCGTTGCGCGACACGCTCGCCTGGGGCGGGCACGGCCGTGTCAGCAGCACGATCGGCTTCGGCGTGGTGCGAAGCTGGCTGGAGACCGCGAGCATCGTGTTGGCAACCGAGAGGCCCGGACTCCGACTGCTAAACGCCACGGAAGGCGGAGCGCGCATCGAAGGCTTCGAGGAATGCACGCTCGAAGATCTACTCGCGACACTTCCCGAACGAGACATCACTGCTCAGTCGATTAGCGCCGACGCCGAACGCGCGCAGGTCCGCCCGAGCAACCAACGCCTACAGACCTGGTGTGCCGAGCAGGCGAGCCTGGCGCGCAGCGTGAGACACGCCGCGCGCCGCATCCGCCGCCTCGGGGAGACGAGCTTGTTCGCGCTCGACCACAACAAACCGGCCACGATCGCGAAGAGTTTCGAGAGACTCGACGTTGCCGAGCTCGCCCTCAAGGAGGCGGTCTCGCGCATGCCGTTCGTTGACTCCTGGACGCATGCAGACATCCATCGCGTGCTCGAGACCGAAGGCTCCAACTCGAACCTGCGCGACAACCACGATAGCGCGTGGCGTTCGGTCTCGCTCGAGATCTCACTGGCGATCGTGATCGAAGCCGGCGCTTTCGAGCTCGAGAGCGAGCTGCGCAAGCTGGTCGATAAGTTCCGCTCCGCGAGCGGGAACAAACCGGCAATCAGTACCCCAACCAAATCTCGGACATGAAGGATTCGTGATCCAAGATCTTACCAAAACCCGAAGAAGGAACCCGTCATGATCGACATCAAATCTAACCTGCAGGCCATGGACGCTCAGCAAAAGCTGAACTCCACGCAAATGGCCGTCAACAAGAGCTTCCAGAAGCTGTCGAGCGGGTACCGCATCAACAGCGCAGCCGATGACGCGGCCGGCCTCGCCATCAGCGAAAGCATGAAATCGCAGATCCGCTCGTACACCGTTGCCGAGCGCAACGCGAACGACGCGGTCTCGATGACGCAAACGGCGGAAGCCTCGCTGGGCGACATGCACGACATCCTGGGCCGCATGCGCGAGCTCGCGATGCAGGCGTCCAACGGTGACATGACCCAGGTCGACCGCGGCTACATCGACACCGAGTTTTCGTCGCTCAAGGCGGAGATGGGGCGCATCCAGGGTTCGGCGAAGTTCAACGGTCAGGCATTGGTCGCTAGCGCGCCCACGAACATCACGTTCCAGATCGGTCTCAGCAACACCGCTAGTGACCAAATCACGCTCACCTTCGGCGGCTTGGCCCTGACGACAATCCTTTCAACCGCCACGAACCTCGGCGGCGCCACTGCCGGCAACGCGCTTGCTTCGCTGCAAGTCATCGACGACGCGATTCAAAGCGTATCCAGCGAACGCGCCAAGTACGGTGCCACGCTCAATCGCTTGGACGTCACGGTGAACTCGATTCAAACCATGCGTTTGAACATCACCTCGGCTAACTCCCGCATCCGCGACGTGGACGTCGCCGAGGAGACCGCGAACCTCAGTAAGAACCAGGTCCTCGCTCAGGCCGGCGTCTCGGTTTTGGCCCAGGCCAACCAGCTCCCACAGCTTGCGCTCAAATTGCTTCAAGGTTGATATCCGCCCCTCGTGGGGCGGCTCCCACGCAATAGACGCGGGAAATTCGCGCCAGGCGCGCAGGGCGGACCCCGCGCCGGCGGCAGTGTAGGCAAAAAGCTCCAGAACTCCGCGCCGAGCGAGAGAGTCTCGCGTGATTTCTCCTCAAGGCTGGAGACGCTTCTCCGTTCTCTGTGGGTGACGGGCAATGACGCCCCGACGAGCCAGCTTGCTGGTCTCGTAACCTCCAAGAAGGAGCACTCCAATGTCCATTAATATCCAAACCAACATCGCAGCACTTTCCGCACAGAAAAACCTCAGCAACAACCAGAAGCTCCTCGCTGGCAGCTTCCAACGCCTCTCCAGCGGCTACCGCGTAAACTCCGCCGCGGACGACGCTGCAGGGCTGGCGATCAGCGAGAGCATGAAGTCGCAAATCCGTTCGTACACCGTTGCTCAACGGAACGCTTCGGATGCGCAATCGATGGCGCAGACGGCGGAAGGCGCGCTTGGCGACGTCCATGACATCATGGGTCGTATGCGCGAGCTCGCGATGCAGTCGGCCAACGGCGACCTCGGCTCGACCGACCGTGGCTACATTGCGACTGAATTCAAGTCACTCCAGTCGGAAATTGGTCGTATTCAGAAGTCGACACAATTCAACGGCCAACAGCTGATCAACGCGACGGCTCCGACCGCACCGGTCACGTTCCAGGTCGGTCTGAACAACACGGCCTCCGATCAGATCGCCGTCACATTCGGCGGCGTCGCTCTGACCGCGGTCACCACCACTGCCACCACCGACTTGAGCACCGCCACGGGCGCACTCAACGCACTGAAGACCATCGACGACGCGATCTCGACGGTTTCGACCGCGCGTTCGAACTTCGGTACGGTCATGAATCGTATGGATTTTGCATCCAGCAACATCCAAACGATGCAGCTCAACATCACGGCAGCGAACTCGCGCATCCGTGACGTTGACGTGGCGTCGGAAACTGCGAACCTGTCTCGTAACCAGGTTCTGACTCAGGCTGGCACGGCGGTTCTCGCCCAAGCCAACCAGATCCCGCAGTTGGCGCTGAGCCTAATCGGCCATTGATACCGGCTTCTGAGAAGTAGGATTTGGCTGCCACTCGTGAGGGCGAGTGGCAGCCAACCTGCTCATCGTGCCGGTATTTTCCGCGATTTTCCCCTGTGGAAGCGCCGAAGCCGGTCGTTCTGAGTGCTTGAGGGCAAATCATGGCAGCAGCAGCAACAGCGAATAGCCTCAGCGGGGTCGGCTCCGGCATCGACACCACGAGTCTGATCACGGGCTTGGTCAACTCCGAGTCCGGTACCCTCGACGCGCTCAAGACCAAGCAGAGTTCGACGCAGTCGGCGGTCTCGACGCTCTCGGACATCAGCACCACACTCGGCAGCTTGCAAAGCGCGGTCGACGCGCTGAGCACAGCCAGCGGCGTTGGCAGCTACTCCGGAACCGCGAGCTCGACGGCCATTGCGGTCAGCACCAGCGGCAACGCGCTGCCGGGCACCTACTCGATGTCTGTGACCCAGCTCGCCAGCGAGCAGCGCACGTATTCCTCCACGCAGAGCTCGGCCAGTACCGCGCTCGGAATGACCGGAACACTGGGCATTCAAATCGGCACCACGACCACGAACGTGAACATCGCCAGCACCGATTCGCTGGATCAAGTCGCCGGCAAGATCAACGCGTCCAATGCGCGCGCCGGCGCCTCCGTCTTCTTCGACGGAACGAACTACCGCTTACAGCTACGCGGCCTTGACACTGGCAAAAGCAACGCAATCACCTTCAGCCAAACTGGCTTCGACCTCGGCCTCAACGTCGCAGCCAACACCGTTCAACAAGCTCAGAATTCGATCGTGAAAATCGACGGCTTTGATGTGGAGCGCGCTTCCAACCAGGTCGTTGGCGCGATTCAAGGGGTAACGCTGGCGCTGACGGCGCAGACCACGAGTCCGGTCAATGTCACCATCGCTAGCAACGCGACTGGGCTCGAGTCGAAAATTCAGGCAGTCGTCACGGCTTACAACTCGGTGCTCAGCAAGGTCAACACTGCAGCAGGCCATGGCTCCACCGCCGCAAGCAACTCGATCCTGGCCAGCGACTCTACCCTGCGAAGCATCACGAACCGGCTGAGCACGACGCTGCAAACGGTAACCGGGACGGGGAACTACACGACTCTCGGCTCGGTCGGTCTCTCGCTGCAAAAGGACGGGACACTGGCGCTAGACAGCACCAAGCTCGAAGCGGCTCTGAGCGCCGACCCATCGTCGGTAACCACCTTGTTCGCCGGAAGCGGGTCGACCACGGGCGTGATGACCACTTTGAGCAAAGCGATCGCCACGTACAATCAGACCGGGACTGGCCTCTTGACGCAACACGAAACCGATCTGCAAACCCGAATCACGGACTACACCGACAGCATCAACCGTGAGCAGGACCGGCTCGACGCTTATCAGGCGACGCTGCAAAAAGAGTTTACGCAGATGGACACCACGGTAACGGCGAACAACTCGGACCTGAGCTACCTCGTCAACCTCTACTCCGGCACCAAGGCATAGCCAAGATGCTCCAGTCCGCAGCCGCAGCCCGCTATACGCAGAACCGAAACACCACCGCCACGCCCGGTGAGTTGTTACTGGCGCTGTACGACGGACTCTTCCGTTTCCTCAATGGCGCAACGGTGTGCATCGAGAACAAGAAGTTGCCCCGCGCCCGCGAACTCCTATCGAAGGCCTATGCCATCGTCTCCGAGCTAACCATCGCCCTCGACCACGGCGTGGCCCCTGAACTGTGCGCCCAGCTGGACGGCTTGTACGGTTTTTGCATGGACAAAATCCAATTGGCCAGTCGAAAAGCAGACATCGTAGCGATTCAAGAAGTGCTCCGCGTGCTCACTCCGTTGCGTGAGGCGTGGATAATCGCCGTTCCGAGATCCATTCAGGAAGCTCACGCCGCCCAGAACAAGCCATGACCGCAGTTGCACCTCGACACGGCTCGCAGCCAGCTGGCAACAGGGAACCGAGCTACGAGTTCGGCCGCCGTGAAGTGGAGGTGATGGCCCGCTTCCCGAGCGGGCAGCGAGTACCCGTCACTCGCACCCGAGTGCGCAGCTACCCCGGGTTGACCAGCGTGGCTCCGAGCACGCTCGCGTTCTACCAGGCCTTCGCATCCGTGCTCAGCGCCAAGCACGTCTTGGACGCCGGCTCCGGTTCGAGCCACGGAACCCGCGTACTGAGTGAGCACGTGGCTCACGTCACCGCGCTCGACAACGACGCGCGCGCACTAGAGTTCGGGCGAGAATACGCGCCAAACGCGGAGTTCTTGCAGGCAGACCTATGTCATGGCTCGCCCGTCGACGTCGCCGACGCCGCCGTCTTGGTGGATGTGCTGGGCCACTTGGCAAACCCCGAGTCAGCACTGCGCAGTCTTCGCGCCTGCCTGCCCGTCGCATCCAAGCTATTCGTCGCAGAGCCAAAGGCGTACGCCTCGCAGCGCTTGCTAGCGCCGGTCTCGCGCGCGTACTCGAAGCGCGCGCTTCGTCGCTTGCTCCTACGCTCCGGGTTCGAGGTCGACGACCTGGATTGTAGCGGAGCAACGTTCGTGACATTGGTCGCCGGCCGCTCCGCGGATGTCGCGATCGACGCTCTGGTGGAGGGGTTTCAGCAAGCAGCCCGCGGTCAACTCAGCGCCGCGCGCAGTGAGTTCGCGCGAGCCCGCCGCAGCGACCGTGAAGACGTGAAGCTCGAAGCAATCCTGGGCGAGGCCGAGGCTGCCTTCACCGCAAACGAAGGCGATATCGCGACGCGCTGTTACTTCGAAGCCAATGATTTGGCGACCGATGATGGGCGAGCACTGGCGGGCTTGGCTCGCGTCGCGCTCGCGACCGGTGAACTGGACGATGCCTTGCGTCTGGCGGCCGACGCCGTAAAGCGCGAGCCAACGGACGCCGGGGCCAACAGCGCGCTCGCCTTGGCGGCCGAGCAACTGGGCCACCCCGACGCATTCAATGCCTGGCGCGTCGCCGCGAACCTAGCTCCCGACGACCCGGAGGTGGCCACCGGTCTGGCACGCGTTTCCGCGGCCAAACAGAACTTCGCGTTCGCGATACAATCACTCGAACGCCTGCGAGGTTACGGCAAGCTGCTCAGCCTGGAGTTCCACGTGACTTTGGGTTGGCTCCTGCTCGCGGACGGCCGCAAGAACGACGCGAGTGTGGAGGCTAGATACGCCCTCGGATTGGCGCCCGGTCACGAGGCGGTGGTTGAGCTGGTTCAAGCACTCGAGGCTTGAGCTAGTACGACCACTTCGGTTCGGACGTGCGTTCCGGGTTTCCGCGGCCCTCGAGGGTGAGCCGCGAAACGGACAATCGCTTGCGATTGTTGATGGGACGGCAGATGCGGACCACTAGCCCCAAATTAAGCGCGATGGAGCGCGTGAGTTCGCATGCTGAAGCTCAGCTGCCAGTTTCGGCCAGACCGGTCGCACGCTCGGCAACCAACGCAGCCTCCACGATCTCACAGATCCCGTGCCACGCTAGGATATGAAGCTCTTGCACGCGCGGCGTCGCGGACTCCGGCGCTTTGAACGAAAGCTTGGCCGCCTTCGCGATCGGTCCGCCGTTGCGCCCGGTGAACGAGATACCGAGTGCGCCGCGTTCACGCGCGGCCTCCAGCGCCCGCACCACGTTCGGAGAGCGACCGCTGGTGCTGATGCCGACCACGATGTCGCCGGCGCGTGCGTGCGCGCGCACTTGGCGGGCGAACACGTCCTTGAAGTCCCAGTCGTTGCCCACCGCCGTCAGGATCGAGGTATCGGTGGTCAGCGCCAATGCGGGCCAGGGTTCGCGTTCGATGGCGAAGCGCCCGACCAGCTCGGCCGCGACGTGTTGCGCGTCGGCGGCGCTCCCGCCGTTGCCGCAGAACAAGATTTTGTGCCCTGTTCGGAGCGCATTTGCCAGCACTTCTGCGATCTCGGCAAGGCCAGTGAGCGATTCGGCGAGCAGCTTTTCGTGCGCGCGAATGCTGTCTTCCACGATGCGCTTGAGCGCGCGTTCGTGCTCGGGCATGCGCTTCTGCGTAGCGCGTGCGTTGAGCACGAGTTCCACGGCTTCGGCCACGGCGCCCTCCCCGCCACGCGCTTCGAGCACGCGGTGAGCCTTGGAGCGCGCGGCGTGCGAGGCATCCGCGGGGCACAGCGCGAGACCGACTATGGCGAACGCGAGAGCATCGCGATCGGCATCGCCCACGAAGCAAACATTGCCCAAATCGACGCCCATTTCTTGAGACACGGTGCGCAGCGCCGCCACCTTGTCCTTCGCGCCCGAGAGCACGAGGTCGGCGTTCAGGCGCGCGCAGAGCGCGGCTTGCAACGCCCCGGTTTCGCCGGTCACGAGCGCGAGCTTGAGGCCTTCACGGCGCGCTCGTGCAAGTGCGTCCAAATCGCGAAACGCGATGCCTTTAGTTTCTTCACCGTGGGCACCCAGGCAGACTTTGCCGTCAGTAATCACGCCGTCGATATCGAGCGCCAAGAGTTCGATTGGATTCACCAACATGTTCGGCCTCCGTCTACGATCAGATTCGAACCCGTCATGTACGACGATGCGTCCGAACACAGGAAAACCAAGGCGGAGCGATACTCGTCGCGCTTTGCCATGCGACCCATCGGGATCAAGTTCGTCAGACGCTCGACGAAGTCATCTGGCTGACCCGCGTACACGCCACCCGGCACGAGCGCATTGACGCGCACGTTTTGCTCCGCCCAATAGGTCGCGAGGTACTTGGTAAACATCACCAACCCTCCTTTAACGACCGAATACGTAACGGGTTTAACGG
>JBDTJC010000407.1:0-7233 GCA_039936055.1 Polyangiaceae bacterium | reverse complement strand
GATGCTGCACTTTGCCGTCGCGGTTGCGGAAGGAGTCCCCCTCGAAATCACGGTACTCACCGCGTGCAATGCGCGCGCTGAGCGCGGATTCATGAGCGGCTACCGTCAAGATGAGTGCCGCCCATTCTCGGCCAATTTTAGGTACTGCGGCGATGGCTTCGGCGAGCTCACGTGGGTCGACTGGCTGGTCCTTTTTTGACGCCAATGGAGCTTGGGCCTTGATCAAACGTTCGATCAATGAGGGGGCCGCGGCCCCGGCGAAACTAGTGAACCAAAGTGCGATCGCGAACGTCGCACACGCGGCCACGATGGCGCGATGCAAACGTTCAATGACCGACCACCCGGCATCGTTGGCTGTTCGTGCAAAAGACAAAGGAATTCAGCTCCGCTACTCGAAGTGAGATAGGGGTGAGTAACCGTCGTCTCTCCGGAATTCAAGCGCGGAAGTGGTGAATGTCAGTCGCTTGCTTTCAGATCTGCAAGACGCACGATCGACACACGCATGATTTCGGTTAGTTGCGAGCGCTGAGGCGGCGCGGCTTGCTCGCTTCTGGTCCCTTGGGTTTAGGTGAGGCCATGGTCGAGATGAAGGAACACACACCGAATCGCGCGTCCGTGGCCGTTGAGGTACACCGCAGCCAACGCGCGGGTTGGCTGCGCGCTGCCGTGCTCGGGGCAGACGACGCGATCGTGTCGACGGCGAGCTTGTTGATCGGTGTCGCTGCGTCGTCCGCGTCGTTGCACTCATTGCTCGTCACGGGTGTTGCTGCGCTCGTCGCGGGATCCATGTCGATGGCCGTCGGTGAGTACGTATCAGTGAGCTCGCAGCGCGACGCAGAACACGCGGATATCGAAATCGAACAGCGTCAGCTCGAAGGTGAACCCCAAGCAGAGCTCCGCGAACTCACGCTCATCTACATCAATCGCGGTTTGGACAAAAATTTGGCCCATCAGGTTGCGGTGCAGCTGACGAGGCACGACGAACTCACCGCGCATCTGCGCGACGAACTCGGCATCGATCGGAACGAGCTTGCGCGTCCGCTTCAAGCGGCGTGGATCTCCGCGCTCAGCTTCGGTTCGTTCGCGCTGCTGCCGCTCATGGCGCTGCTGCTCGCGCCGAGCGCCTGGCGAATTCCGGGCATTGCCGCGCTTTCACTAGTCAGTTTGGCGACTCTGGGCGCTTTGGGGGCGCATTTGGGCGGCGCGCCGCGGTTCCGCGCTGCATTGCGGGTGTGTATCGGCGGCAGCTTGGCGATGGCCGCGACGGCGTTGATTGGCCACCTGGTTGGCGGCGCGGTTGGTTGAGGGTGCGCCGCAACGGGCGAGTGTTCAAGCGCGCGCTCCGGTGTAGGATCGGCTCATGAGTTCTCCGGCGGTCGGCACCTTCGAAGTCACCATGAGCCCTGAGCCTCCGTATGATGCTGACGCCACGGCAAGCATCGGTCGGGTCTCGATCAAGAAGCAGTTCAAAGGCGCCCTCGAAGCGACGAGCAGCGTGGAAATGATTGGCGCACGGAGCCTGGAACAGAAAGGCTCGGCGGGTTACGTCGCCATCGAACGCGTCGTCGGGACCTTGCATGGACGGACGGGCAGCTTCGTGTTGCAACACAGCGGCACGATGACGCGCGGCAAGGGTGAACTCACGGTCTCCGTGGTGCCCGACACAGGGAGCGCGGAACTCACGGGGATCGCTGGGAAAATGACGATCGAAATCAACGACGGCAAGCACTTGTACAGCTTCGAGTACACGCTCGAAGCGCCGTGATGCGCTAGCTCTTCGGCGGCTCCCGCTCCGTCGTTTCTTCCAGCAGACGGAGCAGGTGGCGGCGAATGTCTTTGGGCCACGTTCGGACCAACTGAGTGAAACGTTGGTTGTCTTTCGCGAACAGCGCGCGACTCGCTTCTTCGTAGTGCTCCGCGTTGCCGGCCAAAGCGGTCATCAGTTTGCTGATCGCGTCCCGCGCGCGCCGCGCGCGTTGCTCGCCGGGAGCGCGTTTCTTGGCTTCGTCTACCAGGCGTCGAAGTGCCGCCGAGATGCCCTGGGGTTGGCCCTCGAGCCATTCCCAGTGGCGCGGCAGGAGCGACACTTCTCGCGAGACGACGCCCAGCTTCGGTCGACCGGGGCCGACGCGCTCGGGGACGGGCAGCGCGCGCTCCAGCACTTCCGCCGGTGTGCCTTCGAAGTTGAAATCGACCTGCCGGCCAGTCTGGTCCTCGAAGATCAACACCCGCGGGTCGTCGGCGGCGTCCACGAAGGCTTTGGTTGCGGTCAGCATTTCGCGCAGCGAGCCCGAGGCGATCAGGCGCTCGCCCGCGAAAGCGGCATAGCTATTTTCGTCGCTCATCCGTGCATTATACCCGGGCGTAATGGCTCGTCAATAATACCCGGGTAAATTATTTCGAGGCGTGGATGGCGCGGTAGCCTTCACGGTAGGTGGGGTAGCCCAGCTGCACCGCGAAGCGCTTGCGCGTGGCGCTGTTTTCGATGCTGCGGCTACCGCGCAGTGAGAGTGGGATGTCCGCGCCTTCACTCGCGCTCGGAGCTGCCAAGCCGAACAGCTCGCACACGAAGCGGACGACGTCTGCGACGGGGGCGGGCTCGGCATCACCCGCGAGGAGTACCGAACGCGGGGGAGCGTTGAGCGCGGCGTGTACGAAGCGCGCCGCGTCGTCTACATGCACGCGCGACACGACGTTCGACCCGCTCCCGGGCAGGCGAAAGCTGCCGCGCGCGATGCTGAGGTGTAGCCCGGAGGCCGCGCCGTAGAACGCGGGCAAGCGCACGACACTCGCGCCAACGTCTTGCCACGTGGCTTCTGCGGCCACGCGAAGCAACGCTCGCTCGCCGTGCGCGACAACTGGGCTCGCCTCGTTCACCGCCCCGGCGTCAGGCGGGTACACGGCGGTCGACGACAGGTAGACGATGCTCGAGGCCGCGCCGGTGAGGGCTGCGAACGCCCGGTCCGAGTGGCCGTCGGGTGGAAACGAAACCACGACACCCGCGCCCTCGGCGGCGGCGCGAATCGCCGCGGTGTCGGTCGCGCCGATCGGGGTGATGAGGTCGAAACGCGCGTCCGGAGCGCGGCGCGTGGTGCCGAAGGCGCGAAGAGCCGGCATGGCGCGTCGCACCGCGCGTGCGACTTCACCGACGCCGAGGAACAGCAGTTGCTTCACGCGGCAACACTACTTCACGCGCGGAATTCAGCCAGCTTTGGCGGGCTTCAGGCGTGGGGTTCCGGGGCGAACGCCCAATCGCTCGTGCTAGGGTGGGTCGAGGATGCGCACGGATTTGCCCAGGATCATCTCGCTTTTGCCTTCCGCAATGGAGATGGTGTGCGCGCTCGGCGCCGCGCAAGCCCTGGTTGGCGTCTCGAACGAGTGTGATCAGTGCGCGCGTTGGTGCATGACGAGTCAGTGCTGCTACGTTGGTGCGCGTGAGCGGCCCAGAAATTTCCGACCCGAATGACCTGGCGCGGCCTGAGCGCTGCGCGCACGACGCCAAACCGCGCCGGCTGTGTGATGTGTGCGAGGCCGCTGGGCGCACGTTCCTAGCGTGCTCGCTGGCTTGCCTCGACCATCACTTGTCTGCAGAGCATGCGGAAAGCGCGCCATCTACGAGTGCCGAGCGCGCGCACGGCTACGCGAGTGCGTTGAATCGTCGCTTCCCCGATAGCTGGGCGGGTTACGCCGAGCACCGCCAGCATGTGCTCAACCTCATCGCCGGGTTACCGCGAGGTGCCGAGCTGTGCGTGCTCGGCGCGGGCAACTGCAATGATCTCGAATTGGAGCAACTCAGCGCCTGGTTTTCGCAGATCCATCTGGCCGATCTGGATGCTGAAGCGCTGGAACGCGCGCGCGACCGCCAATCAACAGCGGTGCGCGCCAAGCTGCACCTGCATGGGGAGCTAGATTTTTCGGGCCTGATCGAGCACCTGGATGCTTGGGGGGAACAGTTCCCGGAGCGCGCAGAGCTCGGTCGGGCCGCGCTGATGGCCGCGCAGGGCATCGTGCAGAGCTTGGGCCAGAACTTTCCCGCTGTCGTCTCGACCTGCGTGCTGAGTCAGCTGGCCACGCCGTTCCAGCGCTCATGGATCACTTCACGCAGTAATTGGGGTGATCTGCTGAGGGCGATCAACGCGGTGCACCTGGCAACGCTCGCCGGCGCAACTCGCTCTGGCGGCCACGGTCTCTTGATCTTCGACACCGCCTCGTCGAAAGAGACGCCTGCATTGGGTGCGCTGCAAGGCAAGGCGAGTGAACAGCTAGCAGCGTTCGTCGACGAAGCACTCAACGACGGCTCGCTGTACCTCAAGCATCAGCCGCAACAGCTGTTGGCACAGCTGTCCTCGCCAGGGCTGAACTCGATGGTGGCCGACGCGAGAATCGGTGCGCCCTGGCTGTGGCGTCTCGGACAAGACACGCAGCTGGTCTACAGTTTGCAGTTCAATCACCCGTAAGGGTAGTTGTTGGTGCCGGGCGCTCACCACCCCGCCATGCACCTCCTTGCGCGTCTTTGTTCCCGGCCGCTCCGTCGAGTTTGGAGCCAGTCTTGAAGTCAGCGCCGTTGCCGAGCGACCTGAGAGATTCGGACCAAAGTGCACATCAAACCGAGAAAAGCGCTGTTTCGTGCGGGTTGCGGGTGTTCTCGCGTCACGGGTCAACGCGAGTAACTGCGCCGCCGTCTGGCCCGCGCTGGCGCTTTTTAGCCGCCGCTTCTATGATTTCTGGGTGTTCCGCCCCTGTATCGATCTGCACGAAGGCAAAGTGAAACAGCTCGTGGGCGGCACGCTGAGCGATGCTGCGCAGGATGTACGCACGAACTTCGTGTCTGAAAAATCGAGCGGCGAGTACGCGGAGATGTACCGCCGCGACGGGCTGCGCGGTGGCCACGTGATCATGCTCGGCCAGGGCAACGAGGCCGCGGCGCGCGAGGCGCTCGCGGCGTACCCGGGTGGCATGCAAGTCGGCGGCGGAGTCAATCTGGACAACGCGGCGGGTTGGTTGGACGCTGGAGCATCCCAGGTCATCGTCACGTCGTGGGTGTTCCAAGGTGGGCGAGTCGACTTCGACCGCCTAGCGAGTCTGCAACGTCAGGTCGGCAAGCAACGCCTGGTGTTGGATTTGAGCTGTCGTCGCCGCGGCGATGACTACTGGGTCGTGACCGACCGCTGGCAGAAATTCACGGACGTCAGTATCAGCGCCGAAACGCTGGCCCGCCTGTCCCAAGCCTGTGATGAGTTCTTGGTGCACGCTGTGGATGTCGAAGGCCTGTGCCGCGGCATCGACGCGGAGTTGGTCGAGCGCCTCGCGCTGGAATCGCCCATCCCCGTCACGTACGCCGGCGGTGCGAGCTCACTCGAGGATTTGGAGCTCGTGACCCGTTTGGGGCAAGGCCGCATCGATCTGACGATCGGCTCCGCGCTTGATATCTTTGGCGGCAGCGGCGTGCGCTACGCGGATGCCGTTGCGTTCAACCAACGACACGCGAGCTGATTTTCGCTCGTTGCGCTCGCGCAACGGTCTAGACCAGGGCTCGGGTCTAGTGCTGTCGCAGTAAGCTGCGCATACTATGGGCACTGGGTTTTGGCCCGGGAGGAGCATTCGGCATGACACAAGCAGCAGCCGCCAACAGCGCGTCCACTTCGACTGGGCGCTTACCGGTCGTCTATTTGCCTCACGGCGGCGGACCCTGGCCATTCGTGGAGTTGCGCATCGGGAGCAAGGCCGAGCAGGACGAGATGGCTCGCTACCTGCGCGGTCTCGGTAGTGTGCCGAAGTCCCCGCCCAAGGCGGTGCTGGTGATCTCCGCGCACTGGGAAGAGGCCGTGCCGACCGTGATGAGCGGCGCGCACCCGCCCATGCTGTACGACTATGACGGCTTCCCAGCCGAGTCCTACGAGATCACTTGGCCCGCTCCCGGTGAACCAACGCTCGCCAAGCGCGTGCGCGATTTGCTGAGCGCTGCTGGCATTGAGAGCGCGGAGAACACCGAGCGCGGCTTCGACCACGGCACGTTCGTGCCGCTCAAGCTGGCCTACCCGAATGCGGACATGCCCACCGTTCAGCTCTCGCTCAAGCGCGGGCTGGATCCGAAGGAGCACCTGGCGCTCGGTCGCGCGCTGGCGCCGCTGCGCGACGAAGGCGTCTTCATCGTGGGCAGCGGTTCGTCGTTCCACAATTTGCGCGCGTTTGGGCCGCAATCCGCGAAGAACTCGGCGGAGTTCGATAGCTGGCTCGGCGAAACGGCTCGCGCCGAAGCCGGCGAGCGTGATCGGCGCTTGAACGACTGGGTGAGCGCCCCCTCAGCGCGCGCGTGCCACCCGCGTGAGGAACATTTGCTGCCGCTGATGGTGGTCGCCGGCGCGGCGGGTGCTGACCGCGGTGAACTGGCGTTCCACGGCAAAGTGCTGGAAACGCAGATGTCCGCCTTTCATTTCGGCTGAGCCCGCGCGACCTGGGCCGTCAGTGAAGAAGTGTTAACGCGGGCGCGCACGCCGCTTTGGCCGCGCCCGCCGCGCGCGGGCGCGCTACGGTGAATGCAGCACCGTGACCGCGCCCAAGCAGAAGAGTCCAGAAAAAAGCAAGCGCGCGGCGGCTGACCCGAAGCGCCCGGGCGAGCTGTGCAAGGCGGCTGCGCGTAGCTTCGCGCCTGTGGTGAACAGAGCGCGCTGCGAGGGTAAGGCCGACTGTGCCGAAGTCTGCCCGTATGACGTGTTCGAGGTCGGCAAGATCTACGAATCCGAATACCGCGCTTTGCCGATGCTGAGCCGGCTCAAGGTTTGGGCGCACGGTAAGCAAACCGCGCACACGCCTCGCGCGGATGCCTGTCAGGCGTGTGGGCTGTGCGTGGTGGCCTGTCCGGAGCACGCCATCACCCTGCAGCCCGCGAACCGCCCTTAGGGCGGTTTGTTCCCGACGGCGAGCACGCGGTCGTGGACAGCTCTGGCTCTTTTGCCAGCACGGCATGCAAGTAGGCCTGCACGACGGGTTCGCGGCGCTGCCACTCCGCCTCACCGAGCCGCTTCTGCAAGAGCACGAGCGGCGCGCTGCTACGAGCCATGCGCTGCCACAAATCAGCCGCGCTTTCGGGGCGAATCCTGGGGCCTTCAGAGCTCACTGCCAAGGTGCGATTCGATGCGACGATCCGGCACTAGCCACATCAAGGCCACGGCGATGTATAGCGCCTGTGAAACGTGGGAGTTCACGAAAGCGAAGGCCACGGCCGTCAAATAC
>JBDTJC010000406.1:0-12850 GCA_039936055.1 Polyangiaceae bacterium | reverse complement strand
CGCGCGGTGCGAATGAAGTCCTGCTGCATGACTTCGATCATGCCGCTGCGCGCGAGCCGCGCGATGATGGCCGCGTTCGGCAGCGCCAAGGCCATGGCCGGCATCACCAAGTGCTTCAGGCTGCCCCAGCCCGCCACTGGCAACCAGCCCAGCCAGAGCGAGAACACGATCATCATGCCCGCGCCGAGCACGAAGCTAGGCAGTGAAATGCCGAACAACGCCAGCGCCATGCTCAGGTGGTCTGCCAGGGAATTGCGCTTCAACCCTGCAAAAATGCCGAGCGTGAGTCCGATGAACACGCTCAGCACCATCGCCAATAAGCCGAGCGCGAGGCTGACCGGGAATGCGGGGGCAATCAGCTCTTCCACTGAGCGGCCTTGCACCTTGATGGACGGCCCCAGTGTGCCCTCCACGAGCAGGCGGCGCATGTAGATGCTGAAGAACTGCGGCGCATTCTTGGGCACACCGTATTGAGCGCGCAGCGCGGCTTCCACCTGCGGGCTCGCGGCGCGCTCGTTCGCGAACGGGTTGCCCGGCGCCTTGTACATCAAGAGCGTGGTCGCGAAGATCAGCAACACCAACGCCGGCACCAAGAACACTACCCGGCGCAGCACGAGCAGCGGCAAGAAACAATACGCGATGGCCCCACCGATTAGCGCGGCAACGAGCGCCAGGGACACGCCGAACGAAAACCGAAGCACCACGCCCACCACGAGCGCAAAGAGCAGCGCGCCAAGCACGCGCGTGAGCCGGGGTGGACACCACACGGTCGCGCTCAAGACGCCGATGCCGCCGAGCAATGCGAGCGCCTCAATCACGGCGCTGCCACCGGTAGGTTGCGCTGGGATTCGTCGATGAAAATATCGCGCAGCGGGTGTAAATCACGCAGATTCGAGCGTTTGCGACCGTCACTGCCGACGAGCTCGGAGTAGAAGCCTTTGACCTGCGGCTTCACCATGTCGCCACTCACGTAGAAGTACATGGGGATGATCGGGAAATCATCGTGCACCAGAATGCGCTCGGCCTCGGCCAGCAGTGCCATGCGTAGCTCCGCCATGCTCTTCAAGCGCGTGGGGGCTTCAGTGTCTGTGCGCACGGCGTCCGCGAGGCGCTTCAGCACATCCGGATGGTTCGCGTGCTGCAAAATGAAATCGGGGTTAGCCACGAAGCGTTCCACGTTCGCGCCCGCTTCCAGCAAGCGGTCATAAACAACGTTACCCCAGCCGGTCTTGTTGTTCCCGCCGTTGGTGGTGAACAAATCCAAGAACGTATTCGGGTCTTCGTAGTCACCGATCCAGGCAGCGCGCGACAAATCATAGTCCAGTGAGTCCGTACTCTGCTGGTACGATTGCCACTCTTGATTGTACGCAGAAACGTGCAAGTTCAAGTTGCGACGCAGCTGATCGGCGACCACCTCGGCGATCTTTTTGTGCGCCTCGAGCGTGTTGTACAAGATGCCGAACTTGGGAAAACCACGACCATCGGGGAAGCCAGCTTCAGCCAGCAGTTTGCGCGCCTCGGCCACGTCATAGCTGATGCCGGTGTCCGGCGGCGTGTAGCCGCGAATGCCGGGCGGCACGAATTGATAAGCCGGCAATTGACCGAGCCCCAGCACCTCACGCGTGATCAAGGCGCGGTCCACGGCCAGGTTCAACGCCTTGCGCACGCGCACGTCATCGAACGGCTTTCGCGTGGTGTTGATGCGGTAGTAGTAAACGATCAGCGCGGGGCCGAGCACGAAGTCCTTGCGCTTGCGCAGGTCCGGCGCGAGGTCCTGCGGGTACGCGTTGGCGGGCAGCCAATCCACCTCGTTCGTTAGGTACAGGTTCAAGGCGGTGGTCGTGTTCTCGAGCGGCAGGGCGTCCACGCTCTGAAGTTTGACCTCGCTCTTGCCCCAGTATTGCGGGTTGCGCTCCAGGTGAATGCGCGCGCCCACGCGCCACTCCGCGAGCGTGAACGCGCCGTTCGACACAATTTTTCCGGGCAAAAACCAAGCGCTACCATTGGGCCCTTCAGCCACCCAGCGCGGCACGGGATACGACGGATAGAACGACGTCAGCTCCAGGAAGAAGGGCGTCGGCGCGACTAGCTCGACGACCAGCGTGTGGTCGTCCTTCGCGTACACACCGCCGTCGATACCGAAGTGGCGTTTTGCTTCTTCGTACAGCTCGCGGCGGTGCTTGCCTTCATTCGCCAGCTCCGTGCGCAGCGGGCCCAAGTCCGCGTGCGGGAGATCCGCCGGCGCGCGCAGCAGGAACGCGCGTAAGATCGGATTCTGAGTGCCTTTGAGGATGCCGTCCAAGTGTTGCTTGTCCGCGAAGGCGCGCACGGCGGCGGCCGGCACCGCGCCGGGATAGGCGCGGTCGAGCTCGCTCAGCGCCGCTTGGATTGGGCCTTGCAACGCTATGGCTTGGTCTTGGTGCGTGTTGAGCGCTTCCGCGTAGCGCACGACGTGCATGATGTACGCGTACTCGGCGCCCAGCGCGGGGTCCTGCAGGCGGCGCCAGGCGTACGTGAAATCCTGCGCGGTCAGCGGGTGGCCGTCACTCCAGCGCCCGTTCGCGCGCAGGTGAAAAGTGTACGTTTTTCCGTCTGCTGTGATCTCCCACGACTCCGCCGCCCCAGGCGCCGGCTCGAGTGAGCGCGCGTCACGCCGCGTGAGGCCTTCGAAGATCGACTCGCAGATGCGCCCTTCCGGTTCACCCGTCACTAGGTCCGGATCTAAAGTTTTAGGCTCTGCGCTATTCACGAAACGGAAATCCGCGCGAGGCCCGGTCGACTTGGACAGGGTGAGGCCCACGATCAACAGTGAGGCGACCAGCACCAAGAATGCGCTAAGCAGGCTTCGGAGCATCGTTATACAGATGGCACCAGACACGGTGTTCGTTCGCGAGGTCAGCCTTTGCGTCAGCAGAGCGCGCGAGGCGCGCCTCGGGCACGACGCTGCTGCACGGCTCGAAGGCTTCCGGGCAGCGTGTGTGGAAGCGACAGCCGGAAGGCGGGTTCAACGGCGACGGCAATTCCCCCTTGAGGAACACCGGGCGCAGCGGCACGTCCGGATCCGGAACAGGGTTGGCGGACATCAACGCGCGCGTGTACGGGTGCGCGGGGGCCTCGAACAGGCGGTCCGTGTCGGCAACCTCCACCAAGTTGCCCAAGTACATCACCGCGATGCGGTCGGCAATGTGTCGCACCACGTTCAGGTTGTGACTGATGAACAGGTACGTGAGCCCGTATTCGTCCCGCAAATCAGCCAACAAGTTGAGGATCTGCGCCTGAATGGAAATATCGAGCGCGGAGACCGCTTCATCACAGACGATGAACTCAGGGCCCAGCGCGAGGGCGCGCGCGATGCACACGCGCTGGCGTTGGCCACCTGAAAATTCATGCGGGTAACGGCTGCGGTAGCTAGCCGGCAGCCCAACACGCTCCAAGAGCTGCGTCACGCGGCGCTCCACTTCAGCGCCGCGCGCCAAACCGTGCACGAAGATCGGTTCGCCGATCGCATCACCCACGGTGTGACGCGGATTCAAAGACGAGTACGGGTCTTGAAACACGATTTGCATGCGGCGCCGCAATTGTCGCAGCTGCGCGCGGCTGGCCTGCATCAGATCCGTGCCGCCGAAGCGCACGCTGCCAGCGCTGGGCTCCAGCAAGCGCAGCAGCATGCGCCCGACCGTGGTTTTGCCGCAGCCCGACTCACCGACCAAGCCCAGCGTTTCGCCCTTCTTGATCGAGAAGGACACGCTTTCCACGGCGCGCACTTGATTGACGACGCCACCAAAGAGGCCACCGCGTACCGGGTAATATTTGCGCAGCCCGCTGACTTCGATCAGCGGCGGCGCGGGGACAGGGAGCGCTGCTTCGAGCTCAGGTGCGTGCAACGCTGAGGCGGCGGGCGACATCAGGGAGGAGCGCCAGGGTAGCACGGGGCCCGACGCAGTTACGCGCGCAGAAAGCAGGCGGCGCGGTGCTCACCGGCAACTTGAAACAATTCGGGCTGCTTCTCAAGACACGGTTCGAACGCGAACTTGCAGCGCGCGCAAAACGCGCAGCCCGCCGGTAACATTCGTGGAGAGGGGACGCGGCCGGGGATCGCCTCAAGGCGCCTTGCCGGGTGGAGCGGGTCCGGAAGCGCCCCGAGAAGGGCTTGCGTGTACGGGTGAGCCGCTCGCTTGAAGATGTCCCGAACCTGGCCCTGCTCCACGATCTTGCCCGCGTACATTACCGCCACGCGTTCGGCAAAGTGCGCGACCACGCCTAAATCATGAGTGATCAGCAGCACGGCCATGCCGAACTCCTGCTTCAGGGAGCGCAGCAGCTCCATGATCTGCGCTTGAATGGTGACGTCTAGCGCGGTCGTTGGTTCGTCCGCGATCAGTAGCTTGGGACGACACGCGACGGCCATCGCGATCATCACGCGCTGCTTCATGCCGCCCGAGAGTTCGTGCGGGTATTGCTGAATGCGCCGCTCGGGCGACGGAATGCCGACGCGGTTCAGCAATTCGAGCGCCTGCGCGCGGGCGGCTTGTGGAGCGAGGCGCTGATGGAGCATCAGCACCTCTTCAATCTGTCGCCCGATCTTGAACACCGGGTTCAAGGAGCTCATTGGTTCCTGAAAGATCATGCCGATTTGCGCGCCGCGCACTCGGCGCATCTCGGGCTCGGGCAAACGGCTCAGATCTTGGCCTTGGAAATGAATCGAGCCCGCTGACACGCGGCCCGTGATCAGGCGCATGACAGACATCGCAGTGACGGACTTCCCGCAGCCGGATTCACCCACTAAGGCCATGGTTTCACCGGCACCGATGTCGAGGCTCACGCCCCGCACGGCGGGCACAGAGCCAGCGGCCGTCTCGAAATCCACGTGCAGGTCATGAATCGACAACAGCGGCGTGGAGGTCGTCATTAGCTGGCGCGCTTTCGCAGTTTAGGGTTCATGGCGTCGCGCAGCCCTTCCCCTAATAGGTTGAAGGCGAGCACGACCACCAAGATGGCGCAGCCAGGGATGACGAACAACCAGGGCGCATCGAAAATGTACGAGCGACCATCGGCCAAGATATTGCCCCAGGTAGCGTACGGCGGGCGCACTCCGAAGCCTAGAAATGACAGCGCTGATTCCGTCAAAATGGCGTACGCGACGTCGATCGTCGCGGAGACCAAGACGGGTGCCATGGCGTTGGGCACCATGTGCCGAAAGATGATGCGCCACTCCGGCAAACCCAGCGCCTGGGCAGCCGTTACGAAGTCCTGATCGCGGAGTGCCAGGAACTCAGCGCGCACGAAGCGTGCCGTGCCCATCCAGCTCGTGATGCCAATCACGATCATGATGTTGTAGATGCTCGGTGGGAGCAGCGCTACCACCGTCAAAATCAAGAAAAATGTCGGAAAACACAGAACGATATCAGTGATACGCATCAGCCACGAATCAACGCTGATGAAGCCCAGCTTGCGCTTCCCATAGTACCCGGCCAACCCACCTACCGTGATGCCGATGCTCAGCGAAATGCTGACCGCGACGATGCCCACGGACAAGGACACGAACGAACCCTGCAGCATGCGCGCGAACACGTTGCGGCCGAGCTCGTCCGTACCGAACGGGTACAGGCCGAACGGCGGAACCAGCTCTTTGGCGAGCGCGGCCGAGGCCACACTGAACGGTGGCAACAGCTTGTCCGGCAAGCGCACGGTAGCCGGATCGAACACCACCCACCATTCCGTGAGCAGCTTGCCGAAGAACGCGAGCACGAGCAGCACGACCAAAACCACCAGCCCGAGCATGGCCAAGCGGTCTTGGCGCAGCGTACGCCAGACCTGTTGAAACGGCGTCTCCGCGAGCGCAAGCGCCTCGGCGGCTTCGCTCGGAACGGCGAGCGTCTCGAAGCCGGGTTGAACGGGGGCGCTCATTCCAACCGAATGCGCGGGTCAACCAGCGCGTACAGGATGTCCGACACCAAGATGCCGAACAGCGTGAGTGCTGCCGCCACGAAGTTGAGCGTCAGAATCATCGGGAAATCACGGGTCAAAATCGCTTCGTAGCCGAGCAGCCCGAGGCCCGGCCAGGCGAAAATTTGCTCAAAAATAACCGAGCCGCTGATCAAACCGGGCAATAGAAAACCGAACATGGTGACGAAGGGCAGGAGCGCGTTACGGAGCGCATGGCTGTACACCACCTGGTCTTCATCCAAGCCCTTGGCGCGCGCAGTGCGCACGTAGTCCTGCCCCAGCACGTCCAACATTTGCGAGCGCACGTAGCGCGAGAGCACTGCAATGCCGGTGAGCGCGGCCATGACGGAAGGGATCACCAAGTGCCAGATGTGATCCATGACTTGCGTCGGAGCGCTCGCGTGTTCGGTCCCGAACGTGTGCAAGCCGATCACGGGTAGATGGAACAGACGCACTACAGCCAGAATCAACAGGTACGAAAGAAAGAACCCGGGCACCGAGATCAGTGTGTACGCGATGAACGTCGTCGAACGATCGTACAGCGAACCGCGCCGAACCGCGGCCTGAATGCCGGTCGGGAAAGAAGCCGTCCACACGATGAGCGTGGTGCACAGAAACAGCGGCGCTGAATTCAGAAAGCGCCCCCAAATGCGCGGCAGCACCGGCAGCCCGTCCTTGAAGGACACCAACTGCCCAGTGAACAAGTCCCGCATCCAGTGCAAATATTGCAGGTAGAACGGGTCATCCAGGTGGAAGGAGGCGCGGATGCGGGCCACATCCGCGGCCTTCATCATCGGGTTCATTGAATCCACCTGGCTGGGTTCGCCGGGGGCCAGGTGGATGATGGCATGCGAGATGATCGAGATCACGATCAAGAGCAAGAGCCGCTGCGCGACGGTGCGTGCCAGGTAGCGCCACATCAGACGCGCTCACTTTCGTGAAGGAGGGCGCTCATTGCGCGGCCAAATGGGGGATGGTGCTCAATTTGCGCCACTCAGTGAGGGATTGATCGACGTCACCCGCGAGGGGCGTGCGGATTTTCTCTAGCTTCTCTTGGCCGGCTGCGGTGTGGCGCACACGCACGACACGCTTGTCCAGCACGATGGGCTTCAGTGGCTCGTACAAGAACGTGTACGGCTGGTCTTCGGCGATCACGCGATGTAACTCGTGCGCGAGTTGAATCTGCGCATCTGGGTCGTATTCCGTGCGAATGCGGTCCATCAAGTCATCGGCACGCGCGCTCTGGTAGCCGGTGTAGTTCAGCTCGTGCGGGTGCGTTTGCGAGGAGTTCCAAACCTGGAACAAGTCCGGATTGATATCACCGCCCGTCCAACCGAGCACGAGCGCATCAAAGTTGTCGCTCTCCACAAAATCCTCAATGAAAACGGTCCATTCGAAGGCTTGGGTTTTGCAATCAATGCCCAGTTTCCGCCAGGCGTCTTGGGCCACCGTCATGACCGCTTTGCGCTGCGGGTTGGCGTTATTGGTGACGAGCGTGAACTGCAGGACCTTGCCGTCCTTCTCCAGCAGGCCAGCGGCGTTCTTCTTGTAGCCGGCCTCTGCCAGCAGTGCGGCGGCACCCGCAAGGTCGAACGGCACGGGCTTCACGCTGGGGTCGTTGAAGGGTGTGGTCGTGAAGTACGGGCCGGTGGAGCGTTTGCCCTCGCCGTACAAGACGTATTTGATGATCGAGTCCACGTCGATCGCCATGCTCAGGGCACGGCGAACGCGCACGTCTTGAAACGGCCAGCGGCGCAGGTTGTACGCGATGTACATGTAGTAACCCTCAGCGCTGGAGATGACCTGATAGTTGGGGTCCGCGCGGTAGCGCGCGGCCTGGTGGGGCAACGCCCAATAGCGGTCCAACGCGCCGGCTTGAAACTCCAGCTCCATAGTCAGGTAGTCGGGGATCACTCGGAAGTAGATCTCGTCGAACTCAGCTTTTCTGCCCCAATATTGCTCGTTCCGCTGCAAGCGAATGAACTGATCCGGCCGCCATTCGGCGAGGCGATAGGGGCCCGTGCCGACGGGTTCGCGATTGTAGTTGGAGGTGCGGAGCGAGAACTTCTTGCGCGCGTCAGCAGACAAGCCGCGCACGTCCATCTCATGCGCGAGACCGGCCGCGTCCAGCAAGTGCTTGGGGATGATCTCCATGCACCAATCCAAAATGGCCGGGGAGTACAGGCGCTTGTACGTCATGCGCACCGTCAAATCATTCACGACTTCGACGGACTTGATCGCTTCGTACGAAGTGGCGCGCGGCGAGATGTTCGTGGGATCGATCAGTGCCTCGTAAGTGAACTTCACGTCAGCGGCCGTCAGGGGCACGCCGTCTGACCAGTGCACACCCGGGCGAACGTAAAACGTGATCACGGGGTTGTGCTCGCCGACGCCCAGTAGCTCGGGGAACTGACCCTGGATGTGCGGCAAGAGCTCGGGCTTGGCGAGCTTGAACTGATTCGCGAACGGATAACGCTGGAAGTATTCCGCGCCGAGCACGGCTTCGAGCCGCTTGAACAGCTGCGGTTCGACCTTCGACAGGCGAAGCTTCACGCGTTCCGGCACGGGCACCGTCATGTCCACGGTGACCGGATCCTTCTTGCCCTTCGCGTTTTCGATCAGCACCGTTTCCGACAACGTGCGCGTTTCGGCGGGCGTGACTTCCAGACTTTGAATGCTCGTTTCCACGCCGCCGAGCTGGGCGCCGTGCCACGCGGCCTGTAGCGCGGCCAATAGGCTATGCGCAGTAACGGGCGTGCCATCGGGCAGTTTGCGATCGGCGAGCACCGCAACGTACGCTTCTTCAGTGACGGCCCACCGTTCCGCGAGCTTGGGTGAAAGCTTGCCGTTCTCGTCGGTGTACACCAACGCCTCCGTGACGTTGTTGAGCATCACGTCTTGCGCGGTAACTTCCGACTGCAGGATCGGGTTGAGCAGCTTCGCGTCACCGATCGACGCACGCAAAAACGTCTTTGCGCGTTCGGGGTTGTCCTTCGCCTGACTTTCGTACGTCGGCACCCAAAACGCTGACTGGACGAGCACCGCGCAGATCAGCACCGGCAGCGCAATCAAAAGCCTTTTTGTGCGCATTGACGCGGCCGGACTATGCGCTTGCTGTGCAGCACGGTCAAGGTTGCGAAGGGCCGTTAGAGCCGCAACGTCGCGCGCGGATGATGATGATGATGTCGTCACCTTGCACGAGCGCCCGAGCGCGCTTCATTCATCCGCGGTCGGGCTCTCGCACTACGGCTAGCGTTGCGGTAGGCTAGACACATGGAACTCGCGAGGACGTGGGGATGCCTGGCTCTGTTGCTCGTCGGCTGCGGTGGTCAAGCAGTGACGACTCCCGGGAGCGGCGGAAATTCAGGCCAAGGCGCGGGCAGCGGCGCGCACGCGGGCCAAGGCGCTGATGGCGGCGAAAGCGCGGACGCCGGCGCGGCGCTGAAGGGCTGCGAGCTCGGAGGAGTGCACTACGCCTCCGGGGACCAAGTGCCGTCCCCCGACTGCAATGAGTGCACGTGTCAGGACGGAGTAGTCCCTTGCACGTTGGCGATATGCAACCAGTGCACTGACTCCGGGATGAAGTACGCCATGGGCGATACCTTTCCCTCGCGGGATGGGTGCAACACCTGCACCTGCACCGGCGGCGGGCTCACCTCGTGCACAGAGCTTTCGTGCGCATGCAAACCGGAGGCCGAGTACTACCGCCACTACGTGAGCCACGCCCCAGCCCAATGCCCAGCGCTCGACTGCCCCAAGTTCACGGCGGTGT
This sequence comes from Polyangiaceae bacterium, assembly GCA_039936055.1. Lineage (GTDB taxonomy): Bacteria > Myxococcota_A > Polyangia > Polyangiales > Polyangiaceae > PMG-095. The sequence continues at coordinate 3,132 of JBDTJC010000406.1, read as the reverse complement.
TCAGCAATGACTGCGGTTGTGGCTGTGAACAGGGATCCTCCTGTCCGCCCTACTTCACCGGCGGCCCGCCGGGCGGCACACCCGAGGAGCAAGCGCATGCGCAAGCACTTTGCCCCTACACGGCCATCTTCGAGTGAGTCACAAATACGTCGCCGCTTCGAGTAGCGAAGCACGCGCGTCCGCGCCGCTCGCTACTTTTTCGTGAGCCACGATCACGCGCACCAAATTCGGGATTTTCGCGAAACGCTCGAAGTCCGCGCGCAGGGCCTTTTTGTCCTGCACGAACGCAAGCTTCGCCAAGCGCGAAACTCGCGGGCCAGGCGCGGAGCCGAACACCGTCGTGAACAGCCAGCCGAGTACATCGCGCTTGGTATCCATGTTGAACATGCAGTCGTTCAGCACGAGGCTCACGCCGTCACTCGAGTTCACGATCATGGCGCCCTCGCTCTCTTTCACGCCATGCAAGGTCTCGAAGCGCACCACGTCATCAGCCGGAAAGTCTTCATACACGCCGTCAACCGGTACGACTTGCTGCACCTTCTCGCGTGAGCCCTTAGGCGCAAACACTTGCAGCGCGGGGTAGCGCTGTTTGTACGCTGGCGCGTCCAAGCGATGCCCGCCGTTGGGCACGATCAGAAATGCCGGCCGGCCAAACGCCTCCAATTCAGCCTGCGCGCTTTCTTCGAGCACGACGCCGTTGTGAATCACAAGCCGACCGTCACCCAAGCGCGCAGCCACCATCGTGCGCTTGAGCGACATCCCCGGCAACGACCCGCTCACCCAAAGCAGGTTATCCGAAAGCTTCACGATCGAATCGTGAGCGCGCACCCGCCACGCGGCAGCACCTTCAGCCATACCCGAAGTAGAGCGGCGTTCCAGGCGTGGTTCAAGCGCTCATTGCGCGGGCGGTCGACGAGCCATTGCGAACTGGCTCACCCTCAGCAGGAACCCGGCGTGCCATCGCAAATACACTGCACGATACCGACCGAGTGCGTGCAGTGGTCGTTATCGGGTTGCGCGGGGACCAAAGTGCACATGTTCTGACGACACGCGAGCTGCTCGGGTGTCATCGTTGCGCAGAAGTCCGCGCACGATTTGCCGCCGGGAATGGCAGTGCTCGCGCAGTTCATCTCATGACACGCGCAGTACTTCTGACACGCCGCCGAGCTCGTCGCCGTACCGCCGCTCGCGCCTGCACTCGAACTCCCTGCACTCGAACTCCCTGCACTCGAAACTCCCTGCACTCGAACTCCCTGCACTCGAGCTGCCCGCGGCGCCTGAGCTCGCACCGGCGGAGCCGCTCGTACCGGCCTGAGAGGCGCCACTACCTGCACTGCCACTCGCCCCGGCAGGGCCGCCAACGGCGTCACTGGAGCTGCAGCCGACAGCGCCCGCACCCAACCACAGGCTCACGAGGAAGAAGCTGGTTCGCATCGGGCAAGGCTCCTACCTGGACCCGGAAGTGGCAAGTAGCGCCGCGAAATTCGCCCTGATCTGGAACTGATTCCAGGTTCGATCCCAACTGGACCCCTGCGACGGACATGGCGGAGCGGCTACGCGGCGCTGGGCTCGAATATGCGGACGGCTTCGCGCTCAACGTGTCCAACTACGTGGGCACGCCGGAGAATTTGGCTTACGGGCAAGCGCTATCCGCGCTCACCGGCGGCGCGCATTTCGTGGTCGATACCAGCCGCAACGGCAATGGTGCACCCGACGATCACGCCTGGTGCCACCCCGAAGGTCGCGCTCTCGGCAACCGCCCGACGACGCAAACCGGTGTCGCCACGTGGGACGCTTTCTTGTGGCTCAAGCGCCTCAGTGAATCTGACGGAGCGTGCAACGGCGGGCCTCGCGCTGGGATTTCTGGCCGATTTCGGCGCTCGCGTTGGCGAAGAGCGCGAAGTGGTAACCGCGTAGCAGCGCGCGCATGAGCGGCTCGCAGCGCGCTTACGAAGCGGCGCTTTGTGCTAGCGTTCGCCACGCCTATGACCGACAAGCCTGTTGATCGCGCGCCGAGCGCGTTTCGTCCCGTACCGCGAACCGGAGTCATCTTCGTCACGGCAGAAGCCACGCGCGCCGGCTTTCGCGCGGAGGATCCGGAGTGGTGCAACCTAGGCCAAGGTCAGCCGGAAACGGGACCGTTGCCGGGCGCTCCGCCGCGCGTCACCCAGCTGGACATCGCGCTGAATGACCAAGAGTACGCGCCCGTGGCCGGGCTGTGGGAAGTGCGCGAAGCCGTCGCCAGCATGTACAACAACCTGTTCCGCCGCGGCATGCCCTCGCAATATAGCGCGGAAAATGTCGCCGTGTGCGGTGGCGGGCGCGTGTCGATCATGCGCGCGTGCGCGGCCATCGGGCAGATTCACCTCGGCCATTTTCTGCCGGATTACACGGCGTACGAAGAGCTCTTGGACATCTTCCGCCGCTTCACCCCGATCCCGATTTTGCTCGATCCGGAGCACGGCTATGATTTCTCGCTCGACTCGCTGCGCCGCGAAATCTCGGGGCGCGGGCTGGGCGCGTTATTGCTCTCGAACCCGTGTAACCCCACCGGTAAGGCCATCACCGGCCCCGAGCTGGAGTCCTGGGTGTCCACGGCGCGTGAGCTGGACTGCACGCTGCTCTTGGACGAATTCTATTCGCACTACCTCTGGAAAGAGGGCCCGTCCTTGTTCAGCGCGGCCGAATTCGTGGAGGACGTCGAGCAAGATCCAGTCGTGATCTTTGACGGTTTGACCAAGAATTGGCGTTACCCCGGCTGGCGCGTGAGCTGGACGGTCGGCCCCAAGCGCGTCATCGAGTCATTGGCCAGCGCAGGCTCGTTCTTGGACGGCGGCGGTTCGCGGCCGATGCAGCACGCTGCTCTGCAGGTGCTCACCGCCGAGCACGCTCGCGCCGAGGCAGAAGCGATTCGGACGACGTTCCGTCGCAAACGTAATCGCATGTTGGATGGCCTGCGCGCGCTGGGCGTGCGCTTCGAGCGCGACCCGGAAGGCACGTTCTACTGCTGGGGGAATCTGGCCAACCTGCCGCCCTCCATCAACTCGGGGGATGCGCTGTTCCGCGCCGCCCTGAAGCACAAGGTAATCACCGTCCCCGGGCACTTCTTCGACGTGGACCCCGGCCAGCGCC
>JBDTJC010000405.1:0-20870 GCA_039936055.1 Polyangiaceae bacterium | reverse complement strand
TCGGCGGAGGCGACGATGATGCGGCGCGGGTCGATCTTATTGTCTTGGATGAACTGTGCGAACTTGGTGGCCATTGAGGGCGCGGACCCTAGCTCGAAGCTTGGCGACCGTCCAGCCGTTCGCCGGGGGCGCCGGCCAGCCAATGATTTCGCTAAAATTTCCCCGAAAGACGCTTACCTGCCCGGGTGTGCAGCCTCGTATCAGCCCGCGCCTCACGCCGCGCAGCCCCGATGGTATGGTGGGGGGATGCCCAATGGCGAAGTTGAGCGCGTGCGAGCCGCTGCCGCGTACGTAGCGGCGCGGCTGAGCGCGCCGCCACGGGTGGGCTTGGTGCTCGGCTCCGGACTCGGGGGCTTTGCCCAAGAACTAGCCGACGAAGTACAGATCCCGTACGCGGACATTCCGGAAATGCCGCGGCCGCTCGTGCACGGGCACGCCGGCAATCTGTGCACGGGCTCTGTGCTCGGAGTGCCGGTCGCTTGTCTGCAAGGTCGCTCGCACATTTACGAGGGGCACACGGCGGCGCGGGCAGTGTTCGGCGTGCGTGTGCTGGCGGAGCTCGGCTGTCAGGCAGTCCTGTTGACGAACGCCGCGGGCGGAATTCACCCGAGCTTTGAACCCGGTGATTTGATGCTGATCACTGACCACCTGAATCTGCTCGGTGACAACCCGCTGCGCGGCCCGAACTATGCTGAGGGACATCGCTTTCCCGACTTGAGCCAAGCCTACGATGCGGGTCTGTTGCAGTTTGCACGCGAGGCCGCGGGTGCTGCGCGGGTGACGCTGCGCGAAGGCGTGTACGCCGCGATGCTCGGCCCGAGCTACGAAACCCCCGCGGAAATTCGCATGCTGCGCACGCTGGGCGCGGATGCGGTGGGCATGAGCACCGTGCCCGAAGTGATCGCGCTGCGGCAATTGGGCGTGCGTGTCGGCGCGATGAGCTGCATCACCAATCTGGCAGCAGGTATTTCTGCGCAGCCGCTCGACCACAGTGAGGTGGAAGCCACGGCGCGCCGCAGCCGTAGCGCTTTCAGCGACGTGCTGTCACGCTGGATAGCGTTGCTGGGAGCAGCGTGAGCGCACTATCCACAGAACAAGAGGCGCTCGTCGCGGCGGCGCGCGCCGTGCGCGAGCACGCGTACGCTCCTTATTCGTCGTTCAAGGTCGGAGCGGCGTTGCGTGCCGCAAACGGCGCGCTGTACGTGGGCTGTAACGTCGAAAATGCGAGTTACGGTGCGACCATCTGCGCCGAACGCAATGCGATTTTGGCTATGGTCGCCGCGGGTCAGCGTTCGATAGCCTCGATCGCCGTGTTCACTGATGCCGAAACCCTGGCCATGCCCTGCGGCCTGTGCCGCCAAGTGATCGCTGAGTTCCAGCACGATGCGGAGTTGATCGTTGCCAACCCCAGGCAAGAGCGTGTGCTGCCGTTCAGCCAGATCTTCCCCGAACCCTTCGTGTTGGATCGATGACCAAGCCGCGCCACCTGCCGCACGATCGCGTGGTGCCCGGCGATCCGCCCGAGCTCATCGTGTATGACCGCTTACAGCCGTGTCCGTACTTACCCGAGCGCATCGCGCGCATGCCGCTGCGCATTCCGGCGCGCCTGCTGCACCGCGGGGAGCTCGAGCAGCGCTTGGAAACCGGTGATCGTCGGCAGGGCATGTTTTTGTATCGCACCTCGTGTCCGGGCTGCCGCGCGTGCGAGCCGATCCGCGTCGAAGTAGCTAATTTCAAGGCCAATCGTTCACAGCGCCGGGCGCTCGAACGCGGCAATGGGCGCCTGACGGTGGAGGTGGCGGACCCCATTGCGGACGCGCGCCGCGTCCAGCTGTACAATCGCCACAAAGAGCTGCGCGGCCTGTCGAGTGACCGCGACGGCATCGACATCGAGGGCTATCGCGAGTTTTTGGTGGTGAGTTGCTGCGAAAGCTTCGAGCTGCGCTACATGCTCGACGGGCAATTGGTGGGCGTGGCCTTGGTGGACCGCGGTGAAGAAGCCTTGTCCGCGGTCTATTGCTACTACGACCCAACGCTCGAAAAACTCGGCATTGGTACGTTCTCGATCCTGAAGCAAATCGAGCTCTGCAGGTCTTGGGGACTCCGTTATCTGTACCTCGGCCTGTACATCTCGGACTCCGAGCGGATGCGCTACAAGGCCCGCTTCATGCCGCACCAACGTCGCATCGACGGCGAGTGGCGCACGTTCGAACGCGAGTAGCGTCGGGCGGGCTGTTACGCTTCCGCAGTAGTAGCTGGCGTAAGCGAGCCACGTCAGCCCCCAAGCGGATTAGCGGCCGCGCGGCGCTCGCTCATCGGCGCCGAGTGGAACGAAAGCGCGTCCCGCGACAAGGCGCGCTGCCGCTTAGGGCCCGAGAATGGCTAAGTCGGTCGATGATCGCGTCGAGGCGCCCGGCTGACAAGGCGCGACGAAGGCGCATACCGCTGCTAGGTAACTGAGGAGCAACGCAGCCAGCCAGGATTCATCGGCCGCGAAGGCGATCGACTTAGCCATTCGCGGCCCCGTAGGGTGCGAGCGTCACGCTCAATCCAGCGAGCGGCTTTCGGCTTCCTCGATTTGAGCGAGTGCTGCGGCGAGCGCGTCCTTCGCGCGTTCGAGTGAGCTGCGATCTTCCGCCCATTTGGCTTGTGCGCGGCTGACCCGGCTTTGCTCGGCGCCGAGCGCGTTCTGTGCCGCACGAAGGTCCGCCTGCGCGGCGGCCAACGCGGCTTCGCGTTGCGCGATCTGCGCTTCGCAATCGCTGAGCGTGCTCTTGTGCGCGGCGACCTCGGAGGTGGCGCTGTGTAGCTGGCTCTCGAGGCTTTGAATGTTCGAGGTGTGCGTGTCCAGCGTGCCGCGCACCGTCGCGAGTTCTTCTTGGGTCGTGACCCAATTGGCTTCGAGATCGCCGATCGCGCGGTCTTTGGCGGTAATGGCGTCGTGCGCGGCCGCGAGCTCTTCGGTGCGAGAGTTGAGCTCGGCTTCCACGGAAGCGAGCTTCGCGTCGCGCGTGGCCTCGCCTTGCTCTTTTTGGGTGCGGAGGCTGGTCAGAGCGGCTGTGTGCTGCCCGTCCAATTCTTCTTCACGATCGGCGACGAAGTGCTTGGCTGCTATTTCGGCGTCGGCCATGTCCTGGGTGTGCTCGGCCCGCAGCCGATTCATCGCGTCTTCGTTGGCGCGATGCAGCGAGGCGAGCTTCGCGTCGTGCTCGCGCTTGAGCTCCGCTTCGCGCACTTGCAGCGCGCCCCGCTGTGCCGCCGCAGCCGTTGCTTGGTGTGCGAGCAACGCCTGCGCGTGGCTCTCTTCGGCTTCCGCGCGCGCATTGCTCGCGAGCTGCTCGGCGATCGCTCGACCGGCTTCTTCCGCCGCGGCCACGGCAGCAGCATGCGACTCGGCGGCCTGCGCGAGTTGGTTCTGGTGGTCGACCGTCGCGTTGGCGGCCTTTGCGTCGCGTGCGACGAGTTCGGACTCGTGCTGCGTGCGTGCGTCGGCCAGCTCGGCGTGCTTCGCGTCGAGATCAGTCTTGTTCTTTTCGGCCTTGCGCTTGAAGTCCTCCGCGCGCTTGCCCGCTTGATCTTTGTCGTTCTTGGCCGCGTCTGCGGCCTTCTGCAGTTCGACGCCCTGCTTCTCCATGTCGGAGATGCGATCGTACAGATCGGCTTTTTCGCGCTCCAGCGCGATGGCGCTATCGCGCAGACCGATCAGCTCCTTGTCCTTGTGCGAGAGCTGATCGCGCGTCTCGAGGATCTCTTTGTCTTTCTTGTTCAGCTGCTCGCGCAGGTCCAAGAATTCCCGCGCCGTGCCCGCTCCCTTACCGCCAGAGGCCTGCTTGGCCTTGACGTCGGTGAGTTCGCGCTCAAGGCGCTGCACTTCACTGTCCTTGGCGCCGCCGCGCTTGATCGCGTCTTCCAGCTCCGCTCTTTCAGCGTGCGCAGTGCGCGCTTCGTCTTCGAGCTCTTTGATGCGGGCGCGCAGGCGCTCGGCTTCTTCTCGGAATTTACTAGTGTCACCCAGATCAGAGGCGCGTGGCGTGCTGGAGGGCCCGAACGAAGGGACGCGCGCGGGTGGCATCGGCGGGCGCGAAGTGTTCAGCGGAGCCGGCGGTGGCGCTGGCGCCGACAGCGGCTCGATGTCTACTAAGGACATCGGTTGTTCGGCCAGTTCGCCTTCATCCAGCTCGGTGATCTCGGGCTCGCTCGCGAGCGGGCGATGCGCTGGCGGCTCAGAAAGCTGCGCTGCGGCGATCTCCGGTTCGGCGATCTCCGGTTCGGCGATCTCCGGCTCGGCGATCTCCGGCTCGGCGATCTCCGGTTCCGTGACCTCCGGTTCCGTGATCTCCGGTTCCGTGATCTCCGGTTCGGCGATTTCCGGCTCGGCCACCACGACGCCGCTGTCCGGTCGCGCACTCTGCGGGGCTTCTAGCGCACCGAAAGCCTGGTCCGCGAAATCGCTTACGTCCTGGTCGACCATGCTTTCGCGGCTTGAGGTCTCGACCTCGGGACCGTCTTCGACCAACTCCGCGTCGTCGATCTCGATGTCGTCATCAAGCACGATCTCGTCGGCCAGGCCTTCAGTCGTGGGACCGTGTGCGGCGGGCGCCGGCTCACCGATCACGACGAATGGCTGAATCCTCACCAAGAGCTGATCGAAACTGATCGGCTTGTGGACGTAATCCTCGGCGCGCGTGCGCAGCCGACGGTGCTGCTCGAACGTTTCCTCGGTCGACTCCGAGGACATGATGATCAGCGGCACGTCCTTGAGCGCCGCGTCACGCTTCAGCTTGTTGCACACCGAGAAGCCGTTCATGCGCGGCAACTCGATCGAAAGCAGAATCAGGTCGGGCTTTTCCCGAGATGCGGCTTGCAGACCCAAGTTGGCGTCGTCGACGACGGTCGTCTCACAACCGACCGCCGCGAACCCGCTCCGCAGCTGATCCGCGAACCCAGCATCACTCTCGAAAACCAGAATCTTGATCGGCATCAGGGGGGCGCTCGTTGGGTGGGCGGGAGAAAGCTTGCAGCTGCGCGGGGACCGAGAAACCGAACGATATCGAGCGCCCTCCGGAGGGTCAAACTCGCGCCGTTCCGACTGAGGCCAACGGCCCCCGCCGCGGCGGCGTTAAGGCTTGCCGCCGTGGCCATCCCCCCTGCGGCTAACCCTTGCGGCTGGCCTTCTCTGCGTGCCCGCTCTGGTGTGTGCGGGTCGCCAATTTTTGCACGACTTGCCCGAAATCCAGCCCGCGTGCGCGCAGGCCGACCAACAGGTGAAATAGCAGATCGCCGGCTTCACTCAGCACACGCTCGTCACTTTCGCCCGCCAACGCCTGCACGAGCTCCGCCGCCTCTTCGCTGATTTTAACGTTGATCTTGGCGACTCCGCCGTCCAGCAGGCTGCGCGTGTAGCTCTTTTCGGCAGTGCTCGCCTGGCGTTCACGGACGGTGCGCTCAAGCTCAGCAAGGAACGGCGTGACCTCGAACGACTCTTCGGTAAGCGCGCCGCCCGGACCAACACGTTGAAAGAAGCAGCTCGGGCGCCCGGTGTGGCAAGACGGGCCGGCCGGCTCGACCAACAGCAGCAACGTATCCGCGTCGCAGTCCGCGGTGACGGAATGCACGTGCAGCAGATTTCCGCTGCTTTCGCCCTTCGTCCACAGCTTCCCGCGCGAGCGACTGAAGAAGGTGGCGTTGCCTGTGGCCAGGGTTTGCTCGAGCGCCTCTTGATTCATCCAGGCGACCATCCGCACCTGACCGTCGAAGCGGTCCTGAGCGATCGCCGGAATCAAACCCTGTTCGTTGAACTTGAGAGTCATGCTGCTGGGGCTCCTTACCTGACGGCCGCCGCGGTTTCCACGCGCCGAAGGTTTTCGTCAAAGATGGCTAGGCGACTCGCCTGGACCCGGGGTTGGCGGCTGTCGGTGGCTGTGGGCTGGGGGCTGGGGGCCGCGCCCCTGGCGTGCGCATCGGGGGTGGAGGCCCACGGTCATGCCTTATAGATACATGAAATGATTGCGTTTAATCGTTGGCCTGGTTCCTGCTCTACTACTGAGCGAGGCGTTAGCCCCACGCCTCTCGACCAACCCGAGGAGTTCTCCCGAATGGCCCGTACCCTTTCCCCATTTCGCACCGCCGGCGCGCTGTCGCTGATCGCAGCTCTCGCGTTCCTTCCAGGCTGTTCGAGCAAGGCGACCGACGCGGGTACGGGCGATACCGGCGGGAACGTGTCCCGTATCGTGTACGCGGTGCGCCAGCACACGTTGGTCGCGGCCGACGGTACGGTCACGATCGACGTCGCGAGTCACATGGGTCAAGTCATGGACTACGGGCGCTACGAGCCGGGTGGTCGCTTGGAAGTGTTCGATCTGCGCACCTCCAAGATCGAGAACCTCATCGAGGACTATCCGGCTGCCGATGTGTCGAGCGTGGACGTGAGCTTTGACGGCACGAAGGTGTTGTTCACAATGAAGGCGGACTCACACGACACGTACCACGTGTACTGGGCGGGTGTGGATCGCGGGCCAGACGGAAAATTCGTGGTCACCAAGCTGACCTTCGGTCCGTACGACGACCAGAATGCCATCTTCTCGCCAGGCGACCGCATCGTGTTCACGACCAATCAGTCGTACACGGAAATGGGCACCCGCGCGGATGAGTACAATCACGCGCGCGCCGTGACACAACTCGGAACGATCACGCTCACCGGTGGTGACGCGGACCGCAAGCTGTGCTCGCAAAATCTGTCGCACATCGTGACGCTGTTCCCGATGCACGACGGGCGCGTCGGCTTTTCGCGCTGGGAGCACCTCGAGAACGTCAATGACGTGAAGGTGTTCGCGATGAACCCGGACTGCACGCAGATCGTCGCGCTCAGCGGTCAGCACGGTAAGCCGGGCAACTCGATGGTTCAGGTCAGTGAAAGCCCCACCAACAACGTGTTCTACGGCATCGTTACCAACCGCGAGAACACCATTCAAGCCGGCGCTTTGGTGCGCTTGGACGCGCGCTCCACCGTCCCCGGCCTCACCGATCACTTCGACGAAGAGAAGACCGAAGACGAGGCGTACACGGTGATGACGCCCTCTGTGCCGCGCGGTGACGAGCCGTCACCGGTTGGTCGCTACCGTTCACCGACGGCCTTGCCGGATGGCCGCGTGCTCGTGTCTTGGGCTGACGGCACCGTGAATGAGTCAAACGAACTCAGCCTCACCCCGCCGGATTTCGGCCTGTACCTGTATGACGAGGCCACGCGCGTCAACAGCCTGGTCGTCAATCACCCGGACACCTGGGAACTCTACGCGCACGCCATCACGTCGCGCACGGAGCCGCCGATCATCACGTCGCGCCAAGACATCTCGGATGCCTCCGTTCCGGCCGTCTTCGGCTCGATCAACGTGCACGAAACGTCCCTCGCGCTGCGCCATGGTGACCAGGTCAAAGGCGCGGAGTTTACCGACAGCACGCCCACCGACCAGGCGCTGCTGAAGACCCAGCGCGTGCGCATCATCGAAGGCTTCTCGACTGAGGGTTCGCCCAACCACACCATGTTCGGTCTGACGATGGCAGAAGGCGCCGCGATCTTGGGTGAAGCCAAGGTCGAAGCGGACGGCTCTTGGCTCGCCAAAGTGCCTCCGTACGTGCCGATTCACGTGCAGCCCATCGACGAGTTCGACCTGTCGATCCGCAGCCAAACCACCTGGATGCAAGCCATGCCGGGCGAGAACCGCGTGTGCGGTGGCTGCCACGAAGACCGCAATAACGCGAACTTGCCGAACGCAGGCACCGGCCCGCTCACCATCGCCGCCGGTCGGGGCGCGGAAAACTTCATGAAACCGATCGAGCAGCGCACGGAGTACCCGTGGGCGTACGCGACGGACGCGGCGAACCCGAACGAGATCCAAAGCTTGCTCAACGCCAAGTGCGTGTCCTGCCACAACGCCACGACGAACGGTGACAAGGCGCAGGAGTTCTACACGCTGTCGATGAACAACGCGGTCACCGGTGTGATGACGAACTACACGGTGGCTCGTATGGATCTGACCGACACGCCGGTCACCGTCTACTACGACAAAGGCGTGGCGGCCTGGCCGTCCTCGTACGTGTCGCTGTTCTATCCCGCCGCGATGGACATGGACATGGCCAAGGGCTCGAAGATCACGTCCGGCACCGTGCCGCCCAAGTGGGCCATCCCGAGCGATGCTAGGAACAGCATCCTGATCGAGAAGCTCAACATCACGTCTTCGCTCGACGGGGCGACCTACGCTTGGCCGCTAGGCAAAGCCTTCAGCGACGCAGATGTGCACGGCAGCGTGCGCACGGACCACGCGAAATTGGCCGGCCTGACGCGTGACGAAGAAGTGATGCTGATCCGCGCCATCGACATGGGCGGCCAGTTCTATGCGCGACAGAACTCCGACTTTAAGCCGATCGTCGACGCTGATCCGGTTGCGGGCAGCGGCACCCAATCCCCGTGACTGATTGAGAGCCAAGGAAAAGCCATGAACAGCAATTACCGTCGGTTTCTGAGTGCCTCGATCACCTTGTGTGCGGCAGCTTTGGTCTCGGTGTCGAGCGCCGCTGACACGCCGGATTTGACCCATCCCGGTCGCTCCAGCGTGTACAGCAACCTGAGCACGAACTCACTCGAAGCAGTGAGCACGCCGGATTCAATCCTGGCGTTGGTGATGGCGCCGGACAGCGCTGCGCCCACCGCCATCTGGACCATGCTCGAGCACGGCGAGCGCGTCGAATGCCTGAGCTGCATCCCGTACGTCTCGAAGATGCTCTACGCCTCCAACGCGAAAACGCGTGAGATCAGCGCGTGGTGGTTGCGTCGGCGCATCTTCGGCGTGTTCGGTAAGGGTGAAGCGTACGAGCAAACCATCAACGCCGTGAGCGACCCGAGCAAGAGTGAGCTCACGCGCGCCTACGCGGCGAACGCGCTGGGTGAGTTCTTGGAGGGCGCGGGGATTTCGCCTGTGGCCACCGCGCTCGTCAAAGACAGCTCGCCCATGGTTCGCCTCGCGGCTGCCAACGCGCTGATCCGCCTGAACAACCAAGGGCCGAACGCGGAGCTCTCCACCGCCCTCTTGGATAAAGATGAAGAAGTGCGTTTGGCGGCCTTGGACGGCGTCACCCACATCAACGTGTTCAGCAATGTCGACCAGGTGGTCGGCTTGATTAGCGATGGCTCGGCCCTGGTGCGCCGCCGCGCTGCGCAAACGCTGGGCGCGCTCAAGAGCGCGGACTCGGTGATGGGCCTGATCGCGCTGACTTCAACGGACAACGAGCCGGACGCGGGCGTGCGCGCCGCGGCGGTCTGGGCGCTCGGGCAAATCGCGGACTCCTCCGCGCGTGACGTCGTGCTCGCTGCTCAAAACGACACAGACTCCGGCGTGCGTGACGCCGCGAGCATCGCGCTGCGTCGACTGTGAGCGCTGCAGACACGCCCGCGCGGCCTGTCGGCTTCCGCACTCTCAACCCTCCGTGAGCGCAGTGCGCGCGCGGCGGCTCGCGCGCGCACTGTGACGCACATGGGGTACCTTGGCGTTTTTGCGACGGAATCGCAGCGTGGCCAGAGCTGCTTTGTGCGCGCGGGTCGAGTAGAGTTGAGCGCCTGATGGGTGTGCGCGACAAGTTTCGCCAGATGACCCGAGCAAGTGTTGTTGCGACGCTCGCTCTGGGCTTTGCGCTATCGAGCTCGGCCTGCAAGCGGCAGGAGTCGCAGCCGAGCAACTACTACGACCGCAAGATCGGTGTCGGGCTCGTGCAGTCCTGCGCGCAGAGCCCGACCAAATCAGGGTGCCACGTGGCCGCGGACGACCACGGCAACGCGCTCGGAAATCTCAACGTAACGAGCTACGACACGCTGACCAAGCGTAAGGATCTCTTCTTGCGCTACGGCCCATACGGCTTGCCGGCGCTACTCCTTAAAGTCGCCAAACCCTTCCCGGTGTCCATCACCACCTGGCAAAGCGCCGTGCCGATGCTGGTGACGACCGACATCTCGCACGTCGGCGGGCAACTGCTGGACCTCACCAGCCCCACTTTCACGCTGCTGGATACCTGGATCTCCAACGGGTTCGCCGTGAACAACGCGCCCTCCGCAGACGCGGTCTTGGCGCAGACGGCGTGTTCGAACAACCTGGGTTCGGATCCCGAGTTCGATCCCAGCGTCGTGCCCACCACGAAGGACTTCAAGACCTTCACGGCCAAAGTGAATCCGGTGCTCGGTACGCGCTGCGCCGCCGGCAACTGCCACGGCTCGCCCGCAAACTCCCTGTATCTGACGTGCGGCACTACGCCGGAGTCCGCGCGTTGGAATTATTTTGCTGTTGGCGACTACGTTTCGACCGACACCGGCACGAGCGAGATTCTTCGTCGTGCTTTGTCGCCCGCCGTGGGCGGCGTGTATCACGAAGGTGGCACCATCTTTACGAGCACGAGCGACGCGGACTACCAATCACTCGTTGCGTGGGCGACCGAAAAGGGCGGCCCCACCGACATGGTCGTGCCGGGCGTGGATGACGGGCTTTTGTTCTTCGCCAATCGGGTGCAACCGATGCTTGTCAAGCGCGGCTGCATGATGGTCAATTGCCACTCGGGTTCGATGTTCCACGACTACCGCTTGCGTGGTGGTAGCGGCGGGCATTTCGGCCTGCCCGCAACGCGCAAGAACTACGCGCTCACGCTCGAACAGCTGGCGCTCGAATCCCCGGACGTGAACGCCAGTCGCTTGATTCGCAAGAACCTGCCGCCCGTCGCGGAGTACGGCGGCCTGCTGCATCGCGGTGGCCCGCTGTTTACCGAGAAGCATGACTGCACCGCTGATGATCTCGCTGCGGCCGCAGACATGAACGCGGACATCGACAAGCAAGCGCCGTACTGCGTGATCAAAGCTTGGTTCCAGAAGGAGCAAGCAGCGCGCTTTCCGACGCCGCCCGCGCTCCGCGGCATCGTGTTCGTGCGCCGCCCGCCCGCGCCACTACCCGATATCCCGCAAAGCTTCGAGACTTACGCGCCCGGGGCAGAGGTTTTCGAAGTTGCGGCCTCTCTCGACGCCACGAATCACGTCATGGTGGGCGGGGAAACCAGCCTGTCTGCGCTGTGCAAGCTGCCCGTTGCCAGCACGGATGCCCGGCGCGCTACTGTTTCCTGGGACGCGACGAAGATCGCGTTTTCCGCGCGCACTTCTGCCACGGATCCGTTCCACGTTTACGTGGTCGAAGATGGTAAATGCGCGGTCGAACCGACGATTGACGCGGCGCCGACCAGTGATGACGGCGACTACACGGACAACGGGGAGCTCGTGCACAACTTCGATCCGGCGTTCGCGCCGGACGGTCGCCTGGTGTTCGCCTCCACCCGCGGCAACATCATGAACGCCGCAGCGTTCGACTACCACGGGCCGCAACGCACGCCGGCTGACCCGTCGCGCCTGAACTCCAACCTGTATCTGCTGGAAGACGGCAAGATCCGCCAGCTCACGTTCTTGCTCAATCAGGAGCTGTCGCCCGCGTTCATGCGCGATGGCCGGCTGATCATGGTCGCCGAAAAGCGCGCGCCGGGGTTCTATCAGCTCGCCGGTCGACGAATGAATCTGGACGGCGGGGACTACCATCCGTTGTTCGGTCAGCGCGACACGATTGGGTTCGATCAGCTGACGGACGTCGTCGAGCTTACCGATAAGAATTTCGCCGCCATCCTGAGTGACAATGGCGCCGTGCACGGCGCGGGCACCCTGGCCATCATCAATCGCAGCGTCGGCGTCGACCAGCTCAGCACCACGCCCGCGGATTACTCCCAAAATCCCGCCGCTATCGGCTGGCCGAATCCGAACTTCTTCCAGCATTCGGTGCGCCTCTTGGATCCGAGCGCGACAGGGAAGCTCTCTGGAACGCAAGGCGCGTACCGCAGCCCGTCGCTCTTGCCGACGCAGAATCTGCTCGCGAGTTACGCCGGCAACGTCGTCGCACTCGACAACTTCAACGGCAATTTCGATATCGTCGAGGTCGACAGCAACACGGGCGCCCGCACGCCGCTTGTCACCGGGCCGAACGATGAGCTGTGGCCGGTAGCTGTTGCGCCGCGCTACAACTTGCGCCTTTTCCGCTCGCGCTTGGACGAGCCGAACGGCGCCACGCAAGTCTTCGACGACGACGATCACAAAGGCCAAGCTCAGATCACGTTCTTGGATGCGCCTGTGCTCTCGAGCTTGTTGTTCCAAAACACACGCACCGGCCGCACGCTACCCACCGGGGACCTCGGTCTTTCGCTGTGGGAAGACTTCCCGCCCGAAAAAGGCGTGACCAGTTTCGACTCGGCCAGCTCAGGCTCGGTGTACTCGGATGACTACGGCCAGGTGTACGTGAGGCGCGGGCTGCTCGGCTCGCCCACCGTCTATGCTGACGGCTCGGCAGGCGTGCTCATCCGTGGCGGCATGCCGCTCGTGCTGCAGGCACGCGTGAAGCTGGCGGCGGACGCGAGCGCCACCTATCACTTCCAACGCGAGGAGATGCAGTTCTACCCGGGTGAGGTGGTACGCCAGGGCTTCCGTCAGCCTCTGTTCAACGGCTTGTGCGCTGGCTGCCACGGCTCGATCAGTGGCTACGAGGCGGATATTTCGCCGAATCCGGACATACTCACGCAGGCCTCGCGGGTTGCTGCGCATGACCTGAGCCCGAATGATCTGACGCGAGCCGCAGGCCAATCGAGCGGGCCGATCGCGCCCTAGTACTTCGGTTCGGATGTGCGTTCTGGGTTGTCGTACTAGCGAACTATTCGATGACGACGGTTTTCGTCACGGTGACGCGGTCACCGTCGAAGGCCGGGATTGAAGCGTGTCGCATCGTGTTGGCGATGCAGCCGCCCGTCGGCGTGCCCGCGAAGGGTGGACCTTGAATCGCCGCGCTGGTCACGCGACCCGAGGGCGCGAACGTGATGGTCAGCACCGCGGTGCCGGACGGATCGCCGTTCTTGCGGCAAGAGGATGCTTGCGTCGCTGCGCTTTTGAGCGCTGCCACCGCAGCCGGCCGATCGAACTCCGTGCCCGCTGCTGCGGGCGGGGGCGCGTTGTGGATCTCGACGGGCGCTTGGGGCGCGACTGGCGCTAGCGGCGCGGTCTCTGTGGGCTTCTCCGCAGTCTCGAGAGGGGGGGCGGCGGCCACGGGAGGTTCTTCGCTCTTCGGTTGAGCGGGCTGCTCTGCTTTCGCAACCAGCGCGCTCGTCGTGGTGATCGGCGGTGCCGATGCGGCGGCTGCCTTCGCCACGGAGGTGCTCAGCTCCGTGCTGACTCCTTCAGGCGCACTCGGCGCTGCGGCCGCGGGGGCCGTGGCCGCAACCGGCGTCGGTGGACTCGTGACCGGCTCTGTGTGCGTGGTGACGGGTAGCGCCTCCGAAACTGCGGGCTCCGGAACCCGATGTTCGCGCAGCCCGACGACGGCTACGACGCCCGCGGCGACGGCCGCCACAGCGAGCCAAATCAGCGTGCTGCCGCGCTTTTTCTGCGTCGGCGGCGCGTTTTGCGGCGCGACCACGAATTTACGTTCACGTGGTTTGCCTGCCGAAACCGGCGCGCTCTTCTGCGCCGACCCGAGGTCGATGTCGATCTGCATTGGCGCAGCGCTGGAGCTGCCGTGCTTCACGGCTTCTTTGGCCAGCGGCAGCACCGCGCTCATGTCGAACAAGGGGACGGTGCCCTTGCTGACCTGCGCGGTGCTAGCTCGTTGCGTGCTGAGATCGGGCTCGACGTCGATCTCTTCGTAGGAGGGCGGCACCGGTTTAGCCAACCCGGACACGTCAATGGTGGGCGCCCCCAACATCCCATCCGTGCCTGGACTCAAGTTGACCAAGAAATCATCGACTGGCTTGGTGCGACGCGGCGGCTTCACCAGACCGGCGTGCTGAGTCAGCGTATTGAGTGGCGGCGCGTCGGAGGAGCTCGCGGGGATCTCCTCGAAGTCCATGAACTCCGGTTCGCTGGGCGGCTTACCACCGATGGACACGGTCGCGTCGTCATCCCAAGTCGAAGTCGCCTCAGCGGCGGACATGGGCTTCAGTGGCGCTGGTCCTTCGGCTGTCGGCGCGATCGGGTCCCTCTTGCCTTTCCGGCGCGGAGGATGCGGCACGCGAGGTTGGGGTGACTCGTGACTCGGCATGGTGTCGATGTCGTGCGCGTCGAGCGAGATTTCAGTGTCACAATTGCGGCACTTCACCGCAATGATGTTGCTGGACACCTTGCGACGGAACAGATCGTCGCCAAGCACGAAGCGAGAGTCACAGGCGGGACATAAGACGGTGAACGGCATGGTATGAAAGAGGGCGCACATCCGGCACGCTCGACGCTCAATGTTGAGATCCGAGGATCGATCGGATCTCACACCTCCGCAAGGGACCGTGTTTACAGTCGGGGTACAATTGCAGACAAATGCCGACCGCTCGCCTTGCCGTCGCGCCGAAACGAGAAGAAGAGTTCCGGCTGCAACACCGTGCAGCCGTACACGTCGTCGATCGCGGCAGCGGCGAGGCCGAGTGAGCGCAGCTCGGCGCGCAGCATGCGCCGCAGATCCACGTGCGGCTTTGCTCGGCTACGGTCCACAATGTTGGGGTCGAGCGAGGCGCTCAAAAGCGTCTCAGCGACGTCATTCGAGACCTCGAATGCGGGCAGCGAGATGTGCGGGCCAATCGCTGCGACGAGGTCTGGATTCGGTTCAAGTGCACGCAGGGCCGCTACCGTGGCGCTGACTACGCCTTGCACGGCGCCACGCCAGCCCGCGTGAGCAGCGCCCACCGCGCCACTCCTGCGATCCGCCAACAGCACGGGCACGCAATCCGCGCTGCGCACGGCACACGCGAGCCCAGGCACGCGACTCACCAGCGCATCGCCCTCCACCGAAATCAGTTGGGCTTGAGTTTCTGTCCCGGTGAGCGTGTGCGCGACGCGACCATGCACCTGTGACAAGAAATGAACGCGCGTTCCTTCAACACCCAGCGCTACTCCCGCGCGTTCCAAATTTTGGCGCACGTTGTCGGGTTCGTCGCCGGCGGCGATCGAGAAGCTGAGGCTCTGATAGGCGCCCGTCGACACCCCGCCGTGGCGAGTGAAGAAAGCGTGCCGAAACCCAGCCTCGCGCAGCAGCGCACTTTCCAAGAACTCGGCGCGATCGGTCATGACGATTGATTCATGCGGCCCGCGGGCCCCGCGGTGCAAGTTTCCGTCGCGGAAAGTGCAGTTCGCCGTGACCTATCCCGCGCCGGCGAAGCCCGGAGCGCTCGCAGCGCTCGTAGCGGGGAGTAACTTTTGGTATCTCTGCTGTTGAATGCGCCCCAAGGACCCCTTCATCGGCCGCGAGATCCTCGGGGGTCAGTATCAGATCCTGGAGAAGATCGGCACTGGTGGCATGGGCTCCGTGTACAAGTGCTCCCAGCCCGCCATGAATCGGATGGTGGCGATCAAGATCCTGCATCCTAAGCTTGCCAATCGCAAAGATCTAACCTCGCGCTTTCGGCGTGAAGCGCGCGCGATGAGCCAACTCTCGCACCCGAACACGGTGAAGGTGTTCAACTTCGGCGAGCTTGAGGAAGACGGCTCCTTGTACATCGTAATGGAGATGCTGGAGGGCCGGAACCTCAATCAGACCGTGCGAAAAGACGGGCCGATTCCGCGTGATCGCGCGATTCCGATTTTGATCCAGTGCTGCGGCGCGCTGCAAGAAGCCCACGACTTGGGCATTGTGCACCGTGATTTGAAGCCCGAGAACATTTTCTTGGCTCGCCAGGGCGGTAGCAATGACTACCCGAAGGTGCTGGATTTTGGCTTGGCCAAGGTCACCGAACGGCAGATGAATCCGGGCTCTTTGATCCTCACTCAAGAAGGCATGGTCTTCGGCACGCCGGAGTTCATGTCGCCCGAGCAGGCGCAGGGCAAGACGCTCGACGCCCGCAGCGACATCTATTCGCTGGCGGTGATCTTGTACGAAGTGCTGACGGGCAAGCTGCCGTTCTCTGCGAAATCGCCGATGGAGTACATCCAGAAGCACGTCACCGAGCCGATCATCCCGCTCAGCGAGCGCGTGCCGGAGCTCACGTTCCCCAAAGAGCTGGATGAAGTCTTGGCCCGCGCGCTGTCGAAGAAGCCCGAGCAGCGTTACCAAACGGCGGCGGATTTCGCGGAGGCGCTCCGTCCCTACGGCGGTGCTGCAGCGCAGGCTTTGCCGTCCCTGAAGCCGGAAGGTGCGGCAGGAAAACCGCCCGCGCTGTCGCAGCGTTCCGCGAGCGCCCCAGAAAAAACCAGCAGTCCGGGACTATTGATCGGCGTGGCGGCGTTGTGCCTGATCGCAGGTGTCCTGCTTGCAGTAGTGGTGATGCGCCTTTTGGGCCGTTGATGCGTTTACCTTCTCGGGATGCGGTGCTTCGGTACGCAAAGCTCAGCGCCTATGCGCTGATTGGGCTCTTGGGCGCGGGTACCATCGCGGTGCTCCTGGTGATTCGCCACTTCGAGGGCGGCCTGCCGGATGTGCATGATTTGCGCACTCACTACCAGCCTTCGCAGGTCACGCGCGTGCTGGCTCGCGACGGCACGGTGCTCGCGAGCTTGTTCGTCGAGCGCCGCACCGTGATCCCGTTCGCGGAAGTGCCGAGTCACGCCAAGCTCGCCTTCCTGGCTGCGGAAGACGCGCAGTTCTACGAGCACCAGGGGCTCAATTATCTGGGCATGTTGCGCGCCCTGCTGAGCAATCTGCGCGCCGGCCACACTCGCCAAGGCGCGAGCACGATCACGCAACAAGTCGTGAAGAACGTGCTCTTGGATTCCGAACGCACTTACGAGCGCAAGATCAAGGAAACGATCTTGGCGCGCCGCTTGGAGAAGGAGCTGAGCAAAGACGAGATCTTCTCGCTCTACCTGAATACGATTTATCTGGGTCACGGCCGCTACGGCATCGAAGAAGCCTCGCGCTACTACTTTGGCAAGAAGGCGAAGGATTTGGACGTAGCGGAGGCCGCGCTATTGGCTGGCCTGGTCGCTTCGCCGGAGCACTACTCCCCGCGGCGCGACGAAAAACTGGCGCTCGGCCGCCGCCGCTACGTGCTCGATCAGATGCTCCAGAAGAGCTTCATCACCCAAGACCTGCATGACTTGGCGCAGGCGTCGAAAGTGAGGCTGGCACCTGCTTCGGACGGGGAATCCGAGCTCGCGCCGGAAGTGGTTTCGTACGTGAAAAAGGTGTTGGATGACGTCGCGGGCGAGAGTGCCATTCATGGCGGCTACACCATTGAGACGACCATCGACCCAGCGCTGCAAGCCGCCGCGCGCCGCGCCGTGCGCGAGAACTTGGACAACTACGCGGTGAGGCAAAAGGTCGTGCCGCCGTTCACGCAGACCACGCGCCGCTTGTGGGGCCCACTGTTCAGTGGCGTGCCGCGCCAAAACAAGGGCTACGTCGGCAAAGTCGTGGCGACGAACGATGCGCAAGGTTCGCTCGACGTACAAGTGGGGGACGTGCTCGGGCGTGTGATGCTCGCCGCTGAGGAGCGCTACAATCCAAAGCACTTGCCAGCCAGTGAGTTCGCCAAGGTAGGCGCGCTGCTGCGCGTCGGGCTGCTTGGCTCCCCGGACGGCGTGCCACCGGTGCCGTTGCGTTTGGAGCTCGGTCCCGAATCCGCGCTGGTGGCTTTGGATGTGCGCAGCCACGAGGTACGCGCCTTGATTGGCAGCTACGAAGCCATCAGCGGCGGGTTGGATCGCGCGACGCGCGCACACCGCCAGCCCGGCTCGTCCTTCAAGCCAATGCTGTACAGCTATGCCCTCCACTCGCGCCGCTTCACGCCCGCCAGTATCTTGGATTTGACCAAGAAAAGCGGCAAAGAGCAGGTGAGCTACCGCGAAAGCGTGCGCACGGCGATCGCGGAAAGCGACAATTCCGCGGCGGACAAGCTGCTCGAGGAAGTGGGCGCTGCCAACGTCGTCGAGTGGGCCAAGGCGCTCGGCATCACGACGGACTTGCAGCCCACGCCGTCGCTCGCTTTGGGTGCGTACGAGGTGATTCCGATCGAGCTTTGTAGCGCGTACGTGACGTTCGCAGATGGCGGCGAATTCCAGTTGCCGAAACTGGTGTCGCGCATCGTGGCGCCGGGTGGCAAGGTGCTCGCGTTGCCCGTGTCGCCGCCCGCGCGGCGTGTGCTGAGCGCAGACGAAGCCTACCTCATCACGAGCCTCCTGCGCGGTGTGGTGGAGCGTGGCACCGCGCAGCGCGCTCGCGCGCTCGGGCGCCCGCTTGCCGGCAAGACCGGCACCACGAACCTCGCCAAGGACACCTGGTTCGTCGGCTACTCCACGGACATCGCGGCGGCAGTCTGGGTCGGCTACGACGACGCGCTACCGCTCGGCTGGGGTGAGGCCGGAGCGGTCACTGCGTTGCCGGCGTGGATGAGCTTCATGAAGGTCGCGAGCGAAGGCAAACCGCCGACTGAGTTCCCGAGACCGAGCACCATCATCACCGCCAACGTCGACCCGCTCACGGGCCTCTTGCCCTATCCGGGCGAGAATGACGCCATCGAGGAGGAGTTCCTGGACGGCACGGTCCCGAGCGAAGTCTCCAAGCCCGACGCTGGAGCTGACGCTGGTGCCCCGGACGCCGGACCAGACGACGAGGTGCAGTCCGCAAAAATGCCTGCTGATGCTGGAGTTACGGACGCGGGAGCCGGGCCCGGGAAGGAAACCGCTCCCCCAACGGTTGCGCCGCCGCCGTTCTGAAGTCGGCGAGCGCGGTCCTCTTCCAAGCCCGGCCAACCCGAAGTAAATCCTTCCCAGCCATGAACAGCCCTACGTTAAGGAAAGCCCTGGTTCTGTCCGTCGCGAGCGTGCTGTGCGCGCTCGCCGTCGGTTGCGACAAGCACGAAGCGCAACCCGAGAAGGCCGCGTCGAGCGATGCCGGAGCCGCGAAGAGCGCGGCGGAGGACGATCCGGATCTGGCGGCCGCGGTGGCTTCAGCACGCGCCGGTCATGCCGTCGCGGACAACGCGCCCGGTGCGGGTGGTCCGCCGCCGAGCGGCATCTTCGGGATAGGTGAGGCGGACAAGGCACTGCTCAAAGGCGCGCCCGCAACGCTGACGCTCGGTGGAGACGGCAGCGAGCCGCGCGTGCAACTCGGGCCGCTCAAGGCGGGGACCAAGCTGTCGAACAGCATCACCATCTCCTCACAGAGCGATCCGCAGCAAGCGCCGATCCCGATCTCGTTTGCGTTTTCACTCGAGGCCCAGAAGCCCAAGGGCGACGGGGATGCCGGCGTCGTCGCGCCGCTCTCGGTTTCGGTGAAGGTCACTGCAGCCTCCATCAACGCGCCCGGCGTGCCGCCGGACCTCAATGCGGCAATCGGCAAGCTCAAAGGCTCACGCATCGACTTCCGAGTCGGCCCGGACGGCGCCGGCACCAACTTTCACGTCGACACGCAAAAAGGCGTGGACCCCGCGTTCAAAGACTCGCTCCAGGGCCTCGCGGACTCGCTCGCGATGTTGGTGTTGCCCTACCCGAACAAACCAGTCGGCGTCGGCGCGTACTGGATGGTCACCAGCCGCGACACGCTTATCGGCTTAGACGTAGTGACTTATCGGTTGGTGAAAGTCGAAAAGGTCGACGGCGCGACGGTGGAGCTCAGCCTCAACACCAAGCGCTACGCCGCGTCGCCCGCGTTCGACGTACCTGGTTTGCCGCCGGAAGCACCGCACTCCATGGGTGAATTTCGCGCGCAAGCGGAAGGCAAGCTGGAGCTGGCTGCCGGTGATGCGTTCCCGAGGAACGGTGATTTTCAGTCCGTACTCGGCGCTGCCCTGGGTGATGCTCCGCCCCCGAGCCAGAACCCCGCCGCACCGAAACCGCAACGCCCGACGGTGCAAGTACAGACGCGGGTGGTGATTGGTGCCGGCATGACCGCGAAGCCCGGAGCTTCCGGTGCGCCTTCGGGGGATTGATCTACCCCGGGGGTAGGGGTATCAACGGAGCATGACTTTCGTCGTCACGGACAACTGCAAAGGCTGCCGGTTCACGGATTGCGTCGCGGTCTGCCCCGTCGACTGCTTTCACGCGGACGACGAGATGCTCTACATCGACCCGGCCGAGTGCATTGATTGCGGCGCTTGCGTCCCCGAGTGCCCGGTCGAAGCCATTTATGACGAGACTCAGGTCCCGGACAATCAGAAGCACTGGACCGCGATCAACGCGGAACGCAGCCTCGCTCTGCCCGTGATCAACGCCCAGGTCGATCCCACGCCAGGCGCCCTCGAGCGCAAAGAAAAGCTCGGCTTCTAGCCCGCGAATCATCGGCGCGGGCGGTCTTGATTGGCCGCCCGCGCTGGAAAGCCCGCGCTTACGATTTTTCAGCGCTCGAATGGGCTGATGTCGCCAGCGCCCTTGCGCACCACCACGGGCGGGTTGGTCGTGAGGTCCACCACGCTCGTGGGGTCGGTGCCGCCGGGGCCCGCGTCCAACACCAGCGCCAGGCCCGGGAAGATGTCGTCAATCTCGCTCGGGTCCGGGTTGCCGGGTGCGCCGTGGCGCGATGCAGTGCTGGAGATGATCGGCCGTCCCAACTCTTTGCAAATCGCGAGGGCCACCGCGTGCTTCGGGATGCGCACACCTACCGTCTTGCGTTTGCTCTGCACGAGACGCGGTACCTCCCGCGTGGCTTCCAGGATGAAGCAGTACGGGCCAGGGAGATACTTCTTCAACAAGCGATACACGTCGTTGTGCATTACTGCGTACTTGGAGACGTCCGCCAAATCCTGACAGACGAAGGCGAGCTGTTGCGAGCGATCCAAGCCCTTGATCTGGTACAGGCGATCGATTGCCTTCTTGTTGAACAGATCACAGCCGAGGCCGTACA
>JBDTJC010000404.1:0-5991 GCA_039936055.1 Polyangiaceae bacterium | reverse complement strand
CGCGGGCGGCGCGGGCGGCGCGGGCGGCGCGGGCGGCGCGGGCGCGGGCGGCATGGCTGGCAACTCGGGCGTTGCGGGATCCAACAGCGCCGGAAGCGGCGGGCTCGAGTCAACCTGCACTCAATCGGGCGGAACGGTGACGACGGCGCTGTGCTGCGGCGTGACCGAAGACTTTCCAAACCAATGCGCAGTCGGCGCGTGCGGTTGCGCTCCCGCGAGCAGCCATCAAGTCAAAGCCTGCAGCTGTCCCGGGGGGTCATGTTACGACGGTCACGCCTGCGTGGCGCAGGGGAAGTGAGGGCCTGCTGCCGGAGGTTCGGTCTTCGATACGAACGATCCGCCACGAGCTGGCCTCATCTACAAACGTCCAGTCCAAAGCGTTCGGTCGGCCTAAGCCCTACACGCTGGCGTCGGCTGATGTGACGCGCTGGACCGCCCGCCGCGGTGGGCGGCACCAATGTTAGCGTGACGCTCTCTTAGGCGTTACTTCGCCGTCGCGACTGCCTGAGTGCCGTCGTACTTGATGACTTGGTCCGGAGTCGCGCTGACTTCAACGCCTGTGCCGTGGGTTGCTGCCACGAATACGACATTGAACGTTCGGCTCGCTAGCATGTTCGCGAAGCCGGCTCCGGTGCGCGCGCCGATGGTCAGCGTCTTCGCGGCGTCATTCCAGGTGAGCGGGATCTGGGTGAATTTGCCCGTCTCGTAGTCGTACGTGTCACCCGCATCTTCGTACAGGGTAAACGTCGCATCTTTGCCCGGGTAAACGCGGATTTCGATCGGATCCACGCTCTCGGTCGCGTACTGAATACTCGGTCCCATCGGCACGATGGACCCTGCTCGGACGTAGAGAGGGAGGTGGGTCAGCGGCGCGTCCACCGACATCTTGCTGCCGCCCATGGTCGTCGCACCAGTCCAGAAGTCATACCAGGTGCCTGCCGGGAAGTAGACGGAGCGCGTGGTGGCTCCGGCAGCGGTGACTGGATTGACGAGGAACGCGGGACCAAACATGAACTGGTCCGGAATGGTGAGCACGTTGGTGTCGGTCGGGTAGTCGAACACCAAGTGGCGCATCATGGTGTACCCGTCGCGCGTCACCATCGAAGCCATTGAATAGATGTAGGGCATGAGCCGGTACCGCAAGTTGTCGACTGCGAGCAGGTTGGCTTTGGTGGTAGCGCTCCACTCGGTGTTGTACAGCTCGCGCGCGCCTTGCCCGTGAATTCGGAACGTTGGGCAGAACGCGCCAAACTGGAACCAGCGCGTGAATAACTCGCTCCCCGCGGCCGAGCCCCAGTTCACCGAAGCACCTTTGTAGCCGCCAATGTCCGTAGTCCAGTACGGCATGCCGGACAGGGCGTACTCGAGCCCTGCAGGCACCTGTTTCGCGAAGGTCGCGAAGTCGGAGTCGATGTCGCCCGACCAAACGCCGGCCGCGAAGCGCTGCTGCCCTGCGAACGCGCTGCGCGTCAGCACGTAAACTCGTTTGCCATCCGGCCCGACCTTGCGCCAGCCCTCGTACAGCGCGCGATTGTGCTCGAGCGGATAAGCATTGATCACCAGCGCGCCCTTGCCCAACGCGGTAGTGGCGGAGTGCACGTTCACCGTGTCCGGATAGCCCTGCGGCTCGGTATTGTCCGCCCAGAGCGCGTCCCAGCCGTATTTGCCGAGCAGCCGGTCATAGGTCTGCTGATAGACGAGCGTGCGCGCCGCGGCGCTGAAGGTATCGTAAAAATGGTGCGTTCCGCCGCTCGGCAAGAGCGCGTTGATCGCGTTCAGCGCATCGTAATTGTCTCCTTCGCCCGTTTTCTTGGGCGCGGTGACCTGTTGGTACAGCGGCCAGACCGAGATCATCACGTGGATGTTCGCGGTATGCATCTGCGTCACGAGCGCCGCTGGATCGGGGTAGCGAGTCTCGTCCATGAAATGGGATCCCCACGCGTAAGGGTCCCAATAGTCCCAATCCTGAACGATTACATCGACCGGGATCTTGGCGGTGCGGTAGCCGTCCTTCACCGCGAGCAGCTCGGCAGTGCTCGCATAGTGATCTTTGGAACTGAACAGGCCGTAACCCCACTTCGGGAACAAGGGAGCCGCGCCAGTGGTGGTGCGGTAAAGCGAGATCACGTGATCGATGCTCGGCCCGTAGAAGAAGTAGTAGTCGACCAGATCACCCGCTTCGGACGTGTAGCGGTACTTGGTGTTGTTGGTGTCACCACCGGCGAAAGTGGAGTTCGAGTAGTTGTCCCAGAAGACGCCGTAGCCTTTGTTGGACACCAGCACCGGGATGGCGATCTGCGTGTTGGCGTTGGAAAGGGTCTGATTCTTCCCCTTGAAGTTGACCACGCTCTCCTGATGCTGCCCGAGTCCGAACAAGGCTTCGTCGCTCGGCGAGGCGAACGCGGTGACCACCTTGTTGGTGGCCACGCCCTCGACCGTAACGGCCGTGAGTGATTTGCTGTCTTCAGCCAGCACGACCTTGTCGGCGAGGTCCGTGTACGTGACCACGCCGGTCGTTTCAACGACCTTGGCCTTCATGCGCGCGGTCGTAATGGTCACGGTGCCGGCGGCTTCGGTTACACAGAACGGAGTCGGTGTATCCCACGTGTTGCTCACCGACAGCGACGTCTTCGCCGGCATAGTGGCGGCGGTGGTGTATGCGACCCGAATGATGTCTTCCGTGCAAACTTGCACCTTCATCTTTCCGGTGCCCACGGTGAAGGTGACGCCCGTCGGATCCACGGTAAACGTGGTGCCGGTCGCGTTCGGCGCGGCGCAGGTCAACGGGGCTGCTCCCCCGGCGCCGCCCTGACCAGCCTGACCACCCTGGCTGCTCTGGCCGGCCTGGCCGCCGCCGCCCGCGCTGTTGCCGGCCGCGCCCCCGTTGGGCACCGTGCCACTCCCTGCGGTCGGTGCATTTCCGCCCGTACCCTGTCCCGAAGTTGCCGCCGCGCCCGCGTTGCCCGTTGTTCCCCCTGAAGCACCGGACGCGCCGCCGCCTGGAATACCTCCGCCGGTCCCAGGGCCGCCCGCCGTTCCGTTGTTCCCTGAGCCGGAACTGCAAGCGGCGGCCAAGACGGCCGCGACGACACACATCCGAGTACCCGCGCGTTCCCGTGCTCTCATAGTGGGCTACTGTCGCGCCGCGCCGGTCTGTGCAGAAAAAAGCGTCGTTGCTCAGGAACGGCCGGATTGTGACGCGTCGGCGTCTTTTACGACGTGATCACGTACAGGCTGAGCACCGAACCAACGCGACTCAGTGCGGCCCGAACCACTGACCAGAGCACGCGCTTCGCCTGCACCGACCGCTGAGCTGTTATGCCGCAATCAGCGGCGCAGAGCGCGCCGCTGAAATGCGAGAAAGCCGAGCAACGCTGGCACGACGCCCAGCCAGCCGTCGTGCGTGCCACGCTCTGCCGTACGGCACGAGCAACTTGCCTGAGACACCGAGCTCAACTTGCACTGGGGTTCGTCCCCGGGCTGGGTCTGGCAAGCGTCATCCGCCGGCGCTCCGACGTGAGGCACGTGAGCGGCGGCCCGGGCCGGAACACCGCGCAAACGGCAGCCGCATCGTCAGCCGAGAGCAGCTCCGCTCCGCGCGACAAGTTCTGGCAGTACCCGAGTGCGCAAGTGGTCGGCGTGGCGGACCCGAAAGAGTTGGCGGTCAGTGATTACAACGGAAGTTACGGCACGACGTGCGCGCTGGACGGCACGCGTGGGCGGTGCTGGGGCCCGAACAACAGTGGCAACTCTGGCGTCGGCAACAACGTGTCGCTTGTGACTACTCCGACGCTCGTCGTCGCCCCAGGCCTGACCCCGTTGGACGACGTGCTCGACGTGAGTGGAAGTGTGTTCGCGGGTGGTGCGCACGTGTTCTGCGCTCTGCGTGGCGCCACAGCGCGTGGCGCGTGCGAATCCGCCGCGGGATCGGGTGCCCTCGCCCTCGCTCGCGAGATCGAGCAAGGGCAACGACGAGTCGGAGGGCGGCCGGGCCTTCGAAGTCGTGGACTCTACGGGCCCGTTGGCGGTCAGCAGCGTGGTCACCACGGGCCAGAGCGCCCTCCTGACACTTGCCGCCGCCCACCGGCAGAAGCTCCGAGGCGGGTCTGGCGAGTCCGTGGACCGGCGCCTCCGGAGCGCTTGCCCCCCGTGCATGTCATCGCGCAGCCTTGAGCGGCCCCGGCGCCGGGCGCTGGCCCCCAATTGGGAATTGGGGCGAAACGAAGTTCGAGCCCGCTCGGTCCGGCCGGTTTCGCACCTGATTCTGACTTTTCGAAGCTTCGCCGAAAGAAACGTGACTTACATAGGAGGGGACAGGCCACTGAGTAGGCAAGAACCCGGCCGGGCTCTTTTCGGGTGAGGGAATCGAATGTCCGCGATTAGGCAGCTCATTGGTCGTTCCTGTTATTGGCTTGCCCTCCTTGTGGCTGGGGCGGGCTGTGCGTCGCGCCCATCCGGCCTCTTTTCGGGCTCGGCCGATTGCGAGTCGACTCCGGATGCAGCGACCTGTGCGCCGAGTCTCGAGTGCTCCTCCGGAGCCTGCGGTGGTTCCAACCCTCACCTGAACGGGGGCAATGCCGGGATGACGAGCGAGTCCGGCGCAGGCGCTGGCGCTGGCGCTGAGCAGGGCGGCGCGAGCAATGGCGGCGAAACCGGGCAATCGGGTGAGGCAGGAACCACAGCGAGCGGCCCGACGTGCGGTGACGGTGAAATCCAAGCAGGTGAAGACTGCGACGACGCAAACACCAGCTCTGGTGACGGCTGCAGCGCGACTTGTCGCTTGGAAGCGGGCTTTCATTGCGACACGGCCCAGCCCACGCAGTGTTCCGCGGTGTGCGGTGACGGCGTTGTCGTCGGTTCAGAAGCCGTCGCGGGCGGCTGTGATGATGCGAACACCAAGGCCGGTGACGGCTGCAGCCCGACGTGTCAGGTCGAGAGCGGCTACGCGTGCCACGGAGCGCCTTCGCTTTGCGCCAAGACGTGCGGCAATGGGCAATTGGATACTGGAGAGGCCTGCGACGACGGCAACACCAAGGCCGGTGACGGCTGTTTCGCGTGCGCCCAAGAAGCGGGTTACGTGTGCGACAATACGCATTCGCCGTCGACCTGCACGGACGTGAACGAGTGCACCAAAGGCACGAGCGGCTGCAGCGCGAACGCGACGTGCGCGAACACGCCTGGGTCGTTCACTTGCACGTGCAAAGGCGGGTACACCGGCGACGGCAAGACCTGCACGGACGTGAACGAGTGCACCAAAGGCACGAGCGGCTGTAGCGCGAGTGCGACGTGCACGAATACGCCTGGCTCCTTCACCTGCGCGTGCAAGGGCGGGTACACGGGCGACGGCAAGACCTGCACGGACGTGAACGAGTGCGCGGCCACCGTGTCACCGTGTGATGCTCACGCGAGCTGCGCGAATACCGTGGGTAGCTACAGCTGCACCTGCAACAATGGTTACGCCGGCAACGGCAAGACCTGCGTTAACGTGAACGAGTGCACCAATGGCACGAACAACTGCAGCGCGAATGCGACGTGCGCAGACACGCCCGGGTCCTTCACCTGCACCTGCAAGGGCGGCTACACGGGCAATGGCAAGACCTGCGCGGACGTGGATGAGTGCGCGGCCACCGTGTCACCGTGTGATGCTCACGCGAGCTGCACGAATACGGTGGGTAGCTACAAATGCACCTGCGACAGTGGCTACACCGGGAGCGGCACGACGTGCCGCAACGTGGACGAGTGCAGCAGCGGAACGGACGATTGCGACCTGAACGCGATGTGCACGGACACGGTTGGCTCGTTCACCTGTACCTGCAATCTCGGCTACACTGGCGACGGCATGACCTGCATCCCGAGTGCCCCCTGAGGCTTGCGCCGAACTACTTCGGGCAGGCGGTGCTCGGTTGGGCCGAGGGCAGGGGAGCCGTGGCTGGCTCGGGCTGTGCGCGTTTGCGTTCATCGCGCTTCGGCGGATCACGCGCAGCCGCTGAC
>JBDTJC010000403.1:0-4544 GCA_039936055.1 Polyangiaceae bacterium | reverse complement strand
GTGCCCAGCGGGGTGATGCTGTCGCCCACCGAGATCGCCTGCACGAACAAGTTGCAAGTCGCCGCGACGCAACCCTGTTTGAGGCCCAAATTCAGCGTGCCGCCGAGATCCGTTGCGTCGGTCACGTCACCGCGGGTGCCGATCAGTGTTGTCATCGCGCCGACGAATGCAGTCGGCGGCAGGTACGCGGCGGTGATCGTTTTCACTGCCTTCACGTCCGTCGTGTCCAAGATAGTGAGCGCGAGCGCTCCGCTCACATGTGATAGGTACGCAACGCGATCGTTCAAGACCGTGAGCGTGCCCGGAACCGGCGGCGGAAGCGTGGTGAGCTTAGACAGCGTGACCCACTGGTTGGTCACGTCGTCGTAGTAGCGCACCTGGAGCACGACGACCTTGTCCGGCTTCTCCGGATAGTTCGCGCCCACGAACACGTACCAGACGTCTTTCTTGTCCGCACCATCGTAGCCGATGCCCGCGATCTGCGCGCCACTCGGCAAGATTTCTTTGAGCAGCTCTTTGCCGGTGTCAGGTGCGAGCACCGACAGTTCACCCTTCGTCTCGTCGATGCCCGTGCCGCCGATCACGATCAGCCCGCGCGTCGGGGTCGGGCGAACTTCACCGGGCGTGCCGCCGGTCGACATTTGGCCTGCTTCGCCGGCTTCCCCCGCTGTACCTATGTACCCGGCACTCGGGGTTCCACCGCCGCCCGCGTTGCCGCTGCCACCCGCGGGTTTGCCGGCCGTGCCGTTGTCCCCGCTATCACCGCCCGTCGCTTGGTCGTTATAAAACGTGCGATCGGGCACGCTGCAACCTGCGCCGTAGGCGGCCAGACCCAAGAGCCCGATGCCCAAGAGCCCCGCCGCGTGAACCTTGCGTGCTTTCAAGCTAGCCACTACAGCCTTTACTCGGTCTTTTCGAAGCGACACGGGTTTCAAAACCTTCCTGAGAGACCGGCGGACTGGTAGCCGACCCAGGGCGTGACCCCGGCCGCTGTTTCGGCGTGGTTGCTGCCACTGAGCACGAGCAGCGTGACGCCCGTGATGAGGCCCGCGGCGCCCACGCCGTAGCCGACTACCGACAGTGTGCCGGCACTCTTGTAGTCATTGCCGAGCGAGTCGACCTTGTCTTTCTGGCTCAACGGGCATGCCCCACCAGGGCCGTTGCACAGCGCGTCGCCATCGGACTTTTTGCCCTTGGCGCTGAGCAAGAACAGCGTGCCCACGCCGACGCCGACGACGCCCACGCCCAGCGCGACGTAGCCGCCAATTTTCAAGCCGCTGTTGCTGGCTGCGGGCGCCGCCGCAGTACCGGGTGGAGCTTGCGGCGTGGCGACCGGAGTCACGCTGGCAGCGGGCGCTGCCCCGGCAACCGGAGGCGGGGCGCCGGGATCCACGGTGCCCGGTGCGGGCTTAACGATGAGTGTCAGTGTACTCTTGCCGCCCTGAGCCACGGTCACGCTCACCGGATCACTCTTCAGATTGGCGCCCGTCGCAACAAAGGTGTGGCTTCCCGGATCGACTGGCAGCGGCAGCCCGACCAGCGCAGCGGGCACCTTCTCACCGTCCATCGTCACGGTGACGGGGCCCTTCTCGCCATCGAGCTTGAGCGTGATGGAGGCCAAGCGCGCATCCAAGCCGCTCACCTCCTGCTGAGCCGAGGTTTGGGCTTGGCGGAAAGCGTCCGGGGACTCTGGCCCGTACTTCTCGCGGATGATGCGGTTGTAGTTCTCGCGAGCGTTGACCAGCTTGCCCAGCTTTTCCTGCGCGCGCGCTAGGTACAGCAAGTGAACGGGTGAGTGCACCAAGGACTCCGCGCGACCGAACAAGTCCGCCGCGTCCGCCCAGCGCTTCTCGTTGATCGCTTTGACGCCTTCGGTCGCTGCCACGCGGGCACCGGCGCGATCATCGTCCGTCTGCGCCCAGGCGCACGGCTGCACCGCCAACAAGCTGAACGAAGCAACCAGAACTGCCGCCATCCCGCGCGCCGGGCCGCGGCGCTCCCGTGAGTAAGCCATCGCGCAGCAAGCTAACATGATTGGGAGGGAAGCGTCACGCCTCCGGCCGGTTGCGTTTGCCGCGCCGAAACCAGGCATATATGGCTGGTTTTACGAGATTGTTGGCGTCGCCAACAATCGGTAGCCAATGCGTGGTTCGGTCCGGATGAAGCGAATCCCAGTTCGCCTGGGATCCAGCTTACGCCGTAGCCGAGCCATGTACACGCGCAGGTAGTGGGGGTCGCGAGCTTGTGGCCCCCAGCCTTCGCGGAGCAGCTGTTCTCGTGGCACGACACGGCCCAAGTTCCGAGCCAACAACGCGAGCAACTTATAGTCCGTGGGGGTCAGCGAGAGCGACAGACCGCACACGCGAACCTCGCGTCTTGCCAAGTCCACGCTCAGCTCTCCGCTGACAACGCGTTCTCCGCCGGAGCAGCTTCGAGCTTGCCCGTGACGTTCCGCGACACGGACTCGAGCAAGTAGCTCACCGAAGGCCACGGGCTTTGTCAGGTAGTCGTCGGCGCCCGCGTCCAGGGCGCTTACCTTGTCCAACTCGCTATCGCCAGCCGTCATGACCAAGATCGGGACTTCGCTGGTCGTGCGGATCCGGGCAATGACCGCCAGCCGATCCAGCTCGGGTGCCGCGAGGTCGAGCAGCACCGCTTGAACCGCCGGCTGCTCGACCTGAAGCGCCGACTCTGAATAGCGCTGGTAAGACACGCAGCGATACCCGGCGGCCTCCAAGGTCGCGCACAGCACCCGCGCGAACTGTCGATCCTCGTCGATTACTACGAGGCATGGACGGGCACGTGGATTCGTTGCGCTTCGCATCGCGACTCTCGAGCGGGCATGCAAGCTGGCATACCCGGGATCAAGAAGCCGTTAAGACGGCGCCTCTGTCGGTTTCGGCGCTAGGGCTGCGGCTGCCGAGCGCCGAGCCCTAGCGGCGAGCTGAGGTTCTCAGCGGACGTAGCCGCCGTTGAAGCGCAGACCGTGGCGGTCGAAGCTCTCGTTGTTCTTGTGCATGATCAGTTGGTACGTGAACGCCGAGCCTTGCTCGCCGATCAGCGCGGACCAGTGCAAGAAGAACTTCCACAGGCGGTACCAACGCTGGCCGTAAGTAGCGATGATCGCCTTCTCGTTGGAGATCCAGTTGTCGCGCCACGCGCGCAGCGTGATCACGTAGTGCGGGCTCATGTTCTCGACGTCGGTGACCTCGAAGCCGCCATCTTCAGCCGCACGGATCATGCCCGAGAGTGTGAGGCTCGCGTCGGCGCCCGGGAAAATGTAGCGGGCCATGAACAGCGCCCAGATCAGGTCTTCGGGGCGCAGGCTCAGCGCCGTCAGCGGGTTTTGCGGAGAGTAAAGCGCGCGGATGCCGGTCCACTGCAGCACGAACAGGCCGTCGTCCTTCAGCAGCTCGTGCACCTTCTTGTAGTAGCTGACGATATTTTTGACACCGACATGCTCGCACATCTCGAGACTGACGATCTTGTCAAACCGGCCGGTGACATTGCGGTAATCACAAACCTCGACCTTGGCGCGGTCAGCCACGCCGTAGGCGTTGATGCGGTCCGTACCGAAGTTGACCTGCTCTTGCGCGAGCGTCACGCCGTAGGACTTGGCGCCGAACTCCTTGGCAGAGCGCGCGACGAACGTGCCCCAGCCGCAACCGATGTCGAGCAGCGTTTCGCCCTCTTTGAGGCGCAGCTTCTGGCACGCGCGATCGATCTTCTTGTACTGCGCTTGCTCGAGCGAAACCTCGGGGGTCTCGAACCAGGCAGCCGTGTACACCATGGCCTCGCCCAAGAACCAGGCGAAGAAGTCATTGCCGCGGTTGTAGTGCTCACTAACGATGCGGCTGTCTTGACCCTTCGAGTGGATCGCGACTTCGGGTAGGAAGTTCGTGACCGCCCACTTGAAGTGGGTGTCGGTCAGGTTGAACGTGGACGTCTCGTGACGCGAGTTGAACAGCGGCTCCCATTGATCGTCCGCGATGTCGATCTGCCCTTCCATGTAGGCCTCGTACACGCGCGAGAACGGGACTTTTTTGCCGGACCACTTGCGCGACAGGGCGGCATCCTGGAACGTTACGAAGTCGTTGATTATTTTTCTCATGAGGGTCTTCGAGGAGTCCATAGCGCCGCTAAAAATGGGGGTGGCGCAGACAGAGGTTCGTCCCAGCGTTTCAGGGCACGCCTACCTTGGCCCCCGTTCAGCCGTCAAGTGCCTCTTCCCGCGGGCCGGCAGGTGAGCGAGTTCCGAGCGGGAGCGTGGGTGGTGACCACGGTGAGGGTCGCGTCGCTGCTCTGTCTTAGCCTTGAGCCGGCAGGGTGACGTCGGCCCGTGTGCTCGGGATGCGCAGCCGGAAGGTGCTGCCCTTGCCGAGCTCGGTCGCTACCTCCAACGTGCCGCCGTGGCGCGTCGCGATCTCTTGGGCGATGGCCAAGCCGAGGCCGTGGCGCCCCTTCAGCGTCGAGGGTTCCGAGCCGCTCCAATGCCGTTCGAAGATGCGTTGCAAATGCTCGGGCGGGATGCCTTCGCCGTCGTC
>JBDTJC010000402.1:0-2625 GCA_039936055.1 Polyangiaceae bacterium | reverse complement strand
CGTACGTGTACGCGCAGAACATCCTGGGCAACGAGCACCCGTTGTTCGGGCTCGCGCGGAACAGCTGGCTCTCCGGCACGGCGTCGTGGTGCTACCAGGCGGGCATCAAGCACATCCTCGGCATCTCCCCGGTGTACGCCGGCCTTGAGGTCAACCCGTGCATCCCCCGCGCTTGGGACGGCTTCAGCGTGCTGCGGCGCTTCCGCGGCGCTGAGTACGCGATCACCGTGAGCAATCCGGAGCACGTCTGCAAGGGCGTCGTGCACGTAATCGTCGACGGCTCGCCGATTGACGGCAACGTGCTGCCCGTCTTCAACGATGGCAAGAAACACACGGTAGAAGTGCGCCTCGGGCGCGCCCAGGAGAGCGAAGTCGAAGCGGCGCAGTAGGCCGTCTGGCGCTGCGCGCGGCCGAATGTTACAGCTTCCGGGCTTTGGCCCGGGCTGCTACCGAAGAAGAGCTGGATTGCCTGACGTGTTCTGCGTGCTGTCGCGGGCACGCTGGAGTGATTCCGGTCACGGCTGACGATCTGCTGCACTTCAAGCGCGCGGGGCGGCCAGAGCTTGCGCTGCGCATCGTGCCGGGTCACTTCGGAGACGAAGCCATGGAGACTCGCAGCGATGGCGCGTGTGTCCACCTCGGGCGCCCCCACCTCCCCCACCACTGTTCGATTTACGACGTACGCCCCGCGGTGTGTGGGGATTTCGAGCGCGGTAGTTGGCAGTGCCACGAAGCGCGTCGCAACAACGCGCGCACGGCGTGAGCAGCGCACTTCAGTCCGCGGCGTACGAGCTCTCCGCTCAGGGCGTATCCCGATTCGCCCGAGCCGGTGCCGGCGCCCGGTCATTTTTTCGGCTTTTTTGGGTCGCCTCGCGGCCAGCACGCTTGCGCCGGTGCGGGGCGAGGTGGGGCCGCGGTGTCCGTTTTTCGGGCACGGGCACGGGCACGGGGGAGTCGGCACTTCACGGACAGGCGCTGAGTCACTTCGTTGGAAGGCCGAGAAACTCTAGGAATTCCAGCGCACCCCGAAGCGGATGGCGTAGGCGCGCGCGATGACCTTGAGCTCGATTCCAGGTAACGACTTGCGCTAAGTAGGCGCGGTGCTCCGCCCAGCGCTGCTCGTCGGCGATGCGGAGCATGTGGGGGTCATTGTAACCGTCACGCGCGTGATCGCACTCGGTGCCCGAAAGTAGACGCAGCCGGCGAACGCCTCCGCGCGAGCCAAAGCTCGGCGCGAACGGAAATAGGCGGCAGCTCGCGGGGCGCCCTTCGTACACACCGCAACGCTGATCTGTGCCGAGAAAACGGCACGCAGAGTCACGATGCGCGAGCGTCATCAAGGAGCGCGTTTGTTCGAGCCGCACGAAGCTGCCCGGTTCGCCGGTCATGTCGACCGCGTGCGGCTCGAGCCAAGTGACGATCTGCGCAGCGCTCTCGCCGCTCGTTTCGACGAGACGCCGCACGTCCGCGCCGGTCAGCGGCACGCGCAGATCTCGACAGCAATTGCCGCATGTGGTGCAGCGAAAACTGAGGAGGCCGAGGCCGCTCGCCATATCCAGCAGCTTGCCTCAGATCTCGTGAGTGCGTGAGCCGTCAAGGCTTCTGGCCACAAAGGCCGTCAAATGCTGTGCTTGCGGTGAGGACGATTTCTTGCTGAAAATGTCAACCATGCTTTCCGCTGAGGCTCGGGGACCGGCCTACCGCATCGTCACCGAGCGACTGGTGATTCGCTGCTGGGAACCGCGCGACGCCGTATCGTTGAAGCTCGCGGTGGATGGCAGCTTGTCGCATCTGCGCCCTTGGGTGCCGTGGGCCGCGAGTGAGCCCACGCCGCTCGATCAGAAAGTCGCCTGGCTGCGCAAGTGTCGCGGTGAGTTCGATCTCGGGCTCGATTACTTGTACGGCGTGTTTTCCGCGGATGAGTCCGAGCTCATCGGTGGCGCGGGCCTGCACCTCCGCCACGGCCTGAACGTGCGCGAAATCGGCTACTGGATCGCGAGCGCGCACTGCCAAAAAGGTTATGCCACCGAAGTCACGCGCGCACTCACCCGCGTCGGCTTCGAAGTCGACGGCGCCGCACGCATCGAGGTACGCGTGTGGCCGGAAAACCGTCACAGCGCGCGCATCCCACAAGCGCTCGGGTTCATCCGCGAGGGCACGCTGCGCGGCGTCGCGCGCGACCCCGACGGCCGCCCCTGTGATGTCACCGTGTACTCGCTTCTGCGCGACGACTACGAGTGCGGCCCGATCCCGAACCTCCCGCTGCGCGCGCTCGACATCAGCGGGCAAGACCTGGTCTGAGCGGGCGCCAAAGCAAACCTGAACGAACCCTCCCCGGCCCGCTGCGCCCCGAAGGACCAGACGACCAGCGCCAAACCCGCACGTTTCCTGCGCTCGACGGCCACCCCGCCAAGAATCCGCCTCCCGAACGCAAAACAGGCGATTCTTTGGTTGTCGAACCCCACCCCACGGATTATGTTCCGCCGCCCTAAACGCAGGTCCCTATCGTCTAGCCCGGCCCAGGACACGGCCCTTTCAAGGCTGTAACACGGGTTCGAATCCCGTTGGGGACGCAGAAGACGCCCCATCCCCGACGCTGAGTGAGCCGGCTCTCAGCGCGGGGGT
>JBDTJC010000401.1:0-7218 GCA_039936055.1 Polyangiaceae bacterium | reverse complement strand
ACGACGCCGTGCCGGAGAGCCAGCTGTTCCGCGCGAGCCCGAACAACGGGTGCTCGTTGCCCAGGATGTTCTGCGCGTACACGTACGGCTCGCACTCGTACACGTCGATGACGTCGTTCTTCGCGGCTGGGTTGATTTGATTGTAGTACTCGAACGCGCGGTCCCCGTTGCCGAGCAGCGTTTCGGCGATCATCACCCAGGGGTTCGCGTGCAGGAAAATGCCTCCGTTTTCCTTGGCTCCCGGCGGGTACGTCGTGACGCCGCCCTTGGCGGGGTCGTAACCGTCGTAGCCGGGGCTGCTGAGCTTGATGCCGTTCGGGGTGTTGAGCAGCCGATGCACGGACTCCAGCGCGATTCGCGCGCGATCCGCGGGTGCGAAGCCCGAGATTACCGGCCAACTCTGACCGTTGGTCCAGATCTGCCCTTGCGCGTTGCGCTTGGAGCCGATGGCCGACCCATCGTGGTCGAAGTAACGCACGTACCACTCACCGTCCCAAGCGAACTCGTTGACGAGATTGCGCATGTGCTCGTAGTCGCCGCGGTAGCGCGCCACGAGCTCTTGGTCGCCAGAAAACTCGCATAGCTCCATCAGGTCCAGGAGGGCTTTGCCGTACTGGTTGGCGACGAACAAAGACTCGGCGCCGGTCTTCAAGTTGACCGTGTCGTTCCAATCCGCGAAGCCGAGCAGCGGCAGCCCGTGCTTGCCCACGTTCTGGCGCGTGAATTCCACCGCGCGCTGCAGATGGTCGAACACCGTGCCGTGGTATTGCGCGCCCCCGTGCTTGTCCTTCTCGTAGTAGGGCAGCACCTTGTCCAGGAAACGCATATCCCCGGTTTCTTTCAGGTACGCGCACACCGCGAACACGATCCACAAGTGATCATCCCCGTAGTATTTGGGGCGATCCTCCATTTCGCGCGCGTCACCTTCGGTGGCGACCATGGTGGAGGCGTAGAACTGGTGCATGGCCGAGCCGTTGGCCTTCATCACGCTGAGCAGCTTCTCGATCAGCTCGCGCGCTTCTTCCGGCATGGCAGACATCACGCCCATGACGTCTTGTGAGCTATCGCGGAAGCCGATGCCGCGACCTCCAAAACCGAGCTGGTACAGCGAGAGATCTCGCGACCAATTCTTGGTCATGTAGCACTGCCGCGGGTTGTGCACGTTGAGCATGCTGTTCATGCTCGCGTCCGGCGTATTCACCTGAACTTGACCCAGGTACTCGTCCCAGCTTTCACGCATCGAGCTGAGCTCCGCCGCGATGGTCTCGTGGCTCTGGTACTTCTCGAACAAGGCCCGCGCCTGCGCCAAGCTCTCGCTTGGGGCGCCCTCTTGCTGGGTGATTAGCGTCACGAAGCGCTTAGTTTCCCCGGGCGCAAGCCGGCCGAGCGGCAAGAGCAACGCTCCGATGTTGTCCCCGCGTAGCGCCAAGGTGCTGGAAAGCTCGGCCGCAAGCAGGCTCTTCGGCCGTTGGAACGTGCCGTATTCGTTCTCGCCCAGGAACAGGCGGCGATCCGTCTCGAAGGAGCTGACGGGCACGCTGGCGCTGAAATACGTCTGGCGCTGGGCCTTGTTCATGAACGCGTACTGCGCCAGGATCTTGCGCCCGGCGCCGCCGTCGTGCACTTCACTTTGCATCGTCTGCGGAACCCAATCCGCATTCGTGAACTGCTTCAATGCGTCGAAATGCGTGTATTCGACGAGCGGCACCGCATCCAGCTCGATGGCTTCGGCGTTCAGGTTGGTGACACTGACCTCTTGCACCAGCACCTGGTCGTTCGTGGGCACGAACACAGTGAGCTCCGTGCGCACCCCATAGAACTCCGTGATGAATTTGCTGTAGCCGAGGCCGACGCGGCACTCGTAGCGCTCGAACGCATCGAGCGTAGGCACGAACAGCGGTGAAAACACTTGGCTGGTCTGTGCGGCCGCGCCCGGCGCGCGCTTGCGCAGGTACAGGGTCTGGCCCTTGAACTGCGAGCCCGGCAACTGCGGGATGTACTTAGTGATGCGATTGAGCGCCGGATCCCCCTTGCAGAGCAAGAGCCCGCCCGTGTGGTCGACGAAGCCGCCGAAGCCGAGCGTGCCGACGTAGTTGATCCACTTCACCGGCGTGCGCGGGTTGGTGATCACGTACTCGCGGTTCTGATCGTCGAAGTAGCCGTACTTCATGAAACGAATTCCTTATCGCCAGTAAACCAAAGCGAAGCGCGTTGCGCCAGGCGAAAGCAGCGAAATCGAGTATGGGAAGGGCTCTAAACTCGATTTTGTGCGGAACTGGTTCCGGGTTGCGACGCTGAGCAACTGCAACCGGTTCCAGTTGGAGACGAACTTTCATCAGAGCGCGTGCTCGCCTTGGGCCAAAGCCGAAACGCTCAGCTCAGTGTCGCGTCTGGGCAACAGTGAGTCAGGAGATGTGCAGCGAGCGTGTTACTCGGCGCACGGTGCACAGCCCGGCCAGCGCCGAGGTGACTCGTGATCCAAGAAAATTGCCGAATTTCTTGACTGGCCCGAAGCTGGCTGAATGCCACGACGTGAGGGACAACACACTTCCGGACTGGACAATGCGGCGTGGAACGCGCTTGGCGCGAGGACGCCGGACATTCGAGTCAGAACGGCGCGCGTCAGCCCACGAAAGCCATGAACTCACGCTCCACCGCCGCGTAGTCCACTTCCACATCCAACCGCGCGAGCACTGAATAGAAGCCGAATTGTAGGCGATTCATGAACAGCATGCCGCTCGGCAGCGGCACGAAATTGCCGTTCTTCTTGAACACGACCTGCTTCATTTGCCCGATTTCGCTGACCAGCGTGCGCACATACTCGCGCGATACGCGATACGGCGAGGCGAACAAAGGTTCGAAGCAGCGGCGGGAGTAGCTGATTGCGAGATCTTCGTACAGGCCCCCGCGCGTCTCCATGATCACGCGTACCTGCTCGGCAAACCGGGCTTCATCGCGTTCGACGGCGGCCCGGTGCAGCGCGCGCGCCGGGCCAAGACGGCCGCCGTGAATTGGCTGCACGCAGCCGAAATCCAGGAACGTGATGCGGCCTTCGGGTTGGAAGATGTAGTTGCCCGGGTGTGGGTCGGCATTGAACATGCCGCCCACGAGGTTGCCCTTGAACACGAAGCGCCACAGGGCTTCAGCGTACGCGCGCCGCTCCGCCTCCGAGCGAGCCGCTGCGTCATCCAAGCGATCGCCCACAACAAACTCACTCGTCAGGACTCGCCCGCTGGAGCGCTCGGCGAACACGGCGGGAATGCGGATCTGGCGATCACCCCGGAAAAGCTCGGCGAATTCATTCTGGCGCTGGGCCTCGAGGCGATAATCCAACTCCTCGCGAAAACGCGCTTTCACCTCTTCCAGCACGCCGCGTGAGTTGACCCCCTTGGGCACGAAGGTGCCGATCACCGACTCCAACATGCCCACGTTTTGCAGATCGCTCTCGACCGCCTGCGCAATGCCCGGGTGTTGCACCTTGACCGCCACGACGCGCCCGTCCGGCATGCGGGCGCGGTGCACTTGGCCGATCGACGCGCTGGCCACCGGCTCGTCGTCCCAGTCGCGAAAGAGCTCGGAAATGGCTGCGCCGAGTTCACGTTCGACGACGGCGCGGATCTCCGCGCTGGAGGACGTTGGCGCTTGTTCACGCAGCTTGGCGAGCGCGGCCTCGTACGACTCACGTTGGCCTTCAGGCACCACGCCGTCCACATAGCTGGCCATCTGCCCGACTTTTGCGGCGATCCCGCGCAGCGTGCCCAGCACTTCAGCGGCGCGCTCAGCCGCGCTGTCGGCGCTCTTCGAGAACAACAGGCTAGCGCTGGTGCGAGCACCGAGACCAGCGAGGCGCACCAAACGGCCCACGCGGCCTTCCGGAATTTTTCGATCGTCAGCCAAGCGCACGCAAGATGGCACCGTCTTTGTCATGGCGTAAGCGGTCGCCTGCAGATTCCTCGAATTCTGCGTGAAGGCGTGGGTGATCCTCGCCCCGTTCGTGGGTGGGGAGCTGTTCGGCGTCATGGGTACTCTGCTCGCGCTGCCCTCGGCCGCGGTGGCCACGAACTTCGTCACCCGCGGCAAGCGCCGCTGTCGCGAATCCGAGCGTATTTGCGGCCGCGCGCAGAAGTCGTCAGCGTGTCGGATGGGCATGAGGTGGCGAGCACCATGACGCCACCGCTCGTCGAGTGAGGCGCGCGCAGGCCGCACAGCGTGCTTATCCCACCTTCGCCGCCGCTCGGCGCCACCCCGACAGTGCGCGTAGCGCTTCAGAAGTGTGGTCGAGCGGACGTCTGCTAGCTATAATGGAAGGCGATGTTGGGCAGGACTAACCGAATGCTGAGCACTCGATACGTGATGGCAGCGTGCTTGCGCTGGCCAATACTGGCGGCGCCCGCACTGGCCGTCACGCTGTCCTCGCACTCCGCCTTCGCGCAGGACAAGAAGGAATTATCCCAGGCGCGCGCGCAATTCCAACGCGCCATCGAGCTCGAACAAGCTGGGAACTACACCTCCGCGCTCGAAATCTTCCGCAACGTCGGTGAAGTTCGCATGACTCCACAAGTGCGCTTTCACATCGCCACGTGTGAAGAAAAACTAGGCCGCTTGGTGACCGCCCTCGGCGGCTACCAACTCGCGCTCGCCGACGCTGATAGCGTGGGTGAGGACTTCAAGGGTGAGGTGGACCGCGCAGTCACGCGCCTGCAAGGGAGCATCCCGAAGCTCGTGATCAATCGCGGCGCGGGCGGGGAAGCCGCAGAGATCCAACTGGACGGTGTGGATCTGGGTGCGAGCTCGGTCGGCGTGGCCGTGCCGCTGGACCCGGGCCCGCACGCGGTGACCGCGCGAGCGCCTAATTTCCTGCCCTTCAGCCAAACCGTGACCATCGCAGAAAACGACCAAAAGAGCGTGGACGTAACGCTCACGCCAGAGCCGGAACGCGCGACTAACGCGCAGAGTGCCCCGGTAGAAAGGGCGCGCTCGAAGGTCGTGCCGTACGTGATCGGCGGCGTCGGCGTGGTGAGCTTGATCGGCTCGGGCGTGCTCTTCGGGCTGCGTCAGAGCACGCTCAGCGACTTGGAGAGCAAGTGCGGCACGGGGCGGCAGTCGTGTCCGAGCAACGCCCGAGGTGAGGTCTCGAACCTCAGGCTGTACAACACCACCGCGCAGGTCGCGCTCGGCGTCGGCGTGGTTGGCATCGGCACTGCAGTTGGCCTGTTAATCTGGCAGAAGAAGCACCCGCTACAGTCCGCATCCGGAATGATCTTCGTGCCCAGCGCGCCCAACAGCCTCGCGGGCGCGTCTTGGGCGGGCAGCTTCTGAACTCAGGCCAGCGCAGCGTAACGCGGTCTAAAAGCCCGGGTCTTGGCGCCACTTGTGCACCGCCGGCTTGGCGCCGGGCTTGGGCGCGACACTGCCTGGCACCGGTACCGGCAGAGTCGCTGGCCGGGTCCCGACCGGCACGCGCGCCGTGGCTGCCGGTTCGTGGGCCAAATCCACGACCGCTGAGCTTTCCACCGGGAGGGCCAGCAAGTCCACCTGGGGCGCGCTGGCTTCGGTGGGCGGCGCGAGTTCGGTCGGGCTCGCGGCGGCGCTCGGCGCGCCCACTGGACGCAGCGCGCTGCCCGCGCTGGCGCGGGACTTGTGCCGTGCCGCAAACGCCGTAGCAGCAACGACGATCGCCGCGCCGCCAAGGGCCATGAACAACGCTCGCCGGCGCCGCTGCTGCCGGGTACGTACGTCCAGCAAACCTACCGAGGTGTACGTGTGGCCAGAAGGGCTGAGCCCGACTTCCGAAAGCGTGCTCACTTGCGACTGCGTGAGCGGGTTCACGTGCGCCGGCGCACGCGGGCCTTGCTTGTCCGCCAAAGCGAGCGCTTCAGCCAACGCGGCGCGGTTCTCGTCACGCTTTTTGCCGAACAGTGTGCCGATGAACAGGCCGACGTCTTCGTCCGTGTTCACGCGCTCGGCGACGGGGAAGCATTGATCCAGTGCGCGCTGCATTTCGCTGGCGCTCGCATAACGCTCGTTGGCGTTCTTTGCCAACGCCTTGAGCAGCACCGCTTGCAAGCTCATCGGATAATTCGGCAGAAATTTGCGCGGTGAAACCACCGGCTCATCCGAGGCGATGGTGTACATGGTCGCGGCTTCGCTCTCGCGACGAAACGGATGTTTACCCGTAGTCAGCGCGTACAGCACGATGCCCATCGCGAACACGTCCACGCGGCGATCAATGGCCTCACCGCGAACCTGCTCGGGCGCCATGTAGCTCACTTTGCCTTTGAGCTGGCCGGCGACGGTGGCGCCGCCACCCATGGCCGTCGCCTTGGCGACGCCGAAATCCACCACCTTGGACACGCCGTCGTACGTGACCAAGATGTTCTGCGGCGATACGTCGCGATGCACGAGACCGATCAGTTGGCCGTTGTCGTCACGCAGCTCGTGCGCGGCGTGCAACCCGGCGCATGCGTTCATCACGATGCGCACCGCGATGGGCAGCGGGACACCACCGGCGGGCTTCGCCGTCTTCATCAACAGGTTGAGCGGAACGCCGTCGATCCACTCCATCACCAGATAGAGGACGCCGTCTTGCTCGCCGAGGTCCGAGATCTCGACGACGTTGGGATGACGGATCCGAGACGCCAAGGACGCCTCGTCCAAAAACATTTGCTCGAACTGCTCATCTTCGGTGAGCTGCGAGAGCATCGTTTTGACGGCGACGATCTTCTGAAAGCCGCGCGTCCCCTTGAGACGCGCGGCCCACACCATCGCCATACCGCCTGCCGCGATCGGCAGCAGTAGCTCGTATCTACCAAGGACATGGCCCTGGGCGATTTCCCCAACGACGGGGCGTTGGGGAGGGAGGTCTGGCGCGGGGTTCAAACTAAGCTGAAATATTTACAGACTCGGGCCCTCTGCTCAAGGGTTCGCCCAAACCTTTTTTGAACCGCGGCGGTTTAGCTCAGTCGTGAACGGTGACTTTCACCATCTGAACCGGGGTAACCGGCCGATCGCCGCTGCCGGTCTGGGTCGTGCCGATCTTTTTGACTACATCCATCCCAGACACGACTTTCGCGAAAACGGGGTGTTTGGAGGCGCCCGGGCTGAACCAATCCAGGTAGCTGTTGTGCACGGTGTTGATGAAGAACTGGCAGCTGCCGCTGTTCGCCTGGCCGGTGTTCGCCATCGAGAGCGTGCCCGGTTCGTTGGAGATCTTGGCGT
>JBDTJC010000400.1:0-26350 GCA_039936055.1 Polyangiaceae bacterium | reverse complement strand
TCGCGCGCAACCGGCGCGCCCACGGCTCGTCCTCGCGGTCGTGGCGACAACAGCGGGCTGGGGCGGGCGGGCGCCGCGACAACGCCGGCCGAGCGGCGCCGAGCCGGAACGACGCCAACAGCGGCGGCGCCAGCCAGGCCAGCGCAGGCGTTGGCGCAGGCACCGGCGCAGGCGGCGGGAGCGCACGCCGAAGCCTCCCCGGGCTCGCGCAGACGGCGCAGACGGTTCGGGACAAACCTATCGCGCGAGAAACCCTAGCCCTCCCCGGGGGACCCGGGGACGGCCCCCGCTGCGAAGCCAAAGGGTTGGCCGCGCGCCGTCTGCGCCGTCTGCGGCAGCCTCCCGCGGCTCTGGCGTGGTCGCGGCGCTGCCTGCGCGGCCTGTCTGCCGCCTGCCGCAACGCCGGTGCCGCCTGTGTTCGGGAGCGAAGAGCGCGTTCGCCCGGCCCGCGCCTGCATGCTCGCCGGTCGGCACCCGCCGCGTCGGGTGCACAGACCTGATCTCCGACATCGACCTCGTGACCGGGTTGCTATTCCCACTCGGCAGCAGCCTC
Organism: Polyangiaceae bacterium; assembly: GCA_039936055.1. Lineage (GTDB taxonomy): Bacteria > Myxococcota_A > Polyangia > Polyangiales > Polyangiaceae > PMG-095. The sequence continues at coordinate 25,797 of JBDTJC010000400.1, read as the reverse complement.
TAGGAATCCGCGAACGCGATCGGTTGCGAGTTCCGCACACTCGAGTACGAGCTGACGGCTCCCAATCCACGCTGCGGGCGGGATTGAAATGTTGACGGTATCTAAATCGGCCCCGATCGCGAAGCGCCAGCGCAAGGCGTGCCCTGCGACTCCGCTCGTCACCTCCTCGGGTACGGACGAATGTGCCAGCGCGTGACGGGCGCGGAGAACTCTCGCGTAACGCGGATCGGAGTGCACGTCTCGCACCCAACTTTGCCAAGGCGCACGCAGCTTTGAGAATCGATCGGCGGCGGATAGGCCGCCGGCCTTCTTCTTCGTGCTGGCGGGATCCAAGCCTCTCAGATCCGTCTCGAACTTGACTGCTGACGATGGCGAATGAACGCGCCCGAGCACCGCGGCGCAGGCATCGAGGGCGCTGATGGCCGATGCTGTTGCCCAACGCGTGTGAGCGGCGTCAACCATATCGCGCGGATCGGCACGGGACCAACTGGGAGCATCCAGAACATCGTCCAGAGCAACGAGGTATTTCAGTGCGCCCACTGCGCGGACGGACGCAGCCACCAAGTGGGAAATTGCCCGCGGACTCACTGCCTTGGGCTCAAGTTTGCGAGAGGCCACCACACGAAGACGCTCGAAGTCTGGGCCGGGCATTCTGCCGTCTTATCAACGTACCAGGTTTTCGTCTGCTGCAACCGGAGTTAGCGTTGCAAGTATCGAACGCGGGCGTCAAGGTTTTCGGGGATGTACGGCAGCTCCAACCAGCTAGCCACCTCCCTAATGCATTCGCGCTCCTGAGGAGCTGGATTCAGATTGGCTGCGGCTGTCGTCAGCGCTATGTCGTACAGCGCGCGACGAGATGCCGCTGATCTGATACGTGGCATCTCCTCCGCGAGAATCTGAGGAAGGTCCTCGGCATCGAGCAACCTGGCAAGGCGCGTTTGCTGCTCGTCAGTAAGCGGCAGGCGCTTCGCGCACTGAGAGTAGAGTGTCAGCACGCTCTCTGTCAGATGATCTGCTGCGGTTCCAACAAGGAAAATCGTTGGCAAGACCCAAACAAGCGCCTCAGGATCGTCGGCCGCGATGAACTCGGCGTGCCGAAATGCGGAAGACCGAATCTTCGCGCGTACTTTCGCCCAGCGGCCGACACTCTTCGTGATCGCGTTGTTGAACCAATAGCCAAGGCCCGCATTGAGCACGGGCAGGACGCGCATCACGTACTTTTCACTAAGGTAAATGCCAATCCTTGGGCCCGCGGCTTTGACGACGAAATCTTGAACGGCGCGGCGCACCCCGGTTCGGAGCAGCTTCCGGAATTGCTTTCTCGCGGTCTCCGTGAAGATAAACCGCCCGTAACTTCCCACTCGCTCGGTTCCCTTCAGTCCGAGCGCGGCCTTGAAGATCACATAGGCGTCCTCCTCATCGTCGGGATCGAATGGGCAATCGTAGAGTGCTGCAATTGCAAGTAGCAACTGCATTTGAGTTCGTGTCGCAAATGCCACGTCTGCTAGCAGTAGAGCCACCGCTCCAGCGCCTGCTGCCGCTTTATGAGTCGGCTCCGGTACGGGTGATAGTGCGACGAGTTCGCACCCCGTCACGGCAAGGCCGTTCGCTGCCCCTTCCCACTTTGTCTTTCGGGCGGCGCGCGTAATCAGGCGCTGTGCCAGTTCGTCCGTCGGAAGGCCGGAATATTTCTCACTTACCCGTCGAGCCTCTTCCGCTGCGCTTGATGAGTTCATCGAAGCTCTCACAACCTGCGTGAACAGCTCAGCGATACGGCGCGCCAGATTCCTTGTTGACGGTGGGTCCTCGGGATGGTCGTTCATTGGTCGTGATCACTTCTGGCTAACTTGTATTTGAGCCGCACACTCGGTGCAACCTCAGCCGCTCCCGCTCCCCGAAAGGCCGGGAGTTCGCGAGTGAAACGACGCGGAAAGGCCGCTCTGTCTGGCGCAATACTGGCGTCGTGTAGGCGGAAGGGTTCCTGCGCTCTGCTCATCGACCATCGGACACGGTGTCGGTCGGCGCGGCCACTCGAGCTCGCGGGATTCCGCGCCCGGTCCGTGATGCGTTGGCGGAGGTCTCCCCGAAGGGCGCGTATCCACGTTGATGGACGCATCCCGCTTCGCCGAACTAATCAGGGAGCTCATCAAGAGCTACGACGACTGCGGCCTGGAGCCCTCGCTCGACTGCGCGGGCGTCGAGTCATTCAAGGACGCTGGCGTGGTCACGAACAACGACGGGCTCGTCGTGACGCTTGGCGACGGCAGCGAATACCAGGTCACCGTCGTTCAGAGCCGCGGGGCAGCGCGATGAGCAGGCCAGCGCCGGGGGCGTACCCGTTCACGACCAAGAAGCAGATCCAGTTGCGGATCGACGCCGAGCCCGCCTTCATGAAGGAGTGCGCAAGCGTGATGCAGGCCCGCACCGAGCAGCGGGCTGCTGGCGTAGCTCCGCCCGGCAAGGCGTGGGGCTGGATGTCGTCGGAGCGCGTTACCGCCGGCAAGCTCACGGCCAAGTCGCGCATCGGCATGCTGAGCTCGGACGAGGAGGCGAGACTGGCGAAGCTCGTGTCTCGATACGCAAAGCAGCTCGCCGACCACCACCGGGCCATCGCGCTCGCCGAGAACCCAGCCCTCTCCGTGGCAGCGGAGAAGTTCGGCGTGGATTCGACGGGGTCCAATCCGCCCGATGATGTCCAGGGTCAACCCGAAGCAAAGGAGACGGCAGAGCGATGCCATTCCGAGCCGGACTGTCCGGTAGATGATCTCATAGGAGACCCAGAGGTAGACTCGGACCCCACTCCGGAAGAAGACCTCCCGCACCGTGTGATGGAGTTCATCGCCAGCAACGCTGGCCTTCGAACTGACGCGATCGCGAGGGCTCTGTGCACGAACACCGCGATGCTCGCGCCGACATTGAGGGCGCTCGTACAGGGCAAACGGGTGCGGAAGCAGGGAGTCGGCCGGGGCACTCGCTACTTCGTGCGGTGACGCAGGCGAACGCAGATGAACGCCGCGAGTCGCTCACCGGTAGCTAGCAGCCCACCGCGCGACTATCTCGCCGCCCATTGCCTCGGTGGTGGTACCCGCGTCAATCGACGCCCGCTCCAGGATCGCGACCGCTTCCAACGGAACACGCACGCGGACCACGTCGTGCGTGTGGACAGGCCACGTGATGCCGCGGCGAATACGCGCGACGGTGGTCGGAGTCACGCCGTACTGCCGGGCCAGCTCGGCGTGCCGTTTCGCCAGCGGGGCGACGCGGATCTCCTCCACCTCACACTGAGTCAGACGACTCGAGTACTTCGACTTCTCGATCATGTTTCGCTGCTCCGTTCAGCGCTGCCGGGGCCCTGGCGACTGCCGCCGTCGGCAACGCTACCGGGTGTTGCGCGGGCGGGCACGCTCGCGCGGCCCGGAGCAGGACCCCAATAGCGACGTAGACGTCGCCGATCGACTCGAAGTCGAGCAGCCTGCTCGCGCACTCGATAAACAGCGGAGCGGTGTCCGGCGGCAGCGGGCGCACAACGGGCGCCTGCTGCACCTCCGACGGAACGTCCCATCGCGTTCGACCTCGCCTTCGGAGCAGCCCGACCTCCTCCGCGCGCGCCACCGTTGCACGAGCCTGCTTATCGGTCTGCGCGCCGCCCCTTCGATTCAGGGCCGCCGCGATTTCACTGACGGTCATGGGCCGCTCGGCCACGCGCACGGCCTCCGCGGCGGTTCGCACGTCATCATCTATCTGTCTCAGGCTTCTCGACATTGTTGCCTTCCTTCACTAACAGACGGCAAATAAGAGGCGAACACGAGCACGGCGCCGGGCTCGTGTTCGTCACCAGCCGAAGCTCTACGCCGCGATTGTTGAGGTTCGGCGGAGCACCTTCGCCACCGTGGCCGCGCCCCATTGGCCTCCGCGCTTTGTGGCGTGCGCCTCCTCGCGCAGCACTCGCGCGATCGATCGCAGAGAGCACCCGCCCGCGCGTAGGGCACGCGCACGCTCGACCGTGTTCAGCTCATCGGGCACGGGGACGACGACACGGCGACCGTCCCCGTCGATCTCGTCAGTCCTTCGCAAGCCGAGCGGCACGCCGCCGACCAGAATCCCCTCCGATTTGAGATGCGCGAGGGCATCACGCGTGCGCTCCGCGGTCGCCTCGCGCTCCCACTGCGCCACGCTCGTCAACACGTTGAGGACTAGGCGGCCAGCCGCGGTGCGCGTGTCGATAGAGTCGCTGACCGAAAGCAGCGACCACTTCGACGCGAAGTAGCGGTCGACGAGATCGCCGAGGTCGCGCACCGACCGCGTGAGGCGGTCCAGCTTGGTGACGAGGATGCCGTCTGCCTCGCCCCGGTCGAGCATACCAAGCACCTGGCGAAGCCCAGGTCGGTCGAGCGTCTTTGCGGAAACGCCAGCGTCCGCGACAATTTCGACGAGCACCAAATCCATCGCAAGAGCATAGGCGGCAAGCTTTGCGCGCTGGGCGTCAAGGGACACGCCCTCGTCTCGCTGCTGATCACTGCTGACCCTGACGTACCCGATGACCCTTGTTGCCAATATATTGCTCCGGGTCTGGATACCGCCGTCAAAGGCAGACCTCCGTCAACGGGACGACCGTTTCGTTCACGCAATATTTCCCAGAAGATTGTCTAGATCGACGCGTGAAGCGCTTCGCGTCAGGGGTTCGACCTCAGTCGAGAGAGAACGGACTCGCCAGTCCCCTTCGCCGCACCGCTAGCAACCGCCCCTGAGGTCACCTGTCGTCGCGCGGAGCCGCGGCGCCAACGGCGGTTTATCAGGCCTGCGTCGCGCTTTCCCCTAGTCGTGTCAACGTGGGCGAGGCGCTCCAACGACGCCCTGGTGAGTCGGGCTCAGACCAAGCTCGACCCTCGCTACTCGGTGCTGATAGAGTTGACGCGACCCGACTCATTTCGGTTGTGGACTCTAAAAGTTAGGCCTCCTACTCATGTTTCGAGGTGCGTTGCTCATGATGGATGCTTTGGGTTTCAAAGGAATCTGGAGGCGCCACGCCCCCGCGGACGTTATCGCCAAGCTGCGGGCACTCGAAAAGGCGACCGCGAGTGTTACAAGCCCGATGGAGGCCGACGACTCGAGGACACGCGGACACCATCGCCTTCAAGTCCGAACGTCCGTACTCTCGGATACTCTTGTGGTCGGCGTTGCCTTTGATCCGAAGACGAGGGGCGACCGGACGCTCGCGCCCGTGCCGGGTCATGCGATCATTCGCGCCGCATCCATCGGCAACATGCTGCTACGCCGGGGTGGTGAGGGGAAGGTTCGATTCGCATACCGTGGCGCCATCGCTTTTGGTGATTTTGAGGTCACCGATCGGTTCGTCGTTGGGGCGGCCGTTGATGAAGCCGCCGAGGCGTACGAGCAGGCAGAGGGCGCGTTCGTATGGCTCACGCCTAGTGCCGAAAGAGCACTTGGGGGACCCAAGGCGGTTGAAGACCAGGATCTGATGTTCCTTCTACACCGCACACTATTAGTGCCCTGGAAGGTACCTTTGAAAGGCGGCCGATACTATCGAACCCACGTCGTTAATCCCCTATTTTCGCCCCTCATGAGCGAGCACAGAAGGCGCCGTGAGCAGCGAATGCGCAACATCCTCGGCACCTTCTCCGACTCCCTCGACGTCGCCATAAAGCGGCAACACACCGAAGCGTACCTGTCTCAGATCCACGACCACTACACTCGACACGAGGAGAAGCTTGCGCGCAAACGCACACAGCGACAGGTACGTGCTTCCGCGAAGACGAGGACGAAGACGAAGGTTTGAACAGGCTACCGAGCTCGAGGGTGGCCCGGCGAAATGCACCAGAAACGGCCTGACTTGTCGTCGTCACGGCACGTACTCGCGCAGCATCTCGCTAGCCCACCGCGCGTGCGTACCGAACCGCGCGACCAGCACGACCGCCGATGCGACCGACGCGATGAGCACGTAGCGGGCGAGCCCGTCGGAGCCGCGGCGCGAGCGCAGCGACATGACGCACGCGGCGACCACGCTCGACGCGATCGCCCACGTCCACCGCTGGCCGAGGTCGAGCTGGATACGCAGGAGGTGCTCGAACGCGAACGTGAAGAGCGCGCCCGGCGCAACGGCGACCAGCCCGAAGAACAGCACGGTCAGGCCGATGGCCTCCAAAAGCGGGTGGTCGCGGCGCGTGCTCATCTGCTCGCGGGATACACGAGGGGTGGGAAGAGCTACGTGAAAGACACGGTTCCGGCGAGCGAGGCCAGTGTGCCCAAAGCGTGCTTGAAGCGGCACCGCCACTCCCGCACGGAACGGCATTTCCGAGGGACTCGAGGCATGGGCGGGCGGTAGGAATGGCTCGCGAAATGCGAGCGCGACGGAGATAGCGCTCTGTGCGCGAACGAGGCTACCACCGCGCGGGTAGTCACCGAGGCAGCCAGCGCGCGTTCATTCCCGAAGGCCTTCGAGGACGTGACGGTGCTCGTCACGCTAAGTACTGATTGAGCTTCCAGTCCGCAGGGACGCGCTGAGCTGCGACAAGGGCGACCAAGGTTCGCCGAGGGGCGAGCGGGAAGTAACCTGCACACTCGAGGAAGGAAGCGCGGGCTTACAGCGTTCAATGAGCAGGACCAAGGTTCATCCGACGAGTCCCCGACTCAAACGCACACAACCAACGGAGACAATGATGAGCAAAGGTAGCGGTGGCGGAAAAGGCGGCACGAGCGGAAGCAAGGGCAGCGGCAACGCCGGGAGCAAAGGGAGCGTAGGCAGCGCCCAGGCAGGAAAGGGCGGCGTCTCCGGCGGCAACGGACCGAGCACAACCGGCAACCCGTCGGGCGGCGGTCGGGGGAACAACCCTCCGGCCAAGTAGCTGCGGCGTCGGTGGCGACGGGCCGCGATGACGCCGTCCGTCGTCGCGGCTTCGTGGCTTGCCGCGACGCTCCTCAGCCCACCAGCTCCTGTCTACGCGCAAGCAAATCGATGGTTTCCTGGAGCTTCTCGCGGCTCGGCGAGCGATCTGTCGGGTCGATGATTCCAGACACGAAGGTGGGCGACGAAACGAGCAGCAAGCCGAAGCCGAAAGGGCGAAGTTTGTTGTTCAGCACGTTGGGGTCCCAGTGCTTTACCGAGTGCGCCTTGGCATGATGGTCCAGGTACTCAGTGGCCATCGCGGCCGGGCACGCGAGGTATACCTAGTGCGAATACTCTCCGAATGTGGTCATCCGATCCAGACCGCGCTTTAGCTGGGAGACCTCGTTCTTCAGCTCGACGGCAACGATTCGGTGTGAGCCGGGGCGACCGCCCTCCTTGTACCCGACCAAGTCGGGGCGTTTCGTCCCCATCGCGACCTCGCGGTAGACCTTCCACCCTCGTTCCCTCAGCCAGTCGGCGACGGGCTTCTCGAGGTCGGTTTCCTTCTTCGGCCAGTAGAAAACGTCGGACCACTTCTTCGGAGCCGAAAGACTCGCGCGCCACAGTAAGCCGACCAAAATCTCCGGAACCCCGACCCTATGCCACGGTGAGGTCGGTTGCTTTTGGTGGTGTAGCGCGTGCGCCTCAATCGCAGCGAGCTTCTCGGCCTTGGCCAGACGCTTTTGCTGCGCCGGCTTACCAAGCCCGTCCAAGTCGGCCATCAGTAGGTCCAACACTTCGTCCTTATCAAGCAGAAGACGAAGCACCCCCCCTGACATGTATCCGTAGAACTCGCTGTCCTCGATTCGCATGACCTGGAACCATATCCAGGAAAATCTGACCGCGCTAGGGCAGCGTCGCAGGCCAATCGTAGCCGGTCATGGCAGGCTCGAGCCGTGCCACTGATCCGGATGCCAATGAACGGGGGCGTGCGCTCATGGGACGACGCGAGCGCCGACTCTCGAGCGGTCGGCGAACTCGCCAAAGCGATAGCGTACCTCCGTCGGGTGCTCGGCGAGGACTGGAATGGATGGGTCAAGGGCGCTCCGCTGGCCACCGTCTTCGAAACAGGATTTCAGGGCGGGCCGTGCGAGTGGGTGCGAATCTATCGCTTGATCGAGGCCCTCGAAAGCGCACCCGGTGTTGACGCGCTCGTTCGAACCGACCTCGGATCGATTGAGTGGACGGAGTACACGGCGGCGCTGATGGCCCTTGAGTTCTGCGGTCGCCTTTGCCGGGGCGCCCGCCGTGTTGAGTTTATCGAGACCGAGGGGCATTCCAACCCCGCTGACGCCATTGTGGAGGTCGCTGGGCGAAGCGTGACGGTCGAGTTCAAAGCTTTGCACGGTCCCGACGCCATGAAGGAGTGGGACGAGTTGATGGACTGGACTACTGCCCAGATGGTAAGCCGAGGCTGCGACCTGGCAGCCATTGAGGTTGACTGTGAGCCTGCGGCGCTGCTGGAGCGGGAGGCATTCCTCGACGGTTTGTTGGCCGTGAACGTTAGCCGAGCGCCGGAGTTCCGACCGCTCCCTCGTGGGACGGGCCGAGCACGCTACACGGGGCTAAACACGGAAGGATGGCGTTTCCCGGTGACGCACACTCCCGACTTGGACCGAATCATCGGCAAGCTCCTCGGAAAATGGTGGAAGAAGTTCTGCGATGCGACAACCCCGACTCTCTTGGTTGTCCGTACAGGCATGCTCTTCGGCGAGAACGCCGCAAGCATGCTCAGTAAGGCTGAAATTGCAGCGACACGTTTGCGCGCAACCCTGGAATCATTACGAACGATAGGTGCCATCCTCATCTACGACGAGATCCTCTGGCAGCCTCCAGCGCCAACGTTTTTCGGGACGCCTGCGTTTCGCCTGTCCACGGGTGCGGTTGATGGCTGGGCGCGTGCGACGCTGGTCGTGACAAACTCGAATGCGGCCATCCCTCTCACCGAGGCGGAGCTTGAGGCGCTTGTCGGACCACGGATGCTTTGGTGACCACGTGTCTGTTCTCGAAGGGTGTGCCACTCGCTCGCCGGACTCAGAAGCTGTACACGCGGTGGTCTAGCTCAAGCTCCGTCAACAGCGACTCTGGCGTATATCCGGCCTTCTTCGCCTTATTCACCGTGATGAGGATGTTTCGCGCCGTGTGCGGGCCCGTCTTCCCGGCGATGGCATGACGAAGCCGCGACAGCGTCTCGTTGGGATTCACGCCGCGGAACAGCTGCGAAAGCATGGACCAGGCGCGGAGCCCCATCACCGCGCTTCCGCGAGCATCGCGTCGAACGCGTCGTCGAGGGTGAGGCCGCGCGCGAGCGCGGCCTTGGCGAGCGCCTCGAGCCGCGCCGCCGTCAGCTCCGGCTGATGCGTGGCGTAGCGAAGCACGCCGCGAATGGCGTGGACCCCGACGCCGTAGCGCTCGGCGAGATCCTTAGTGCTGGCGCCGGCCAAGGCCGCGCGGCGGATGTCGACGGCGTCGAAGCGGGTGAGCTTGGCCTTGATGACGTTGTTGGTCGTGCTGTGTGTAGTGTCGTTGTTGGTCATGACTTGCCTACGAACTCCATGCTGTTGAAGGGGCTAAAACCGTCGACCTTCGCGACCTTGATACCGCGGTAGGTCCGGTGGCCCTTGTGGTTTGACGAGCGCGGCTCCTGGAGCCCGGTGACGTTCCGGAGCAGCGTTGTGAACTCGCGCCCGAAGCGGCTCTTGCTCAGGGTCGCGTGGTGCGTCTCGCGCGACCACTCGACGTAGTTGGCGTAGACCCACGCAATCTCCGGGTTGCCCGACGGCTCGACGACCAGCCGCTCTGCGAGGAAGAGTCGGAGCTGGTCGCTCTCGTTGCGCAGCACCTCGACCACGGCGTCCGACGACGCCAGCGAAGTCAGCACCATCTTGTTCGAGAGCAGTCGGCGCAGACCCTGCACCGCCCACGCGACGACGCCCTCGCGCTCCTGCTCCACTATCTGCTGCGCGAGGCCGCGCACGGCCTGCTTCTGCCCCTCCTTGGGCTCAAGGTGAAAGCGATGACGGAAGCCGATGATGACGAGTCGGTTCCACGACGCCTCGGAGCGATCATTGATTCGCGGGAGGCTGTTGGCTGCGTAGATGTGACCGGCGACCGAGGTGAACGAAAAGGGCCGACCGTAGGGGTTCCGCGCATTTATCAAGTCGTCCCCGGTCAGCGCTTTAAAAGCACTCGGCTCGAGCCAGTCGGTCTCCGGCAACTCCGACACTACGTTGCACAGCACTCCTGCGAGCTGCGCCCGGTGATAGTCGTTCGTGAAGTCCGCGGGCCTCACGGCGGCGACAGATCCAGGCGGGAACACCGACTGTATGACCGAGAGCACGGTCGACTTGCCGCTATCAGTGTCGCCACTGAAGATGATGGCCTTTTTCAATCTGGCGCCGACACCGACGAGGCAACCCCCGACATACTCCTGCAGCAGAGCCTTCTTGGCCTCGGCGTCTTCGTCACCATCCCACACCTTGTTGAGCATCGAGATGAAGCGATGCGCACGCACCACGTCGTCGAACCTGAAGTCGTACGCGTGGCGCGCCCGGTGGTCGGGGCTCTTGCGGTGCTTCTGCAGGTACCGCCCGTCCACCATCATGAAGCAGTCGGCGAACGTGAGCCCCGAGGCCGCGCCCGCGAAGAAACCGGGCTTGTCGACCATGTTCTTCATGACCTCGAGGGTGCCCGAGGCGGTGCCGGCGGCGACCTTGAGGGGCCGAATGCCCGAGGCCGCACGAACCCCAGCGCCTGCGTATTGGTACACGCCCTGGAGCACCTCGGAGTCGGGGACTGCGGCCCAGCGGGCGCCGTCGTGCCGATGAACTCGGCCGTCGTCATGTACGAGCTCAGGGCCGATGTCTTTGATGAGCGCGCAGGCCAGCTCGACTTGGTCACCTCGGTCGAACACTCGCTTCTGCGCAAAGGCAGCGCCGCCCTCTGCGCGCGCAGCCTTCACGTCGTCGGCGCTGACGCCAGCGACGTTCTTCATCGCGTCGGTCACGGCCTCGACCACGGGGTCGCCTCCGACGAGCAGCGTGCAGCGAAAGGGCAGCTCGGAAAGCAACGCGCGGCAGGCATTGGTGCCGAGCGCTGCGGCCGTACGCGCCCGCTCCACGGGGTCGCCGGATTCGGAGTCGGCAATCAGAGGCTGTAACGCGGAGGCTCCGTGCTCGGCCAAGAAGTCATCCGGTCCCTGGTCTTGGCCGTCGCGTAGCGGAAGCCCGACCAGGCGAACTTCGCACCCGTGACTTCGGAGGGCCGTCGAGAGCCTCGCCTCTGCGCTCGCGACCCTCGCGTTCGTCGCGCGCCCGGCATCCATCAAGAGATAGACGACGTGCCCCTTCTTGATGAAGTGCTTGGTCAGCGTCTGCAGCTCCATCGTCTGTGGCACCAGGAGGCCGGCATCGACGCCGCCGAGACCGACGGCTTCGGCGACCCCGTGGGTGGCCAGGGAGAGGGCCTTTTCCGGGCTTTCAACGACGACCCAGGGGCCCTCGTGGCCGACGGCCGTCATCATGAAGAACGGCGGTGGCGTGACCTTCGGGCAGACCACTTTCTTGTTGTTCACCTTCGCGTCGTCGAGGTGCACGCGGACATAAACGCGGCAATGTTCTGCGTGCTCAAGGTGCGAGTATGAGTAGCCGAGCCCGCCGCCCTGCACCGAGACGCGGGTCATCGACTGTATTTGCGTCTCGTTCATCGAGCGCGCGCCCTCGCGGTAGGCGAGGTCGGGGTCGATGCCGCGTGCGGTCATCCGGTTGAGGTGAAGAAGCTCGAACCTCGGCGGGCTCGCGGGGCCTATCTGTTGTTGTACGGTTTCCATCGGTCGGTTCGCTCCATGCCCCGGCGCCGCTGAAACGGCGGCCGGGGCAAATCTGTTTTTGGTGTCCAGGAAAGGACACCCGAGGCCTGGCGAGCGCGCGGGGCGCGCGGCACCAGCGGCCACAAAAGAATAGTACCGAGCGCGCACGCCTCTCGTTCTCGGCGCCGCGCGCAGACAGCGGCCGCGGGCCGCGCAGGCGGCGCAGGCACTGCGCGCAGACAGTGCGAAGCGCACGGGAGGGCGGTGGGAAGGCTTCCGCAGACAGCGCAGACAGCACAAGCCGGGCGCCGGTGGCAGCGCGCGAGAGCGGGAGGAAGGGCACCGCCGGGCCAGGGCTCTTTCTTCTTTTCCGACGCCAAAAAGGAAATGTCTGCGCTGTCTGCGGAAGCCTCCGGACCGTGGTTTCGTGCGTTCGTCCCGCCTGCGGGGCGTGTCTGCGCTGCCTGCGCCGGGGCGGCTCCTGTCTGCGGGGTTGGCTTGCCAGGCTCTCGCGTGCTCCGCGATCCACCGACACCACGCACCGGCACCACTCGCCGTGCGCCCTGTGCTGTCGGTGGTCGTGCCCGTGTTTCGGTCGCCGGGCGCGGCGCGCAGGCAGCAGCCGCAGGCGGCGCAGACAGCCAGACACAAGAGGAGGGGCGCCGGCCGCGGCGCGTCGGAGCGGCAAGGAAAGCCACGCCGGCTAGGGCGCTTTCTCTTTTTCCGACCTGCCACGAGGAATGTCTGCGCCGTCAGCGGAAGCCTCGGGACCGTGGTTTGGTGCGTTCGCCCCGCCAGCGGGGCTTGTCTGCGCGAGGGCCCCGTCCTGTCTGCGGGGGCCGCCCCGCGCACGGAAGGCGCAACCCCGCCTAACCCTCATTCAAACGGCGGGTGCGGGTCACCGGCAAGGCCAGACCATTCGAACGTGTTGACGCCACTCGGCAGTCGTAATGAGAAACGGTGCTGCTCCGCGGTATGCCGATGCGTCCGAGGCAGTGTTCACGACCGGCGACATTCCGGGTTGTCGTCGATCGTTGCGTAGTTCTTCGCGGATGCTAGATGTGCGGCGCGATGTCGATGCCCTCCAAATCGCCAGAGCACTACGTGATGTTTGCGCTCATAGCAGCCGCCGAGGCCGACGGTTTCGTCAACGTGGACGGAGAACACCTCTGCGACCCTGATATCGTCGCCGACTACGCGGTCGACGTCACCACGAAATATCTTTCGTCGCGAGGCTCCTCCACGCTCCCGCTCGTTCAGCAAACGGTCGCCCGTTTGCGCAATCAGCCGAAGCGGTGGCCGCCGGGGACGGCGCCGGTCAACCGATCCGGGAACACCGCGCGTCCGGCACTTGTTGCGGTCGAACGGGCGATGCGCTCGCTCGGGCTGAGCCCGCCCGAAGCGCACAGTATGGATACGCTTATTCGGCGGCTTCTTCTGGAAGACCCCGACGATCCGAAAACACGCACGTGGCCCTACGACCCGGTGTCGGCAATGCTCTCGGTGCTGAAGGGCATGCTCGACTAGCCCGTTCCTCCGCCGTCCCCAAGAGTTGGAGATAGATCTTCCGGTTCGGTGAAATTGTCCAGGCGTCGCCAATCAAGCGCGACGGAAAGACAAAATCACCATGCCGACGGTTCACTCCGCTATCAACATTCGTAAACTGCGCTCCGCCGAGCGCCGCTCGCTGGAGGCGCAGCTCAAGGCGGCGATCAAAGCGCGCGATATGGACCTCGCCGAGGAGATCCAGGCAAAGCTCGACGCAATCGCGCCGAAGTCGAACGGCCGCAGTTCATCCTCGGTCTTCCGCAACCCGTACGACCCCGAGCTGCTCGGTCTCTACAAGAACAAGGTCGTCCACCAGATCCTCGGTGAGTTCAGCAAGGAAATCCGCACTGACTTCGGCTTCAAGGGAGCTGTCGTCGGCATTGTTGACAAGATCGACGAGGCTTGCGCCACCGTTGGCGAGACGGTGTCACCGACCTTGCAGAAGCAGCTGTGCAGCGTGTTCTTCGAGAAGTTCGCGGCGCGCACGCACGGCATGGGGATGCTCTTCGTCGAACGCGGAAACCAGATCATCGTCAAGATGTACGAGCATCCTGAGGTCGCGCGCACCCTCGGGCTCCCAACGACTGGAGAGCGCCCCTGGCTGAAGCGTAAGCCGCTCGCGGACGTCAACGCCGACTTCGCTCGACGTTGGGCGGAGTACGAAGCTGGCCAGGTCGATACCGGAGCGCAGGAGCCCGACGCCGAGCAGCCCGACGCCGCAAGCGCCGTTGCCGTCGAGTCCGCCACTGCAGCCGAGCAGACCGAGACCGAGCAGGCCGAGACCGAGCAGGCCGAGACCGAGCAGACCGAGACCGAGCAGACCGAGCAGGTCACGGCGGGTTCCGTTGTGGCAACGACGGTGGCGTCGGAGCCAACGCCTAACTCTATGGCTCCCGCGAGCGCTGACGGAGCTGATCGCGTCGTTGTCGCGGTTTCCGAAGAACCGGACGAAACCGCATTGGGCGCCGGGGTCGCCGCTGAAAACGGCCATATCGACACCGAGTCAACGACCATCGGAGACGCGGAACCCGAGGCTGCCAGCGAGCCCGAGGCTGCCAGCGAGCCCGAGGCTGCCAGTGAGCCTCCGGTGTCGCCGTCACCGCGTCGCCCCTCCATCTCCGACATGCTGGAGGACTAGCCGATGCACAACGGATATCCCTCCACGTTCAAGGCGAGCATCGCGCTAATCATCTCGCTGTCTGACCCCACCGACACAGAGGCGGCGACGGCCGCCAAGGTGACGGCGATGGCAATGTTGGCCGAGCGCCCTCGCGAGGAGACCCACGGTCCGTCTCGGGGCGCCTTGCGCATCGACTTCGCGTGGCACCGCATCAAGGGCGCCATCAACCTCTTGGAAGGGGTTCATCAGCGCGCGGAGCAGGCGCTAGCATGCCCCGAGTTCTTCAAGGTCATCGACACCGTGCTTGCCGAGGCGCGCGCCGCGCTGAAGTTGGCGCCCGCGCCCGATGGATATCACCCGCAGGAGCCCGAGCCTGCGGCATGGGCGACCGCGCGTCTCATCTCGACCGTCGAGATGTGCGAGCGGCCTGACATGAGCGACATCTAACGCGTTGGCGTGCACGCCAACGCAGGCGCGCACGCCGACACGCTCGCTAAATCAACCCAACAACAAACTCTCGCGGGGACGGGCGCAACCGAAGACGGAGTGCGTCAGGGGGGCTGTGGAGGCCCAACGGTCGCGACGACTTTTCGCACTCTCGTCGTCGCGGCCCACGCCGGAGCGCCGCAAGCAAGCGCTGAAACCGGTCGGCTACTCAGCCTCGAGCGCCCGTCCCCGCGGACCTATTCAATTTATCTCCAAGAGAGCCTGATGAAAGCAACGGAAGAACTCGCACTACTGCGTGACGCGAAGGTTGTCGGCGCCAGTTGCAAAGTGACTAACGGCAGGGTCAGCCAGCACGTATTGATCGCGGCGGGCGGACGAACCGTAAAACTGCGGCGACACACGCTTAGTGCCATCTCGAAAGTGCTTGGCGTTCATACATTTGGCGCGGAAGTGGCGGTCGAACTGACTCGAATTGCCGGCGAGTACTGGTCGGCGCTCAAGTCTCACCCGAACTATTCTGAGGCTCGCAACGCGATCAACGAACGCGAGGCGAACAAGCTCTTCACGACGACCGTTGACACCATCGCGATGCGCGCCGTCCAAAGAAGAGTCGCGCTCGCGGACCTGCTGCGGCAAGTCGAGGACGCCTGGCTTCGCCACACCGCAGCGATTGTCATGGAGACCTAGCATGCCCAGGCCCACCTGGTGCAAGCGCCGCGACCTCGATCGCTGGCTTCGCGGCCACGGCTTTCGCCGTCTGCCGAACAAGTCAACCGACCACGCGCACTATGAGCTCCGCGGCCACAAGGTCACCGTCGTCGCCGGTCGCGGCGCCGTGACGGCCAACGAGGCCACGACGACCGTGCGAATCCTGGAAAAGCTGGGCTTTCGGCGCCAAGACGTGCGCCGCGCGCTTCGCCGAAAGGGGCGAGGCTGATGGTGGTCAATGAAGCAGAAATGAAGAGCGCGCGACCTCACGGAGTCATGAGTCCGTGCCGCCCTGACGATTTCCAACTCGGGGACAAACTATGAATCGCGCCGTCAAGCTGCTCGTGATGCAGGCACACAGAATGCTTGGGCTGGCGCTTGAGCGTTGGCACGCCGCCGATGGTGCGCCGGAGCCCGAGGTCGCGGGCATCGTCGATGAAGAGCTTGTTGAGCGTGAGCGCGACCGCGAAGAGCTCCGCCGCCGCGGTGTAAACGTTTGAGCGCAAGTCTGACTCACGAGTCGCAGCCACAAGATTTCCCGACCGAATGAAGAGCACGAAGCCGCTGGCGATGCCGGCACAGCGCGACCCCGAAGAGGCGTTGCCCGACGGGTTCCTGTTGCCGAAGGGCTTCACCTGTCGTCGCCGTCGGCTGGCGGACGGGTCGACCAGCGAGAAGCTGCTCTACCGCGTTGAAAAGCAGCTCCGTCCCCTACGCAAGGACGGCAAGCCCAAGCTGCTCAGTTGGTCTTTTTCCCACACCTTCGGTGGTCTCGCCCAAGGTCTAGACAAGCAACGGCGCATCGAGCCTCACCTGCGCGCGGCTCACGCGGAGGCGGCCCGCAAGCGCAGCAAGTTTTACACGCCCACCTTGCAGGAGGGCACGCTTGACTACCTCGCAGACCCCGACGTTGCGTCGATGAAGAGCATTGCCGACCGTCGCCGTCATGTGCGGATATTGGCGCAGCACTGCGGGTCCATGCTCGTCTCGACGGTCACGCACGTTGAGCTGCGCGAGGTCATGGCTGCCGAGCTAGCCCGTGGCCAATCGCAGCAGTCGCTTGTTCGGCTCAAAGCGGCCATGTCCGCCTTTTTCTCCTGGCTCCTCAAGCACGACAAGATCGACACCGTCGGCATCGTCAAGCGCGTCGCAGTGCCGACGAGCGCGCGACGCGATAAGCGCGACCGCGTACTCCTCACCGACGCAGAACAGTGGCAGTTGTTCGAGTGCCTGGCCGTGCCGCTGCGGCATCGGCTGCTCTACCTCTTGTCGCGCATGGTCGGCGGAATGCGCGCCAGCGATCTGCGCGCGCTGACTTGGTCCAGGATCGACACTGAGACGTGGCAGTGGGTAGATGTGGCACGGCCAAAAACCGACCGCGAAGACGACGAGCCGCAGCGAATCAGTATCGAGCCAGAGGCCGGGGCACTGCTGCAACAGTGGTTTCTTGCCGGCGGCAGCCCCGGTCCCGGCAAGCCAGTGTTCGCACGCCAGCGCTCCGGCAAGACCGACCCCGGGGCGAAGGGCTCGCGCATCGAGTACAGTCAAAGTTACGCCCGGCGCCTTCGGCAGCATCTTCTAGTTGCCGGAGTGAATCGGCCCGAGCTCCACCACGATGTTCCTGCCGACAAGCACGGCCGCGGCGGAAGCAAGCGCGCCGACTTTCACTCGTTTCGGCGATTATACTGCACCGGGCTCGCCGTCGCGAACGTCAACGCGCAGCAGGCTCGAGCGCTAGCAGGGCACCGTAGCCAAGCGACCCACGATAGATACGTCAAGCTCGCCAAGACGGTCATGTCGGCGGGCGCGGCAGCTCGTCCGAAGCGCGCTGGCGAGTAGCTTCCAGGTCCTCGGCGGCTAACCTTCTTGCGCGTTCGGCGAACCAGGTCTCAATCGGTGATACTCGAAAACCACGGATGCCCCTTCTTCATTTCAGCGAGCATGTACTCGCCCACAATCAGCTCGCCAGCCGATCCTTCGAGTAGCCCTTGGAGCTCGACCGATTCTATCGGACGCGTGGTCAGCATTCGCAAGATGTGGTCCGCCATCACGAATCTCAGCATTTCAGCGACCGCATATGTCAAATCGGTGACCCCCGTCTTGCTCGAGCGGTCGCCTTGCGTGAAGAGCCGAAAAGCTCCTCCAATGGCTTGGCCTTCAGCACCGATGGTTTGTGTCAGATGCCGCTGTAGCTTCCTCGCGAAGGAACCTGCCAGGTTGAGCAATCGCTGCCTTTGATCGCCGAGAGCCTGAACTACGAGGTCGTGCTGATCGGCCTGTGCCGAGTTTCGAGCGTCGTTGTGCGATTGAACTAATTGGGCGCCTTCTCGTCGCCAAATCAGGTCTGCTCGTTTCCGGTCGAGAAGCCGTAACCGATCAAAGATGAATGGGCGCGGGTCGGTGGTCGGCGCCTCGGGCGGACAAAGCGTGACACCCGCGAACGTTTGGATGCGAATGTCGTCCGGTGGGCGTCTGGCGAGCACGTCCATTTCGTAGACCATCGTTTCGCTCTGAACTATCGCAGCGCTGCCAAGATGAATGCGAAGATCTACGACGCCAAGCAGCGATACCTTCGCGTAGACGCGCCCGCTTGCAGCATCGAACGTGAGAATGAATCGGTGCTGAAAGTCGAAGCTGTCGGTCAGTTCCGTGGCGCCTGCCGAATACTCGTAGTCGACCAGTCCCTCGAAGGGTCCCCCGTAACGGATGAATTGCTTGACCGCAGCCAACCAGGGCTCTCGTGCGCGCTCGGGATAGCGCTGGGCCAACAAGTTGACGACACTCTTAGCGACGCCGCGAAACGTGTCTGTGCCGCCGAATCCCCACTCCGCCATTGGAATATCGGCGAACAGCAAAGGGACCATCTCGCGCTTGACACTTACAGGCTTCCCCTCGGCCCTCAGGTCGCGGACGAACTCGTCTGCCTGCTGCTGGGTTGAGGCGACGGCGTAAAGGCTGCGGGTAGTTCCATCCGTCGAGTCATGAAGTACTAGTGGCTCGGGGTGCTTCAGCTGGCTTGCGCTGCTCAGAACAAATGTTCGGCCGATCGAATCCTTGATTGTGGTTTCTACGGCATCCCTCGTGCGGCCATTCTGCACGCCCACCATCGCGTTCAGGGGGCGTAGGCACGCGCCAACGCAGCGTCGATGGTGCTGAAATCCTCGTTGCACCGACCACACAAGATTCCCTTGTTGGTCCGCACTCCTCCGAGCGCGGCTTGGACAGTGTGCTCGCCGGAACCGTTCGGGCTGCCGCAGTAGATGCAGTCGTCGAATCTCGCCGTCATGTTGAGGCGGAGCCTAGCAGGGTGAAATGTCGATCACGCGGAAAGCATGGCGGCGACAGGTGGTTGAGCGTTGCGCGCTTGTCCATTCATGAGTATTCCGAGCCACGGCGAGGACGCAAGGACGCAAGGACGCAAGGACGCAAGGACGCAAGGACGCAAGGACGCAAGGACGCGTGGAGTGTCGCGAGCGCGCAGACATGCCGTATGATTCGGTCGTGACCGACGTAGAAAAGGACCCGACGGCAGAAGGCGCGCCAGAGCAGCCGGCGCCCGCACAGCCAGAGCAACCAGCGCCCGCGCAGCCAGAGCAGCCGGCGCCCGCGCAGCCAGAGCAGCCAGCGCCCGCGCAGCCAGAGCAGCGGGCAGTCCCGCAACCAGAACAGCCAAAAGTCGACACGACACGTGACCTCTCGAAGGACGAGATCGCAGCTCGACTTCGGCTCGTTAATCCGGAACTCGCGAAAGAGGTCTACGAGATTGCGAAAGCGCAGGTCCAGTCGGAGGCAGCGCGGCACACGAGGCTCGACGCAAAAGCCAACTCGGTGATTACGGCCGCCGGTCTCTCGATGGCCGTCGCATCGTCGCTTGGCGGGATCATCGCATCTGGGCAGACACTGCTTCCGGGCTGGCTTCTCTGGATGTTTGGGCTGGCTGGCATCTTTGCCCTGAGCTCAGTGGTCACCGGCGTGATGGCCCTTTTGGTGAAGGGCGGCTACGCGCAGGTAAGCGACCACGCCGTCTTCAACCAGGAGAAGCTTGCGTTCGCGGACGTACCGACGGGATGCGACGATCTCCTGGATGCGAAGGACAAGCAGGCTTATGGCGTGGCCGTGTACAGGCAGTACATGGCCGCCCACTTGTGGGACGTGTCCGTGAAAGACCATGGTCAACTAAACAGGAAAGCGAAGCAGGTCCAGGTCGCGCAGTGGCTCTTCATTGCTTTCTTGGTCGTGCTTCTGGCTTGCGAACTCCTGATGTTTCGGGAAATATCGTCTCAACACCATGCCCGAAAAACCGCCGCCGCCCGCCCCGCCACCTCCCAAGGAGCGGTTCGACGACAACGGCTCGCCTCCGCCGGCAGCGCCCAAGCAGCGCTGTAGAAAGTAACGATGCCTGAGAAGCCGCCCGCCCCAGCACCGCCGCCTCCCAAGGACTACGAGGCCGACTACCGCGGTCCGAAACCCGCCGACCCGCCACCGCCGAAGGCGAAGTAGCTCCGCGACGCGCGGGGTTGGCTCGTTGGAACCGCGGGCTGCACTGCGCCGCCCCGCGGTGATACAAATCCCTTCCGGCCTTTGGCGGATTCGCCCGCGTGAGCGCGGGGTGTTACCGTTGACTGGCCCAGAGCCGTCGTTACCTTCTCGGGGCAGGAGGCCCGGGTCATGCCGATAGTTCCCGCAAACCAAGTCTATAGGGCGCAGCTAGTGAAGTTACGGGGCGACCTGGTGAGCGCGCGCCTGGATTTGGCGCGAGGGCTTCCGCTAGCTCACGGGTTTGACACGGAAGTAACGCAGGTACTCCTGCTGGCAGAGGGGTTACAGCTCCGCTGCGGAAAGGTTTGCGGGGAATACGCGCGCTCCATTCTCGGCAGACCAGCGGAAGTCTGGGTTTTAGACGACATTGATCGCATCATTGATCGTGTGGAGGACGCGACGCTCGAGCTTACTCCTGCGCGTGGGCCGGGCTCAGCGACCTGATCGATAGGATGCTGCACCTGCGTCTTCCTTGAACCAAGACGAAGTCGCTCGCGTTCGTGACCACCATCCTCGCATCGACAATGCCCGACGAGAATGCCGATTCCGACGAGAGAAAGACGACGTTTTCGCTCCCCGCGTTCGACGAAGTCAGTTGCCCGTCTTCAGCGCTGACTGAGAGACGCCTCGTGTACTTGGACACGAATGCCTGGATCGAACTCGCCGAGAAGAAGCAGGACTTGGCCGCGCTCTGTTTGCGCGAAGTTGAAAACGGCGATGTGCTGTTCCCCCTGTCGTATCCCACGATCAGCGAGCTCATCGAGCAGCCGGTCGTTGAGCAACGTCGCAAAGTTGCCGAACTGATGGACAGACTGAGTGGCGGGGTGTCATTCCGTCCGTTTGAATCCATACGGCTTCTCGAAACCGACCGAGCGTTTCAGGTTCTGCTCGGACAAGCCGCTTCTGCTCCGGAGGCGTCGCGCGTCCTGACCTGGATTGTCGAATACGTAGGAACTGCAAGCGTAACGTTCGACCGGAACTGGGATGCGGCGAAGGCGCGCGAGTTCATCGAGCATTTCACCGCGCATCCGGCAGTTCGGTCCGTATGCTGGATCGTCGACCACGCGCCGGTGGAAGCGATGGGAAATCGGCACCGCGAGGCAAAGGTTCGTTACGTCGACGCGCTCTCTGCGTCGATTCAACGCGGTGCCGAGGCGGTTGCTAAGCTCTCCGGTGTTGCCCGCAAGACGAGGCTTCTTCGCGAAGAACGGGCTTGGGTCGTCAACAAAATCATGGCTCCCAGGTTCACCCAGACGCTGCTTGAGCTCTATGGCATCGAACGTCTGGAGGAGGCTGTTAAGGCGCTGAGCGCAAAACTCGGCGAAGGCAACGAGGAACGCTTCGCGACGCTCATGACGGTCGCACCCTCCGTTGACCTTTGGTGTGAAATTATGGCTGAGAGGGTTGCGAACACGACCCGTCGCGTGCGGCCGCAGGATCTCCACGACGTCGACCACGCTCTGATTGGTGCGACCTATGCCAACATTTTCGTGACGAGAGACCGCGGCTTGGTCGACCTGATTACGCAACGCTGTACGGTTTCCCGCCGCCGCGGAGTCACCGTTGCCGTTGGCGTCGACGCTCTTGCCGAGCACCTGAAAGGCTAGAGTGGCCGTCGACATAGCCCCGCCCCGGGTCGCGTCTGCCGGTTGGGCCCGCGTCGCACGCGCACGGACACTCGCAGCGGACACTCGCAGCGCGCCGGAGCCGGGCCACGGACACACCGGACACTCGGCGCCAAGCCGCCCCCGGCTTCACGACCAAGCATCGAAGCGGCGCGCCCCGTAGGATTCGAACCTACGACCCTCGGATTCGAAGTCCGATGCTCTATCCAGCTGAGCTAGGGGCGCGAAGGAACGCCATCCAAGTGAGAGGCGTGCGTCCGGTCAAGCGAAAATTGCTCAACGCTGCGCTGCTCGCGTCGAAACGCGCGGAGTGCGGGGGGGATTGGCGGAGGCGCGAGGCGAGATGCCGTCAGCGCGCGACGGCATCCGGTTTCAGCTGGTGAGTTCGACGGGGCCGACCCAGGTGCACTTGCCGCCTTGGATTGCGCAGCGCGCGACCTCACGGAGGAGCTGGGCGTCCGGGCTCTCCGACACGACCAAGCTTGGCTCACACCAGAACGAACCGATTCGCGTGTCGTCGAGGATGCGAACCACGTCGTAGTGGCCGCGCGTCGTGCGCACAATTCGGAAGGTCGTTCCCGATACCTGAACCATACCTTTGACAACGATTTGCATCTGCTTCCTTGCGCCCCTCGACGCGCGTCAATACTAGGCTTGTCGGGTTGGGTTTGTGAAGGAGGAATCCGAGGCAACGCGAAGATGTGACAAGGCCGACTTAGAGGGAGCGGCCTTCGCAATCCGCTCGAACCGATTCTGTCCCGGCAACGCAAATCGCCGCTGCCATCCGTCGCTCAAATTGCAGTGTCGCTCTATCAAGGCTCAGCCCTGAGCGGAGCGCTTCGCTCGAAGCAGCTCGCCCTCCTCCACACCTTGCGCACGTAGTGTGCGCGCACCCGCGGCGTTTGGCGTTAGTTATTTCATCATTGCCGCGGCGTACGCCCTCGCCACCTGTAGTGGCTCGCCATCGCGCCGCGACCATTTGTGTAAGTGACCATGCCGGGGCGTCACGGATTGTTTCAGGCGCGCCGCTCTGCGCCCAAAAAGCATGCAAATGACTAGACTGATTTGCCGGCCTCGAGGCGCAGCGCGGCGTGCGGGAATGCGACCGGGAGGCGGCCCGTTGTGCCGGGGCTCGACGCTGGGTGCGTCGGGCTCATAGTTCCGGAGCCATGAGGATCGAGATTTTCGCGGATGTTGCGTGCCCATGGTGCTTCATCGGTAAGCGTCGGCTGGAGCGCGCGCTGGCGTCTGCTGGTGTGAAGGCGGAGCTCGCGTTTCACGCTTTTCAACTCCAGCCTGGCCTGCCCGCCAGCGGTCTACCGGCGGAGGAATTTTTCGCGCGCAAGTTCGGTGGCAAGCAGCGCATGCAGGAGATCTTCGAGCGCGTCGTGCAGGTCGGTCGTGAAGAGGGCATCGCCTTCGACTTTGCCAGTCAGCAGAGGGCGCCCAATACCGAGCTGGCGCATCGCGTGATCCACTACGCCGGCACGCTTCAGCAAGCCGCGCCGACGGTGGAAGCGTTGTTCCGCGGTTACTTCGAGCAAGGCGTGAACTTGTGTGAGCTGAGTGAAATCCTGACCCTGCTCGAACGCGAAAGCGTGGCGCTGGACGCGGCGGAGCTCACCGCCGCCCTGGCAAGTGGCGTGGGCAAAGAGGAAGTCGCGAGCGACCTCCGCCTGGCCAGCGAGTACGGGATTGCTGGCGTGCCCTTGTTCATTTTCGATCAGCGTTACGCGGTCGAGGGCGCTCAGCCCCTCGAGCACTTCACGCGCTTACTCGACAAACTTCGCGCCGAAGACGCGCCGCATTCGCGCGCCCAAATGCCGCTCTGACCCGGCCAACGCTACTAAATCACGCCCGGCTCTAGCCATCCTCCCATCGGCCTGATTAGCGTGCCCGGCCATGGGCACGTCCTCGGTCCGTCCGCCGCCTGCTGAGGTCGTCCCGCGCCTCCACGTTCGCGATCCTGACGCTTGGCTTTCGTGGGTCGCTTGGGCGGTGGTCGCGTTCTGCGCGATCCAAATCTTGACCTACTCCTTCGGTCGCGATCAGAGCATCTACGCGCTCGTCGGCGACGGGATCCTGCACGGTAAGATGCCGTACCGCGACTTGTGGGACTTCAAGCCGCCCGGGATCTTTCTGGTGTACGCGCTCGCGCAGGGCGTGTTTGGGCACAACATGCTCGCGGTGCGCATCGTGGAGGTCCTGGGGCTGATTGGCCTGGTGTTCGCGTTCATGCGCTTCGCCGACACCTTCTTCGAGCGCCCGCGCGCGGGGTTGGTAGGCGGCGCAGTGGCCGCATTGATCCACGCCCAGCTCGACTTCTGGCACACCGCGCAACCCGAAGTATTCGGCGGCTACCTCACGTTCGCTGCGCTGATTCTAGCCACTTCGCGCGTCCATCCGGCGCGGCGTCGGTACTTGGTCTGGCTCGGCACTGGCGTGCTGTTCGGGCTCGCGTTCTTGTTCAAGCCGCCACTCGGCGGCGGCGCGTTCGTGTGCGGCGCGTACCTCACGAAGCGCGAGCAACAGCGCGTTGGCTCCGCGGCGCGTGGGCTGTACGCCATGTTTGCCGTAGGCTTTGGCTCCGCGCTGCCGATTGTGCTGTGCGCGTTTTGGTTCTGGGCGCGCGGTGCCTGGCCGGCGTTGCACTGGACGCTGGCCGAGTTCACACCCGGATACACTGCGCTCGGGTGGGTGAATCGCAGCCCCTCCGGAATGCTGTACTACGCGCTCGAAGAGGCCTTCTTCAAGTACTCCGCGCTGGCTGCCGCCGGCGTGATCGCGATGGCGTCCCTCACGCCCATCCATAGCCGCGAGCGCGAGGGCGTGTTCCTCGTGCTCGGCGTGATCGCCATGCAGATTGCCGGTGTAGCGATGCAGGGCAAATTCTTCCCGTATCACTACGCCGCGACGCTGCAGTTGATCAGTTTCTTGGCGGGCCTCGGCTTGTACAAGTTGTGGCGCCGCTTTGCGGGCGCGGGTTTTGGCGGGGCTTTGGCCTTCGCGTCTTTCGTCGTGGTTGCGTGCGA
This sequence comes from Polyangiaceae bacterium, assembly GCA_039936055.1. Classification (GTDB taxonomy): domain Bacteria; phylum Myxococcota_A; class Polyangia; order Polyangiales; family Polyangiaceae; genus PMG-095. The sequence goes on along the minus strand of JBDTJC010000400.1, from coordinate 1,067 downwards.
GATGCGCACGGCAACCCAGGATGTGCCGCAGGATTACAGCGAACGCGCGTTGATGCGCCTCGAATATGCCCTGCACATGGAACCGTACAAGACGCGCGAGGCGATCGATCGCGATTGCGCGTACGTAGCCGATTTCAATCTGCAGGCGGACCGCGAAGTCGGTCTCGAAGTGCGCTCACGCACGAGCAGTGCCGATCGGATCTTCGTCTGGGGTTTCGAGCCGGCAATTTACTGGTTCTCCGAGCGCGCTCCGTCGTCACGTTTCATCTACGACGTGGCGCAACGCAGTGAGTGGCAGAAGGGCTACGCCCGCGCGGAGCTGCTGCGCGATCTGGACGCGCACACGCCGGCCGTGATCATCGTTCAGCACAACGACGTGTTCCCCGCGGTTACCGGGCACGCCTGGGACTCACACGACGAGCTGCCCGGCTTTCCGGAGCTCAACGGCTTCATCGAGCACGGTTACGAGTTCGTGAAGCGCATCGAAGACTTCGACTTGTATCAGCGGAAGAGCGCCGGCCTCAAAACCGAAAACTGGCTGGGCGACGCTGACTAACGAAGAGCCGCTCCGTGCTGGCGGTACGGACGCGCAACGTGATTTGCGTGAATCCACGACGCCAGTGTCGTCGCCGGGCGACACCGCGAGACTGCGTAAAGTGACGGAAATGCGCATTGACCCAACGGCACGGGTGTTGCTCCAATTGGCGGCATGACCCACCTGCTGCGTAAGTCATTGCCCCTGCCGACCGCCTTGCTGGCGGTGTCTCTCGGCGCATGCACCACCCTCGGCCCCATGCCGGCAACCACGGGCATCGCCATGGCGCCCGCGGGGCGCCCCGAGTTTGAGGTGCGCGGCGGCTACGTGCCGGGCTACTTCTTGAGTAGCGCCGTCCGTGAGGAAGCTAGCGGCGCTCCGCTGAGTGAGGTCAGTGCCATCGTAGAGCCCGACCGGCTGCTGCACTTGCCGGGGCTGTTCGTGGGCGCGCGCTATGCCGGCTCGCCGGGGCAGGGCGCAGCGCTGGAGCCGACGCTCGGCTATCGCACGGCCTTGGGCGCGGAGCGTCAGC
>JBDTJC010000399.1:0-7074 GCA_039936055.1 Polyangiaceae bacterium | reverse complement strand
GAAACTGCCCCGAATATCACGCCGCCCAGCACGCCGGAGGCGACGACTTCGCCACCATCACCTGGTGGAACGTGGGCAAAGTGGCAGACCTGTGCCGGATGCTCGACAACATTCAGGAGGCTCCCGGCGTGAGCGTGCTCGACAACTGTGTGGTCTATCTAGGTGCCTGCATGCACGGCGGCGATCACGAGGCTGACCGCTTGCCAGTCGCGCTGATCGGCGGTGGCAACCTCGGCTTAAAAAACAACCAGCACCTCGTGCTCGACAAGCGCCCCTTGCGCGACCTCTACTTCACCCTGATGAACGACGTCTACGGCATAAGAAACGCCAGCGATTTTGGCCAAAACCTGACCGGCGCACCGCCAGCCCGGATCAGCGAGCTACTCAAAGAAGCGGTCTGAGCGACTGCCTGGCGCGCCCTTCACGGCGGGAGCGTCGCGATATGGTCTTTGAAGCCTTGCCCATAGGCAGTGGCGGCGCCGGTCCAGTCGGTGATCAAGCTGGGGCCGGCACTGTAACTGGGACCGGGCGAACCGCAGGGCTCGAGCGACCACGACCAGGCGAGGTACGACACGTTGTTTGTGTCCGCCCAGCTCATGAAGCCGTCGACGAAAGTGTGCGCGCGGTCGAACTCACCCACCTCACCGGTGACGATGGGCACCTGTGTGGCCTGTGAGAAAGCTTGCAACGTGCTGTAGCAAGCCGCGCCCATGCAGTCTTCCGGCTTGTAATAAACGTGGCCGGAGGCGGCCAGGTTACCCGCGCTGTCGTGCGGCGCGTGTGCGGCCCAACCCGAGAGATCACCGGCCCAATTCAAGCCGCCCGCGAGCACCAGGTTGGTTGCGCCCGTGGCGCGCACGGCGTCCAGCATTTGCTGCATGCCAGCCACCATGTAGCCGCCGGTTTGTTGCTCCCAGGTTTGCGGCGTGATCGTGCAGCCGCCGTTCAGCCAGCACGACCAAGCGTCCGCGCCGCCCACGAGCCCGCCCTCGGGCACGCTATTTAAATGAGGCTCGTTGTAAAGGTCGAAGATGATACCAGGATCGCCTTTGAACTTGCTGGCCACTTGCGACCAGAAATCCAGCCCGTGGTCTGCGTCCGCCATTGGCATTTGGCTACTGGCGACGAAGCTGCCCGGAGCATTCCAATGCATTTCGACGATCACGTAAATGCCGTTCGAGCGCAGGAGCGCGACGTAGTTCGCAACGGCAGTGATGTAGTTCTGCCCCGAGGCGGCGGCGCTGACGCCATTGATGCCGAGCCAACACGTCTCGTTCAGCGGCACGCGCAACGTATTGAAGCCCTTCCAAGCTTTCATGGCTTGAACGCTGGCTAGATCGGTCGGGCCGTCGAAGACGGACGGCTCCTTGTTGATACAGGAGTATTCGCCACCGGGACGGTTCCAGCCGACCAAGCGCACCGGCTTGCCGTTGTCCTGCAGCTGATTGCCGACGACATGCAGGCCCGCCCGACCGGTGCCAGGCGCGCCGGCCGCGCCACTTGTACCGCCTGCACTGGCGCCCGCCGCCCCGCCCGCGCCGGCAGTGAGCACGCCTGCGGCGCCGTTCGCGTTCGCCGTGCCGCCGACCCCAGCGGCGCCGCCTGCCCCGGCACCGCCGTTCGCCGAGCCCGAACCGCCGGTGCCGGTTGCGCCGCCCGCGCGATTCGCGGCGTCACTGCCGCAAGCCGCGAGACCCAGCGCGAGCGCAACCGAGGAACCTAGCCTAACCAACGTCATTCGATGCTCCATGCTCAGCGACAAGCTCATCAAGCCACGGTGTGAACGAAATTCGGGAAATATGCCACATGGATCTGCGCGCACTCCGAACTATGTGCCGTCTCATCTCACGACACGCCCCAGGCGAGTGAGATGAATCCTTATTAACGTTCGGCTCGCGCCCGCTCGTGCTTGAACACGAACACGGTTGCGCCACCCGCGAACTGCACGAAGTAGTCGCAGCCCGCGGGTGGTGCCCGGCAGCCGATCGTTGCTGGCTAGGCCGACAAAACGCCGTTGGTTACTGTGACGTTCGTGAGCGTCAGAACGCGACGTCTGACGAAGGAACGACCTTCCTTCGCGCACTGAAAATGAGCAGGAGCGCCGGCCCGAGCAAACCGAATAGAGAGACGAGGAGCCACAGACGCGAGATCGGCCATCTCGCGCGGAGTGTCACGCTCTCAATTTCTGTTTTGCCGCGGTTCTCTACGACGAGACGGCGGCCAAGCTGGAAGACGTTGACCTTGGCCTGCGGCGGAACTGTCATCACGGACAGCCCGAACGCTGGCTGTCTGAGCCGCAATTGCAGGTGCTCGTTTGGCTTCAAGTGCGGAATCACAATGCTCAAGTGCCTTACCGTTACGGGGTCACTGGCGCTTGCGTTCTCACCCACCACGGGCAGCGCATACTTCGCATTCCAGACGCTCGGCTCGAAGGCGTTGCCGACTATCAAAAAGCCGTCCGTGAGGCCACCGCCTTTGATGAGGTCGCGGCCGAGGCCCGGGAATTTTCGAAGCCATGAATAGGACTGAAAGCCGTCCGACAGCGCGCGCTCCTCGCGCAAACGCGCGAGCGGCCTAATGGCCACCGAGTGAACGGCATCACAGCTTGTTTTCCCGGTGAACTTGGCCGCGGACGCCGTCCACCACACGACGGAGACGAACATCGATAGCACTGCGGTCAACGTGAAGGCGGTGCTCCAACGCCGGAACCTGTCGAGCAGCGCATCAGCACCGAGCGCCGTAAACGCGGTCAGGCCGAATGCCGAGATGACGAGGAAGCGTTGCATGACGCGAAAGCCGTTGTGGCTGAAGTACCTAAACGCGTGAAACGCAGCCGAAGAGCACGTGAGACCTAGCCCGAGAGCAATCAGCATCACGAGCAAGATGCCCATGCGCCGCTGTCGCTTGAGCCAAACTGCGCTGACACAGCCGACGAGAGCAAGCACTGTCGCAACCGGTTGAAGCGCAACCGCAGTTTCCTCCTCACCCCAACCGCGCGCATCACGGAGCGGCTGGGCGATCACCGTGTGCTGACTCCAGATCGAGAAGTCGAACAAATGCCGTAGCGCTTGGCGAAACGGGATGGGGCCATAGTCGCCCACCGGCCGGCGCATCGTGAACGTCAGCCAACACGCGAGCTTCGGGCTCGCGATCAGCGCAGCAATTGCGCAAGCACCGAGCAAAAGCAGCAGCGTGTGCCCGAATTGTCGTGCGCTCGGGCGAAGTGAAAACCAATCCGCCACCAAGAACAAGGGCACTACCGGCAAGAACAGGTACGTGAACGAGCCGAATGTTGGCCCCAGTATCAATACGCCGAGCACCAACCCGAAGCACGCCATGGTCGCCAAGGTGCGTTCGCGCAGGAGGCGTTCTCCTGCCCAAAGCAGAGCCGGCAGGCCCAAATGCCACAGGAACATGTCGTTGCCGCCGGCGATCCGCCAGAGCACCGCCAGGCTCGTCGCGCTCGCAACGCCGCCGATGAGGGCTGCCTCGACGCGGACGTGTCGCCGCATCCACAGTGTGAAAAACCACACGCCCAGCCCGCCCCAGATCCCGTCCATCAGGCGTAACGCGACGCTCGGTCCCACCAACCAGGTGAGAGGAACGACGGGCGAGAACAGGTTACTCTGAGGGTCTTGTAGAAAGTACGTCCCGCCATTGAACGCGAAGGAGAAGAACGGGAACTCTCCAAACTTGCGCAGCCCGGTGAAGATGGCGTCCGCGTGCGTTTGCGAGATGTACCAGTCGCATCCGTCACTTCGCAGCGCGAGCCAAAACAGCAGCACCCCGGTAAGCAGAGAAAAGCTAGTGACTCCGTATCTTTTCCAGCCGGCTCGACCCACGGCGCTTCGTTAGCACACGCTTCGTTGCTACGGTCTGACGGAATGTATGGTGGCCTTGGTCTCGACGCACGAGCCGGCGCCCCGCTCACGCGCTGCACTCCCCAAGCCCCGCATCACCGCCGGTATTTCGCGGGGAAAGCCGCAGGAACCCGACCTGCCGCCGCTGCCGTTGCCGCTTGTCGAGCGCTCTGCGAGCGTCAAGTCGGAGTGTCAGCCGGAGGTCTGGTGAGGGCGCTTAGCCGTCGGCCGTAATCTTAGCAATCAGCTCAGCCTGTACGACGGCCGCCTTGTCGGTGTCGATCTGGCAGGTGCCGGCGGCGGTGTGACCGCCGCCACCATAGCTCAGCGCAAGTTCGCCCACGATCGTCTTCGAACCGCGATCGAGGATCGATTTTCCGATTGCAAACACGACGTTCTGCTTCTTCAGGCCCCAAAGGACGTGCATCGAAATGTTGCACTGCGGGAAGACCGCATAGATGAGAAAGCGGTTCGTGGGGTGAATCACCTCTTGTTCGCGTAGGTCGAGTACCACCAAGTTCGCGTGCACCGTAGAGCAGGCGACGAGCTGAGTCCGAGCCTGCGCTTGGTGGGCGTTGTATAGATCCACGCGCTCCTTGACGTCCGGCAGCTTCAATATGTGGTCGATGTCGAGCGTGAGGCAGGCGTCGATGAGGTTCATCATCAGCTGGTAGTTGGAGATGGTGAAGTCCCTGAAGCGACCCAGACCGGTGCGCGGATCCATCAAGTAATTCAGCAACACCCAGCCGCCTGGTGCGAGGATTTCTTCTCTGGAGAACTGAGCCGCGTCGGCCTTGTCGACCTCTGCCATCATGACTTCGCTGATGTGCGGGAATTTTGCGCGCCCGCCAAAGTGGTCGTAGACGACCCGCGCGGCCGATGGTGCGCTCGGGTCAATGATGTGATTGCTCGGTCGCTCTTTGACACGAGTCGTCTCACTCAAGTGGTGATCGAACGCCAAGTGTACCCCTGGCACGTACGGCACGTTGGTGGTGATATCGCGTTCGGTCACCTCCACCTTGCCATCTTGCATATCCTTCGGATGGACGAATTTGATCTCGTCCAGAATGCCGAGGTCTTTCAGAAGGACTGCACACACGAGTCCATCGAAGTCGCTACGCGTCACTAGCCTGTATTTTTCGCCCACCTTCCCGCTACGGCCGAAGCCACAGAAAACGAAGCCCCCGCGCTAATTTTCACGCGAAGTGCAGACGGCAATGCGCCCAGCGCGAAGGCGTGCCCCTGAATTCACGCGGCCGTGCCCGATCCCCCTCTCATCTTTCTCGGTTTTTGTGGGTCGCCTCGCGGCAGCTTGCGTGCGCCAGCGCGGACCGGTGTTGGGCCGCGGTGTCCGTTTTTCGGGCACGGGCGCGGGCACGGGCACGTTTACGGGGGAGTCAGCATGCAGGAACGGGCCCTGGCTGAAGAAAAGAGGGTCAGCGCAGCGCCCGTAAGGTGCTACAAGTCGCCTCCCAAAATGAGTAATCCAGACAACTACGTGATCGTCAAAGCCCCGACAAAAGACCGCAGTCGCGGTGCCACGGGCACTAGCCTCAACCTACGCAAGCGTGGCGCCGCGAATTGGAGCCTAGCGGTCCCCGACGCATCGTTCGACAGCGGCGACGATACCTGGGAAGGAAGCCTTACCGCGACCGTCAAGCGCTCGGGTGAGTCCGTGGAATTTTCGGCCAAGGACCTGGTGCGCTTGCGAGCCGAAGCGAATCGCATCCTGTTCCCCACGGTCAAGAACCAGCGCCTCGACCGAGACTGAAAGCTGCGCCGACGAGCTTCGCTCGTGCCTCATTCAAAGTGCCGCGCGCGCCAGCACCATGGCGCGCAGCACTCGACGGGCGCGCCAGAGCACGTCAACCCGCAAGCACTTGTACCCCGTGCCCGCTGCCGGTTCAGGTTTCACTTGAAGCGAGCAGACTTTCCAGCTCCTGCTCGGGCAAGACCAAGCCCAGTTCGCGCAGCGGTGCTCCAAGCGGTCCACGGCCCACTCGAAGTACAGGCTGCCGAAGCGGCAATGGCGGGCCTCGTCGCGCACGATGCTTTCCGACAAGGAGCGCAAAAGCGGGTGCGTGGTGGCCAGCGTGATCGGTTTGGCGGTGCCTCCTGCAAAGACTTCGGCAATGCAGCCGATGTGCAGCGCAAGTTCGTTCGAGCGTTGAAACGCATTCTGCGCGCTCGGTGTTGCTGGAGAAAGCTTCGTGGTGTCGAAAGCGCGCGGCGGCGCGCCGCCCAGCTTCATCACCACGCGGCTGGCGAGCTCCACGTGTCGCACTTCATCGGCCAAGAAGTCGCTGGTCATCCCGATCAGGTCGAGCAGCGCGCGTGCTTGCGTCAGGGCACCGACCACGTCCGCGAAGGCCGCAATCGCTGAGTATTCCGCCAGGACGATGCTCATCCACATGTCCCGCGCCACCGCGGTTGGATGACTAGACCGCAGGGGTGGCCGTTGCACGGTGCGTTGCTCGCACCGGCGCTCGCCTCGGTGGTCGTGCCGCTGCCGCCGTCTAAGGGTGCCCCGCCGTCGGCGCCTGCGGCGCTCGGCCCGTTGCCAGCCTCAGCCTGGTACCGGTCCGGCACTTGGCCACAGAAACCGCTGCAACCAGTGTTATCATACGCCGCCGCTGCGGCCATCGAGCCCGGGCGCGCAGATGGAGTACGCTCGCGACGTGTTAGCGGCGATGCCATCACGGCGTCGGCAGCGAAGGGACCTCATGTCGCGCAAACGAGCCGCAATCGTTCTCGGTGCTTCCGGATCAGTGGGCAACGCGCTCATCACGGAGTTGTTCCGTGATGGCTCGTTCGATCCGGTGATCACGCTTTCACGGCGCTCCGTCCCCGAAGTCGTCGCGATTGCGCGCGAGGCGCAGCGCACGGTTCAGGAACAGGTCGTGCCCGAGATGAACGCGGAGACCTTGCAAGCCGCAGCCCTCGAAGCGCTTCGTGACGTCGATGGCGAGGCGGAAGGCTTCAGTGTGCTCGGCGTCGGCGCGGACACGGCGAAGCTCACGCTCGAGGCGCACCGCGCGGTGGATGTGGGCTTGAATGAAGCGTTCGCGAAGGCATTGAAGGCGTCCGGCAAAGTTCGTCACTTCGGATTGATGACCGCGGCAGGTGCCGATCCGACTGCGAAGTCGACCGGCAGCGGCGCTGCCGGCATGTCGCGCTACAACCGCGTGAAGGGCGAAGCGGAGCTAGCCGCACG
>JBDTJC010000398.1:0-10957 GCA_039936055.1 Polyangiaceae bacterium | reverse complement strand
GCGGGTGACGCCTCGCGACTATCGAGTGCGGCTGAAACGGTAGTTCCCGGTTTCGCCGGCTCTCGTGTGTGTGCTCTCGATCGCAGATCGTGGTCTGGTCTTCCAAGACTTCTGGGTCGTTTTGGTTCCGGGCATGCAGCTGGACTGCGGCGCGCACGCTGGGGCGTGGCGTGCGGCGCTGCGCGCGCACCCAGAGGAGACGTGCGGAGACAACTGAAGCGGCTGAGACTGCGTGCCGCACGCTCGGGCGTGGCGTGCGGCTGCGCGCGCACCCAGAGGAGGCGGCGCTGCGCACCTCTCCCGAAGACGCCATGCGTAGCCCGCTCGGAACCAAAACGACACCAAAACTCTTGGGAGGCCAGATCACGATCTGCGACTGAGAGGCGAAGCCAACGAAAGCTGACCGGACAGGCGCCTGCGATCTCAAAGCGCAGGCGGATTGGCCAAAAGGGACCTGAGCGCCACTAGGCAAGAAACCCGTCAGAACGCGACGCGGCTACAAACCGCGACGCGGCGTTCTAGGAGCGGAGCAGCGCATTCACGCGGGCCGCACAGATGAAGTCGTTTTCGGTGAGGCCGCCCGCGTCGTGCGTGGAGAAGCTCACCTTGCACTTGTTGTAACTGACCGCCAAATCCGGGTGATGGTCCTCCTGGTTGGCGATGTACGCGAGCGCATTCACGAAGGCGATCGTCTCGTAGAAATTCTTGAATGAATATTCTTTGCTGATCAGAGCGCGCGCGTCGTCCATCTTGTAACCGGGCACTTCGACGAGCAGCGCCTCAATCTGACCGGGGTCGAGCTTGGTCGCTTTGTGCACGCTGCGTTTGTCGGCGAGTGACATGAAGCCTCCTCAAATGGGTTCCACGGACGGAACCGCGTCAGTCTCCAGCAACAAACGCCGTTCGTCGAGCGCTTCCGCGACGGGTTGCAAGCGGGTGTCGGATTTGATCAGCGCGATGAGTGAGCGCATCGCAGCCAAGTATTGCTCGCGTTCAATTTCGCCTCGTACCAGCTGCACGCGCAAGAACACGCCGGCCGTTTGCGCCACGTCACACAGGCAATAGTTGCGCACCTCTTGAATACGTCCCGCGTGCACCATTGGGCCCACGTCTTTGCCCTCAATGCCCACTTTGCCGGGCATGCCGCACAGCTTGGCAATGATATCGAGCTTGGAGGACTTGGCAGCGCCGAAGTCTGCGACGTAATCCATCAAATCCAAGTGCCCCTCCGGCGAGAAGCGATAGCGCACATCGCGCGAACGGTAGTAGTGACGAAACGGAATGCCGTAGCGCAGGCAGCGCGTCGCGATGACCGGCATGTCGAAGCCGCGACCGTTGAACGTAACCAACGTCGGGCGCCGCTCTTCGAGCATGCGCGCGAAGTCCTCCAAGATCCCGGCCTCGTCTTTCGACTCGCTGATCACGTTGATGCGTTTGGCCTCGTAGGCCGCGTCGAATAACAGCGCGCCCAGCACCACTACCTTGTGGTGCGGAGGCGAAGGCAGGCGCTCGGCGTCGGCCGCCTGAATCGGCAGTTCCGGGTCCAGCACCGTCTCGATATCCAGAACCAGGAACGAGGTGGTCACGCGCCGGAGTATCGGTCAGCCGCCCCCGCCGAGGCCAAAGCAATGGCGTGTTCCGCTTCGCCGCGCGCTCGGGACGGCCCTCCCGGCCGCTGGGCGCCCAGCTTAGCGGCGCGCCTGCTCGCGATCTCCAAGGAATTCCCCTGCTTTTTCAAATACTTCCAGCCACTTGACGGACCGGCGCACCCATGGTGACCTGACTAGGTCGCGAAGCGACTCTGCCCCATCGATGCGGGATGTCCGTGATCGAGCAGGGGGAGACTGGCCCGTGTGGGCCACCCCGAGGTGGAGACTCTCCACCCGCAAACAAATTTTTCCCTTTTTCGCCCCTCACAGAAATCCCCGTGTCTTGCCCCCGCACGCAAGCTCGACTGTCGCACCACCCAGGGTCCCTACCGGTTTCACCGGTTCGAGGAGACGCTCGGGTGCGATTCGCTTCGCGGTCCGGCACGCCTCCGCTCTCCGAGCCGAGGCGTATTCCGCATCCGCGCTGATCTTGTCTACCTAGCGTTCGCGCTCAAAATTTGGGGTTTTTGCGACGTGGCACCCGGAAGCCATGCCTCGAAATACTCTCGTCATCAATTGTGACATTCGTGAAACCCGCGTCGCTCTAATCGAAGAAGGCATCATCGCCGAACTTCAGATCGAGCGCGCCGCAGCTCGAGGCACGGTCGGCAACATCGTGCTCGGCCGCGTTACCCGAGTGCTGCCCGGCATGCAGGCCGCGTTCATCGACGTGGGCATGGAGCGCGCAGCGTTCCTGCACGTGGAAGACCTGATCCGACCGGATGACTTTGAAGCCTATTTGTCGGGCTCCCGTCGCCATGAAGACGCCGAGCGCTTCTCCAAAGGCGACGGTGGCAAGCGCCACGAAAAGGCCGGCGCCGCGGCGGGCGAGATCCACGACCACGGACACGAGGACGACGACGACGAGGACGACGACGACGACGAGGATGACGCGACAGTGAGCGGCGAAGGCGGCGAAGCCCCCGCCGTAGGGGGCGCCGTCGAAGAGGAGGAAGAGGAAGAGGAAGAGGAGGAAGGCGAAGAGGACGAGCACGACGACGCCGAAGAAGGCAAAACAGTCGTCGAAACCGCGATAGACGACGCTTGGGATGCCGAAGGGGAAGCGCCCGCAGTAACGGTCTCGGACGCCCACGCCGAAGAGGGCGACGCCGAAGAAGGCGAGGAGGGCGATCCGACGGGCGTCGCTGCCAGCCCGACCGGTGAAGCGGCGGCCGACGACGCGACTCGTCGTCGCCGCCGTCGGCGTCGTCGTCGCGGTGGTCGCGATGCCACCGAGGGCGCCGCCGTTGGCGCAGCGCCTGGCACCGCCGCGGTCCTTCCGGCCCCGCCCGTTGCGCGCCCCAACGGAGCGCCGCCGGCCCGCCCCAATGCGACCCCGCGTGAACCGCGCCCCGAAGCGCGCAGCGCGCGCGATCGCAATGATCGCGGCGGAAAAGACCGCAACGGCCGCGCTGGCCGCAGCGGCAATGGCACTCGCGACCGCGCTGGCCGCACGGGCAGCACCAGCAGCACGGGCAGCACCAGCAGCGCCAAGCCCACGAGCCGCGTGTCGCGCTCGGTCCCAATCACCGAGGTCGTCAAAGAGGGCGACGAAGTGATCGTCCAGATCTCGAAAGAGCCGATCGGCACCAAGGGCGCGCGCGTGACGAGTCACGTGTCGCTACCCGGGCGTTACGTGGTCTACCTGCCCACGGTCGAGCACGTCGGGGTTTCGAAGCGCATTGGGTCAGCGCGTGAACGCGCGCGCCTGCGTGATGTGGTCGAGCCGATGAAACCGCCAACCGGCGGCATCATCGTGCGCACCGTTGCCGAAGGTCTGACCAAGAAATCGCTAAAGGCCGACATCGGCTACTTGGTGAAGCTTTGGGAAGATGTTTCCAACAAGAAAGAGGGCGCCAAAGCCCCCGCCGTGCTGTGCACCGAGTTGGATCTCGTGCTCAAGACCGCCCGTGATCTGTTCACGGACGACATTGAGAGCATCGTCATCGACGACAAGGAGCAATACCTGCGCTTGGTTCGCTTCGTCGAGATGTTCATGCCCACGCGCGTGAAGGACATCCAGTACTACAGCGGTGACGAGCCGATCTTCGACGCCTACGGTATCGAAGACGAAATCGCGCGCGCATTGAGCCGTAAAGTGCCCCTGCCGAGCGGCGGCTACCTGATCATTGACCAAGCGGAAGCCCTCACGGCAATCGACGTGAACACGGGCCGCTACGTCGGCAAAGGCAGCCGGGATCTGGAAGAAACCGCGTTCAAGACAAACCTCGAAGCGATCGAGGAAATTGCGTACCAGCTGCGCTTCCGCAACATCGGCGGCTTAGTGATCTTGGATTTGATCGACATGGACATTTCGCACAACCGCGAGAAGGTGTGGCGCGCACTGGAGACGCTCTTGGCGAAAGACAAAGCCAAGACCACGATCAACCGGATCAGCGAGCTCGGCTTGCTGGAGATGACGCGCAAGCGCACGCGCGAGAGCTTGAACCGCACGATGCACGAGATGTGCTTCTACTGTGATGGCACCGGCCAGATTCAGTCGCGCACCACGATTGCCTACGAGATTTTGCGCCAAATCCGACGCGAAAAGTCGACGCTGTCCGGCTACTCGGTGCTCGTGAACGCGCACCCCGCGGTAGTGGATCTGATGCAGGGAGAAGAGAAAGCCGCCGTGATCGAGGCCGAGAAGCGCTACATGCGCCGCATCGAATTCAACCCGCGCCGCGAATACCACATCGAACAGTTCGATTTGCAGGGCAAGTAAGCCCGGCGCACGCTCGAATCGAGTTTGGGGCCCCGGCCCCAAACAGGCTCTCACGAAGACGGAGGCCAGGATGACTGAAGCCAGAAAAAACGAACGAATCACGATCAACAAGGAGTTCGACTCGTTCGCGCAGTTCATCGAGGAGTACGTCACAAACATCTCCCGCTCAGGCGCGTTCGTGAAGACGAGCACGCCCCTGCCCGTGGGCACGGAGGTGGACCTCCGCTTCACCGTAGTCATGGACGGCATCGAGACCATCGAAGGCATCGGGGAGGTCGTCCGCGTCGAGACCGACCCCGCGGGCATGGGCGTCGTCTTCAAAGAACTCAACGGCTACTCAGCGCAGCTGATCGAGAAATTGCTGACGGCCAAAGACGGCTGACGTTTTGGGGGTCGGGTCCCAAGACCGTGGGGGGCCTCCCGCTGGATCACGCACTTCGTGATCCAGCGGGAGCGGGAGCGGGAGCGGGCACGGGCAGGGGCACGGGGCGGGGCGGGAGCGCTGCCGATGGCGGAGAGTTTGCTGACCGCGAATGGTGGCTGATTTCGCGGCATTTCGAGGTGCTGGGCGGGGTTTTGGGCGCCCCAAATCCAGCACTGCACCCCGGAACACCCGCGCAGTGGCCGCCAAACCTTGCGCGGCCCCCTGTTTCAGCTTAAAAGCCGCTGCCTCATGTACATCCCGACCAAGACCCCCCGTAAGCTCAACCGCAAGCGTTCGATGCGCCTCCGCGCCAAGACCGCCGCTAAGAACCGCGGTCGTCGCAACGGTCTGAAGAAGTAACTCTCTACGGGGCGAGAGCTCGCGCGCTTCTAGAATTCGTCGTCGCTTGACGACTTGTTTCCGATCACCCGTGAGGCGGTGTCGTAGTCGAAGCCAGCGCGAGCCAGGGCCATGAGATCTTTGCGATGGTACGCCTCGCGAGTCTCCGCCTTGCGATGTGGGCCGAGCCGACGGCGGCGTGCGAACGCCTGTGCGGCTTCGAGCTCGGCTTGAGCCGATACACCGCGCGGCAAGAGCTGCTGCACGACTTCCGGCGTAATGCCGCGCATGCGCAGCTTCTGCTCGATGACGCGCCGTGAACCACCGCGGTCACGTTGCCGCTCGGCAAAATTCTTGGCGAAGCGCTCATCGTTGATCAGCCCAGAGGACTGGTAGCGTTCCAAAATTGCTTCGATGTGCGCCGGGGCAGCTACTGCCTCTTCGACGCCGGCGCGCGCGGCCTTGGACACGCGGTCCGTCAGCACCTTGCGCAGTTTGGCGACAGAGCAATCGAAACGCTCCAAGTAGCGCAGTGCCGCGCCCTCGAGCCCGACGCGGGTCACGTTCGGGGGGCGTTTTTCCTTCGGTTTGCCGTCAGCAGGACGCTGTTTCCGAGTGCCGAAGGGCATCAAACGCACCAGGCGAGCCGGAGAAACTGGAGAGAACTCAGCCGCCGCGCTTGAGCTCGTTCAAGACCAGCTTGCTGACGGCCTTGAGCGTGTCGAACACGCCCACGCCGCTGCGCGCGTTGGCCTCGAAATCCGGCACGTTCATGGGGTTGATGAGCGGACGCAGCTCTTCGACCGAGACCACGTTCGGTAGGTCCCGCTTGTTGTACTGAACCACGTACGGAATCTTCTCGAGCGAGTAGCCCTGCTCCGCCAAGTTGGTGCGCAGGTTCTCGACGCTCTCTTGATTGGCCTCTAGGCGCTCCATCTGCGAGTCAGCCACGAAGATGACGCCATCCACACCCTTGAGGATCAGTTTGCGGCTCGCGTCATAGAAGACCTGCCCGGGCACCGTGTATAGGTGGAAGCGAGTCTTGAAGCCGCGGATCTCACCGAGTGACAGCGGCAGAAAGTCGAAGAACAGCGTGCGCTCGGTTTCCGTCGCGAGGCTGATCATCTTCCCCTTCGCGTCGGGATTCGTGCGCTCGTAGATGTACTGGAGATTCGTCGTCTTGCCGCACAGCCCGGGCCCGTAATAGACGATCTTGCAGTTGATCTCCCGAGCCATGTAATTGATGAAACTCATCGCCCGGCGCCTCAGTCGTTGAAAAGGTTGTCGATATCCTCGTCGGTGATCTCGGCAAACGGCGAGTCACTGCCGGGCTCGTGCACCTTGCTCAGCAAGGCGTCGAAGATACGGCCTAGCTCATCGCTAGCCTTGCGGACGCGCAAGCGAACCAACCCAAGGCTCGACTTCGAGTCGAAAATCACCACGAGAATCACGCGGTTGCCAACCAACTGGATGTGGATGTTGGCCTTTTCACCCTCGTGAAACTGAGTCGCGAACTCGTTCTCGCGCAGCAGTTTGGCGATACCGCCAGTCGCGGCAATGTTGCCGGCAGTGAGCGATGCGAGCGACGTGGTGTCGATGTTGTCGACCTCACCACTCGCTGCGATGAGCTGACCGTTCTTATCGACAATGAAGACGACTTTGGCGTTCGCTTCCCGAACCAAGCGGTCCACGACCGTCTGGATCTGGTTGAACTCCTCCTCGTACATCACCATCTGGGGATTGACCATCGCGAGCCTCCGCCAGCCGTCCGAAATGCATCGGCGACTAGCTCTCCATGTCACAAATTGGGCGAGAAAGCTGAGCCGTTAGTTCTATATGACCGCCCCCGGGCCAGCAAGTGCTCGTTCTCGGTCGCCGCTCTGTCGTTCGTCGTTCATGCGTGCGTGTGGGCGCGCGCTACCACACCTACAGCGTTCCGCGGCGCGTCCCGCTCGATACAAGCCGCAGGGCAGGCCGGCCGGCGGCGCACCCGGCTAGCAAAAAAATGACCGGGCGGGGGGCGCGCGATCTCTAATTTTGGGCGCAACTGGATAGCCAAGCGCTAAAGCTAAGCCGTGGAAAATAGGCCGGCCAAAAGCTCGACGGTGCCTTTCTTGTCGTTTGCCTCTGCGTTCGCGTCGCTGGTCGGCTTGCTTGGCCTATCGGTAGTCGCTCACGCCGGACAGACTGCGTTTCACCGAGACCTGCACGAGTTCAGCCACGAGCTTGACGAAGCGCGGGGTCCGGAAGTGTACGCAACGCTGCGCAAGATCTGGGGCACGTGGGACCGCGCCGATCCGAGTCATGTGGAAGAAGCGCTGCGCGCGGCCGCGCACGACAGCCGTTTGAGCCCGCCTGCACGCGCGTACGCGGGCACGCTGTCCGCGCTGGGTCGCGCGCGGCGCGGTGATTTGAAGGCGGCGCGCGACGGCGTGCGCGCGCAAGGCTTCGTCGATCAATGGCTGATCGTCGGTCCGTTCGACAACGAAGGCAAAGCAGGGCTCGACACGCCAAGCGGGCCGGAACCGGAGCTGACCCGCGCGATTGTGCCGGGTAAGGCGTACACCGGAAAAGAGCGCCCGGTGCGTTATCGCGCAGTTCCAGCGGTGTTTCCGTATGGCTTTCTGGACGCGGGCTCGCTCGTAAGGCCCGAAGCCAAGGTGTGCGTGTTCGCGACCACGTTCGTGAGCGCGCCCAAGGCCAATCGCAAAGTGAGCTTGTGGGCAGGCGCGGGCGGCGCGTTCAAGTTGTTCTGGAACGGTGATTTGGTGCTGCAAGACAGCGCATACCGCGGGCATGACTACGACCGCTCCGCGACGCAGGTACAGCTCGAACCGGGCTCCAACGAACTCACCATCAAGCTGTGCGGCGAAGATCAATCGCCCGTCGGCTCGGTGCGCGTGGCGGGCCCGGACGGCGCGCCCGACACGACGCTCGTCTTTTCCAATGATCTGGGACAAAGCCAGGCCTTCGCCAAAGCGTTCGCGAAGAAGAAGCCGAGCGAGAAGCTGCTCGCGCACGCTGGCCCAGAGGG
Organism: Polyangiaceae bacterium; assembly: GCA_039936055.1. Taxonomy (GTDB): domain Bacteria; phylum Myxococcota_A; class Polyangia; order Polyangiales; family Polyangiaceae; genus PMG-095. The sequence goes on along the minus strand of JBDTJC010000398.1, from coordinate 2,786 downwards.
GCCGATTCAGCTGTTTCAGCAGCTAGTGGCAGGCAAAGCACCCAAGCCGGCCGCACTCGAAGCGTACGCGCGTTACCTGGCCGATACCGGTGGGGATGATCCGGCGCGCCACGAGGCGCGTGACTTCGCCAAGCAGGCCGCCGACGCCGAGCCCACCGTGCGCCGCCTGCTCTTGGCCGGGCGCCTCGCTGAGGATCGCAATCAGAACGGTGATTGGATCAAGAAGGCGGAGGCGCTCGCTGCACGCGACCCGAAGCCGAATCGCGAAGTGCTCTTGGCGCGCGCGCTCGACCGCCGCACCAGCCCGAATTGGCGGGACGCATTTCCGTACTTCGACAAGGTCCTCGCCATCGACCCGGATGACGCGCTCGCCATCCGCGGCCGCGTCGAACTCTACAATTTGGCTGGTTTGCCGCGAACTGCGCTCGAAACACTGGAAAACGCGGTCGCCCGCAACCCGAACTCGGTGAACCTGCTCAATATGTATGCGTCGCAGCTGCGCATGCTGGGGCGCACCACGGACGCAGCCGACACCGAAAGCCGTTACTCCGCGCTGCGTTTCGACGACGCGGGCTTCTTGGGTTCCATGATCGACCTGGCGGTCGCGCGTCGCGACAGGTTCGCGTCCGAACGCTGGGTGGATCGCCTGCTCGAGACGCACCCGGACGGGCTCTGGGCGCTCGCGCTTGCCGCGCGCACCTACCGCTCGCTGGGCGAGCCGGACCGCGCAGTCGCCGCGTACCACCGCGCGCTGTTGCTCGCCCCGGAAGACGCCGCCTCGATGCGCGCGCTCGCGGATCTGCAAGGCGACTTGGGGCACAAGGACGAGCAGCTCGCGTTGCTGCGCGAGATCCTGCGCATTCGCCCGCAAGACAAGGATGTGCGCGAGTACGTCGAGCACCTGGAACCGCAGAAGCCGCGGGCGGATGAAGCGTACGCCTGGGAATCGGGCAAATTCTTGAAGCTGCGCCACGCCCCCGCGAACGGTCAGAACCGGCGCGTGCTGCGTGATCTGACCGTGTCCACGGTGTTCGAGAACGGGCTGTCCAGCCAGTATCGGCAGATCGTGTTTCAGCCACTGACTGACGCAGCGGCTGCGGCCGCGCGTCAGTACGCGTTCGGCTACGAGGCGGACAGCCAGTCGGTGCAACTGCGCGGCGCGCACGTGTACCGCGGCGACGGCCACGTGGACGAAGCCATCGAATCCGGCGAGGGCCCGGCAGACGATCCGTCCATCGCCACGTACACCTCAGCGCGCACGTTCTACATCCAGTTCCCGCGTCTGGAGCCGGGGGACGTGGTCGAGCTGCGCTACCGCATCGATGACGTCACGCCCAAGAACGACTTCAACGACTACTACGGCGACGTCACGTACATGCAGGGCTCGGACCCGGTTCAAAACGCCGAGTACGTGCTGATCACCCCGAAATCCCGCACGTTCTACATCGACGAGAACGTGCCACAGTTGCTGCAAACCACCGAGGTAGTCGGCAATCAGCGGCTGTATCACTTCTTCGCCGCGCAAGTGGCCCCGGTGGCACCCGAGCCCGCCATGCCGCCCCTGCCTGAAGTGCTCAGCTTCGTGCACGTGTCTACGTACAAGAACTGGAAGGATCTCGGCCACTGGTATTGGGGCCTGGTCAAGGATCAGTTCGATCTCGACGACGAGACGCGCAAACTCGCCAAAAAGATCACCGAAGGCAAGACCACCGACGTCGACAAGGTGAAGGCGGTGTACGAGTGGGTGACGAAGAACACGCGCTACGTCGCGCTCGAGTTCGGCATCTACGGCTACAAGCCACGGCGCTGCGTGCAGACCGTGGCGCGCGGCTGGGGTGACTGCAAAGACAAGGCCACCGTGATCACCACGCTGCTCAACGAGCTCGGCATCCCCACGACCATGGTCGTGCTGCGCACGCAAATGAAGGGGGATTTCAAGTCCAGCGTGGCCTCCTTTGCGCCCTTCGATCACGCCATCGCCTACGTGCCGTCAATGAACCTGTACCTGGACGGCACCGCCGAGCTCACTGGCATCAACGAACTACCGCGCATGGACATCGGCGCTTTGGGCTTGCACGTGAACCAAGGGAACGCGGAGCTTGAGCACGTTCCGAACCTTTCGCCCGAAAAGAACTTCGTGCGCCGCGAAGTGAAGGCCACGCTAGCCAAAACCGGCGATGCCAAGCTGGAGTTCGAGTACTCGACGGGCGGCTACAACGCTCCGGAGTGGCGCCGGCAGTACCAAACGGAAGCCACGCGCAATGAGCGCATCAACAACGACCTCGGCCGCGAGTTCCCGGGGTTCGAGATCGCGCCCGGCGGCAAGGGCATCGAGACCAGTGACCTGACCAAAGTCGAGGAGCCTGTGCACATCAAGGTGCGCGGTTCTGCGCCGTCTTTTGCGCGCCGCGAGGGCAATCAGTTGAGCATGTCGGTCACGGATTCGTTCCGCCTGACGCCGAGCTACGCCTCGCTCTCACAGCGTCATCACGACGTGCGACTGCTCGCCTTCTCCACGCTCGAGGACCTGTACACGGTCAAGTTGCCGCCTGGTTCGAAGGTGGTTTCTGCACCGAGCAACGCTAGCAAGGACGGCCCGTTCGGCTCGTACTCGGTGAGCGTGCAGGTCGATCATGATCAAGTGATCGTTTCTAGCCGTCTGCTGATCAAGGTCGATCACGTGACTCCGAAAGACTATCCGGCTTGGAAGGCCTTCTGCCAAGAAGCCGACCTGGCCCTCAGCCCCCGATTGGTGATCGAGTGATGCGTCCGTTTTCCTACGCCGC
>JBDTJC010000397.1:0-13112 GCA_039936055.1 Polyangiaceae bacterium | reverse complement strand
CTTCAGCGAGAGATATCGAGTGTTCGCGGCTGGCGGGCGGCGGCCAACAGCTGGCGAGCGCTGGCCAGGTGACGCGCGCCCGCTTGTGTCGGACCGCGAATAGCTGGAGTGCTCGCGCTGCTCGGCTTATTGAACCGGCGCGCGGCATCGGCGGTCGTTGACACGCCACGCCACGACGCGGCTGTGCTGGCTACTTGGTTGATCCGCGCCGTCACGCGGCAACGCGGTAGTCGTTGTGGAGTCCGCCGAGCATCGGCATAGCGAGCACGCCATGCGTCCAATGAGCTCGATGTGCCGGCGTCGACACGCGGTTTCGACTTGCTCTTCGGAGTCGAGCGCCAACGCCAGAAGAGGCGGAAGCCCTCCCGATGCCAGCGCAGGATGGTGTTAGGCTTGACCCGCAGCATGGTGTCGCGCCAATGCGGAAGGATGCTGGCCAGCATGGCGAGCAAACCGCGCTCCAATGGACGAAGGTCGGGCCGTTTGGCGGCACGGGCCGCCACAATGAGCTGCTGGCGAAGCAAAGCGTTCTCGGCGACGAGTTCGGGGTGCGAGCGCGTCATGTCAGCGATGAAGCCGGTCACCACCCCTCTTGGCCGCCACGCTGCCCGCAGCGCCGCCTTCACTCGCGTCACCAGCGCAGTGTCGAAGCACTTCCAGAGTTTGAAGAAGCGGGTCTGATCGGCGCGTACGGAGCGGCTGCCGCCTAGGGTGCACTCACGATCTTGAGCATGACGATACCGTGCGACGGCACGCTAGTCGCCGTGTAGGAGTCGGTCGAGGGTCCAAGATCCATCTGGGCGTACAGATCCCGGACGGTGGCCGAGCCAGCCGGGAGCCCGACCTGGGTCCATTGGACCGTCATCGACGCGGCGCTGCTCGAACGATTGAAGAGAGCCACAGCGTACGCGTTCGTACCCGAAAGCTTCTTCGCCCAGACCTGATTGGAGCCGGAAGTTGCCACCACCGTGGCTTGCTTGCCCAACGGATCTTGATTCACCGCGATCACGTCGACGTTGGTCAGGATGGCTTTCGTAGCAGCGCTCATCTTGGTGATGTCGTTACCGGCAATGAGCGGGGCCGCGAGCATTGCCCACATGCCAAAGTGCGAGCGATCCTCGTCGGCGGACATTCCACGGCCCACCTCCAGCATGTCGGGGTCGTTCCAGTGTCCGGGGCCAGCGTATTGTGCCAATGGCTTGTCGATATCGATCAGTCCCGTAAACGAAGCCCAGGTGTTGGTGATATCGAAGCCGATGCGCCACATGTTCGTGAGCTTTAGCTCATCGACGGAGCAGTTCGGCGGCACACACGAGCCAGCACCGTAGACCGGGTTGATGCTGTAGAAGATCGGTCGACCGGCAGCGACGAGCGCGTCGTGCATCGTCGCGAAGCCACTCAAAGCTCCGCGACAGTCGTCGTATTTCAGGTAGTCAACGCCCCAGGCAGCGTAGTTCTTGGCGTCTTGTACCTCGTGGCCCTGGCCGCCGGTCTTGCCCGCGCACGTCGTGGTGTAAGGCGTTTCATAGACCCCGAGCTTGAGTCCCTTGCCGTGCACGTAGTCTGCGAGCGCCTTGATGCCACCGGGGAACTTGCCCGCGTCCGCCACCAGATTGCCGCTCCCGTCGCGGCCGCTCATCCAACAGTCGTCGATGTTGACGTATTTGTATCCGGCTGCCGCCATCCCACTCGACACGAACACATCAGCGACACCCTTGATGAGCGACTCGCTCGGGCTACAGCCGAAGTTGTTCCAGGAGTTCCAGCCCATGGGCGGCGTGGCCCCCACGACCGTCGAACCGCCGCCTGTGCCCGCAGCGCCAGCTGATCCTGAGCCAGACGCGCCGCCGGCAGACTTCCCGCCTGATCCTCCGGCTGATGTTCCGGCGGCCCCTCCGACCGATCCTCCAGCGGACCCAGTAAGGCCGCCGCTGCCTGCCGTTCCACCACCGCTCACCGAACCTGCGACGCCGCTGTGGCCCCCATCACCCGCAGCGCCAGTGGTTGCCGCGCCACTTGTTCCGCCGGAGGCGGCACTCGCGCCCGCCGCCGCGCCACCGCCTCCTGCACCTGGGTTCAACATTCCACCAACAGCGCTACTGCCCGCGCCAGCAGGGTTGCTGCCGTCGCTTGCTCCCGTACAACCGACGACAGGGAGACACGCAATCAAACCGCCTGCGAGCGATACGAAAATTCGGCGACCGGGCTTATTCATGTGCTGCTTTCGTGCTGCGCGCAGCGCCCACCGGCGCCACTAAAATGGAGTACCTGGAACTAGGGTCAACCCGTGCGCGCGAGCAGGCTGAAAGTAGGTAGCTGCGAGTATAGCTACGAGCAACGAATACGCTCGTCCCCTTTCCATTGCGAGGGTGACGATGTCCGAAGTAGGGTAAATTTGTGAAGACGCGGTCCTTCCCTGCGAGAGCGGTTGAATCGTGGCAGCGCAGCTCGTTTGACGTGCTCACTTCGGATGACGCGGCGCGTCCAGCGACCGGTCCCGTGCCGCCGCCAGAATGGGCACCGACGCTGAATCAGCTGACGCAGTTATTGCGTAAACCCGTGGCGCCCCCGCAGTGGTGGACGCCCATGACGGCATTCTTCGGCAGCATTGAAACGAGGACCGACCCCGCCGGCTATCATTGGGACGGCATGAAACGCCTGGCGCGCAGCGATGCGCCGCTGTTCGCATTCCAACTCACCCTCGCGGGTTGGGGGCACTTCCAGCTCTACGGCGAGCCGCCTCAAGCCGTTCCGCCTGGCACAGCGTTCATCGCACTCATGCCCTCGCGCCATCGTTACTATTTGCCGAAGCAATCACCCGGCTGGACGTTCGCGTGGATCTCCATCCATCACCCCTACCTGATCGAGCGAATGACGAGGCTCGTCGAGAACACGGGGCCGCTTTTCGATGTGGCTCCGGACGGCCCGCTTTGCGCCGTCGTCATTCGCCTCATGCGTGCCGCGATCAAGAAGGACTTTCGCGATCGATTCGAAACCGAGCTCGCACTGTTCGAGTTTCTCGTCGCCTGCGAGCGCGCGGCCCAACCGCGGCGGGACAGTTCGCGCGAAAGCCAACAACTCCTGCAAGCGGTGCGCGCGCGCGTGATCGCCCGCCTGCCCCAAGCGCTTGATGTGCATGCCTTGGCGGCCGAACACGGCATGAGTCGCTCCCACTTCAGCCATTTCTTTCGGGCGCGCACCGGCCTCACTCCCGCGCGCTACGCCACTGACGTCCGTATTCACCAAGCGACGCGCATGCTGCTGACCACCCGCGCACCGCTGAAACAGATCGCAGACGCTTGCGGCTTCGCTAACGCCAACTACTTCTGCAAAGTGTTTCGCCGCTTGCAGCACATGAGCCCAGACTCTTACCGGCGGTCCCTCGCCTGAAGGCTCGAACCTCGCGCATGCTGACGTAGGCATGAATGGGCGCCCGCGCCCCCAGCAATGCAGCTCGTAGCTCGGCCGTGTGCCCGCGCCGGCCGACTCAGTTTACGGCGCAGATGATGCCCAGCCCGAGCGCGGGCGAAAGACCGGAAAGCATGAAGACCTTGCGCGCTCAAGGCGCTTCGTAGGGACCAATGTCAGGCGCGCCGACGTACAGCGCAGTGCCCCAGAAATCCACCCCGCCATTGTTTGCGATCAGCACACCTTTATTCAGGGCGGGCGAGCCGGCCGACAACTTGAAGCCCGTGAGTGACGCAAAGGCTGGGCCAGCCGCGCTGCCGTTCTGACGCGCGGCTGGGTTCACGAACAGCGGCGCTCCCGTGCTTGCGCCTGTATCGCCAGACGCCGCAGGCAGCCCGCTGTACAGATTATTCCGGTACGTGACCCCCGGGCCCGTGCGAGCAGCGTCCGCCGTGCGCGTCGTGTAAAGGATGTTGTTGCTGAATACGTAAGTGGCGGTGAGGGCGCTGCCGTCGCCTGACGTATTCACGAGCGACGCACTCGACAGACCATCCGCGTAGATCAGGTTGTTGTAGCTAGCATTGGTAGCCGCGGGATCGGAATGCATGTTGATGCTGTAGCGGCTGTTATTGACCAGCAAATTGTAGCGCACGATCGTATCGCCAAAGTTGAATTGGCAGAGCAGGATGCCGTCTCCGTTGTCGTGCACGTAGTTGTACTGAATGATCGAGCCAGTGCTGGAGTTGTCGGAATCGATCCCATTGTAGTCGGCACCACCTGCCTTCCTCGTGGTGCCGTAGGTTTCGTTCTTCTGCACCGTGATTTGGTCGGTGTAATTGAGCTCGATCGCGCTGGTCCCGGCGTCCTTGCTGACGTTGCCTTCGATCACGGCCTTTTGTGTGTCCGTGAGGTAGATCGCGTTGCAGCCGTAGCTCGTGTTGGTCTGGCTGATGAAGTTACCGCGAATGGTCACGTTCGTGTGTGGCGTCCAATTGCTATCCGTGCGTGATTTGCGGAGGCCCCAGTGCACGCTGCCGTCCAGCTGCTTGAAGACGATGCCGCCGAAGGAGGTGTTCTGAATCACGTTGTTTTCGATTAGCACGTCGTCGAACTTCGTTTTTACGTCTGTCCCGCTGCCCGCACTGACCTCGAACACGATGCCACCCGTGCGCTTCGATACGTCCCAGCCGGTTTGGAACGTCACACCGGGAGCATTGTCATCAGTGCTACCCCCAATCCAATTGACCACACCGGTCACGTCGTGAACGAAGCAATTCCGAATGTAGAAGTGCTCAAGCGTGCCCGCGTTGCTACCGCTCACGGAGATGCCGCGCAGGTCACCGAGCGCGCTCTTCTTGTTCGTGATCTCGAGATTGCTGAGCTCCCAGTACTGCTGATTCATGAACGAAACGGCGTTTAGATCCGTCGCCCCGGCAGCGATCACGGGTTTGGCTCCGGTACCGTAACTGTCGAGCACGATCGGCGCAGCGCTCGTCCCCGAACCGAGCGGGTGTAGATCCCCAGTCCACGAGCCGCCCGCGTGGAAGCACAAGCTATCTCCGGCAGCGAACGTGGTCGCGTTCACCTTGCTCAGGGAGCTCCACGCCGTGGCTTGCGTGCGACCGTCGTTCTTGTCATTGCCGGCGGCCGAGTCGACGAAATAGGCGTGCGCCGCTCCGAGCGTGCACTCGCTCGTTGTTCCTCCGCTACCGCCCGCACCTGCGCTCGCGCCGCTCGTGCCGCCCGCGCTCGTGCCGCCCGCGCTCGTGCCGCCCGCGCTCACGCCGCCGCTCCCTGGCGCGGCTCCGGCAGTCCCCGCCGCGCTGCCTCCGGCGCCATTGCCCGCATTCGCGCTCCCCTGAGTACCGCCCGGCGACGCTGCCCCCGCGCCAGTCCCGGGTTGTCCGCCTGCGCCGGCGAGCGCGCCCCCGGACGCGCCGCCGAGGCCCCCGCCCCCGCCGGTCGTCGCGGCGCTCCCCGTCGAAGCCCCGCCGCCGCAAGCCACCACACCGCACAGGACGACTAGAGGAGCGAGACCGCCCAAGGGCACTATTCGAGGCATCCATCAGGCAAAGGGGGTCGCGGCCGAGAAACTTGCCGCGGCATGACGAGTCGGACGGCGAGTGCAATGGCGGCCCGAAAGTGGGCATATTCTTGCTCGAAAAGGCCCTTGGACAGGGTGCAGTAGCGACGGGTTGCGCGGCCGCTCCGCGAGCTACGCGACGCTCGCCTCCGGCCACGCCCGCTTACCAACACGAAGACGTACCAAGAGATTCGTCAGCGCCAGCGAGCGGCGGAGCGCCGCGCTGGTCGCTGGCAAACAGACCGGAGCTCAGCGGCTGGGCCAACGCGCGACAGCGAATAACGTAGCTCAGGAGCTCCGCTCTGCCGGATAGCTTCAGTTTTCGGAACACTGTGGCCAACTGATTGGCGACCGTGCGCGGCGACGTCGCACGGCGCTCGGCGATCTGATGGTGCGAGCAGCCTTGCAACAGCAGGCGGACTACGTCGATTCGGTGGTCATCGAACGCAACCCCCGCCTGTGCGGCTGGTTCGGCCTGTTGCGCGGACTCAAGCAAACCGAGCGAGTAGCCGTGTCCGGGAATCTGGGTCTCGACAAGGCCATACTGCTTCGCTTCGACAACCCGACGACTCAGGTCTCCATCGCCGCACGCTGATGTTCGCGAAACGGAGGCGAATAGGCGACGCGGATCAAATCAGAGGTAGTGGCCCACGGAGTCGAGCACTGTGCCCGCTCGCCCAGATCAGAAATACTCGGCTAGTTGTTGGGACCGCCGGCGTCACCACCAGCGCCGATGTCGCTGCCGAGAGCAGCGTCGACGAACCACGTGTCCGCAGTGCAGTCGTGGACGACGCCCGGGTGGTACTCGCACACCGCGCCGTTGACGTGGCACGCGCTTTCGACCGTTGGCTCGACGCCGGGGCACTCCGACTGCAAGTCGTCGGTGCAGACGTCGATGCCGAGGTCAGGTAACAGCTGGATGTTCCACTGGCCTTGTTCCGGACACGACGCGACCAGCGGCAGGCAGCCGTTCGGCGCTGGGTACTCACAGTGGTAGGCGTCGATGCCCGTTGCTTTTGAGCAGGGGCTGCCCGGGCGCGGCAGCGACGGCGGGCAGATGGGGTTATTGACGTTGCCCTCGCCGCCGATGTTGACCTCGTCGCCGGCGCTGCCAGCGATGCCGTCGTTTCCGCCGGTGCCAGAGACGCAGAGCTCGGCCGTGGCTTCGACCCGCCAGCGGCCGAGCTCTTGGCAGACGGCCAGCGCCTATCCGCCGCAGCCGTCGGGGTAGTTGCACTTGGAATGGCCCGGCGCGCCGTTGCCGGCCGAGCACGAGCTGCCGTCGACGGGCACCGAGGCCGGGCATACAGGTTGGCCAGCGGGTGTCGGCGTCGGGTATCCGCCGCTGCCACTGGTGGCGAAGCCGAAGCCGCCCGCTCCGGCGATTTCGGAGACACCGGGGCTCGTCACGACGGTACCTTCGCTACCGCCGACGGTGCTAGTGCCGCCGCCAGGGTGCCCTTCTCGATCGCTAGCCACGCTGCCGCCGCAGGCACTCGCGAGTGCGCCCCCGGTGACCGCGGCCGAGATCACCCACCGAGTTCGTCCAAACATGGTTCCGAGCGAGCGCACGAAGCGTGCCAGCGGGGGTGCGCGAAATGGCGGCTTTGTCCTAAGACCCCGCGTTGTCCAAGAACCCGGCCGAGCTGACCAAAACGCCGAAATCGTCGAATTGATCCTTCAGTTGCTTCCTCGATCCGAGAGATGGCACAAACTGCGCCATGGGCCGAGGCGGGGCGAAACGGAGCCGGCGCACGAAGCGAGCACCAGAAAGCCCAGGAGCGAAGCAGGGGTGAGTCGGATCACGATCGGATTCCCGCCCGGTAGGCGCTCAGCTACCGAGAAAGCGTTCGACCAGCGCGACGGTGAGTGGGGGCATCTCTTGCATTGGATAGTGCCCAGAATCGGCTAGCGGTGTCACCACGAGCTCGGCGCACAACGGCCCTAGGTTTCGGGACACAGCCTCGCTTCGCATGGCTGGCACATCTTGTTCTCCGGTGATCGCAAGCACGGGGATGGTGATGCGGCCGGTGGGGTCCGGAAGGCCGTCGCGTGCGAAGAGTGTGACGTAGGCAGCTGCTGCCGTCGGATCGGCGGCCATGCGCCACTGGGAGGCCTTGTGTTTCGTCCAGCCTGGCGACAGACGAGTCCCGAACCGTTGCTCGAGGACGGTCAGCTGCGTGGCGGCATCAGCGAGCGCAAGCGCACGCGAGGCCGAGATCATGGGGGCGGCGGCACCAAATCCGGTCGGTGGCGGCGGCGATATGACCACGGCGCGCTCGACTCGATCACTCGAGTGTTGCGCAAGGTGCAGCGCGACAAGGGCGCTCATGGAGTGCCCGACAATTGAGAAGCGAGCCCAACCGAGCGCGTCGGCAAGCGCAAGCACGTCAGACGCCGCCTCGTCGATAGTGAACGCTCCGACTCGTTCCCGCGATTTTCCGTACCCGCGCAGATCGGCGAACGCAAAACTAAAATGCGCGTCATCGAGAAACGTCCGAGCGCCGTCCCACGTCGAAGTATCGCACAGCCAGTCGTTCATGATCACGACGCGCCTAGGACCTGTGCCGAACAGCTTGTGGCCAATCGAAGCTGGCAACGAGGGCGGAGCAATCGGGGTCATGTGTTCCGTTACCTCCTCTATCATGCCGGGGAGACTTGCCAAGTTGTGCCACTCGGGCGAACTTGCGCGGGATGAGAGCGCAAACGAGCCGGTTGCGTCGGAGCCGCGTCTGGCCTTGATCTTGCGGGGAGGCGACAGCGAGATGAGGCAGTGGTGGCGTTCGCTGCGGGTGACCTATCTGACGGTGGATCCGCGGAGCTTGGGCGCGTTTCGCATCGCGTTTGGGTTAGTCCTGTTTTCGGATCTGGTCAGGCGCTTTCGAGAGCTGGAGTTTTGGTACGCCAATACCGGCTTGCTCCCGAACCACACGCTGCTCTGGCGACCGCCTACCAGCAACCTGTTCTCGCTGTTCTTTACACTATCGAGCGTACACGAGGCGGAGTTCGGCTTTTTGCTGTGTGCCGCCGCCTACGCGATGTTCGTGACCGGCTACCGCACCGGCTGGGCCCAGGCCTTGACGCTGCTCGCGCGCGTCAGCCTGAACAGCCGGATCGCGGTGCTCGAAAACGGCGGCGACATGGTGATCAACCTGCTCTGCTTGTTGACCCTGCCCCTGCCGTTGGGCGCGCGCTTCTCGCTCGACGCATTGGCGAGGGCCCCGCAAATTCGGCTGCCTGCGGCCGGGCCCGGCGTTGCTGGCGAGCAAACGAGTGCCCGCTTGAGTGAGCCCCACGCCCCGGTTGAGTCGCTGGCCGTCTTGGCATTGCTGCTGCAATTCGCGGCTATTTATCTGCTCAACGCCTCGAACAAGAGCGGACCTGCTTGGCGTGATGGCAGCGCCGTGCACTACACCTTGCACCAAGACAAGCTGGTGACTTGGCTGGGCGTGTGGATGCGCGAGCACTTGCCCGTATCGGCGATCCACGCGCTCAGCTGGTCAACGATAGCGACCGAGTGCCTCGGGTTCACGCTGATCATCACGCCGGTATTCGTGCGACAGGCGCGGCTGCTGGCGGTGTGTATCATGCCGCTTTTACACCTGAGCTTTGCGCTGGGTTTGAACCTGGGCGGCTTCAGCCCCGCGATGATCTCTTTTTACCCGCTCTTGCTCGGCGCGGAACACTGGGCGTGGCTGTCTCGGCGTTTCGGCGCACGCCTCGCGCCACTCGCGGCGGCGTTCGCGCGCTACGTGCGCCCGTGGCTCGGAGCGCGCCGTCCGGCCGAGGTCCCTGCCCCGCGCTGGCGCCGTTCAGTGACTGACGGCGCCCTACTTCTGCTCATGCTCGTGATCACCGGTCGAGTCCTGAATGAGAATGCGGCTGTCCCATTGGCAATGCGCGTACCTCAGCCCAGTTGGGCCACAGCCATCATCGAGTATCCGCGCATCCTGCAAGGCTGGAGCATGTTCTCACCCGAACCGTCGCGCATCGATTCGATGATTTATGTCGACGCGACCACGGCGGCAGGCAAGCGCGTGGATCCGTACAACGCGGTGGCGAGCGACCAACCCTTTCCCGCCGGCACTGTCGTGCCGAGGCACATGGGGCAAAGCCAATTTTTCGTGATGTACTCGGAGCGCATCCCTTACGACGGCTTCGCTTCCTATCGGCAGGCGTTCCAGGAGTGGCTGCTCGCGTACCCCACACGCACCGGGCGCGCGGACGATTGCCTGTTGAGCTACGACGTCTACTTGGTGACCGATCGCAGTCCGCTACCCGGTACGCAAGACCCGCCCACGCCGCTCGATCGGCAACGCTTCATGGCTTATCGCGCCCCTTCCGATAGCCCATGCCAGGCCCGGCCGGGCGTTCACAAGCCCGAGTAAGCCTGATCGGCGGTACCAGCAACGGCAACGGCCCGCGAGCGCCGCACCGTGGCCAAGCCTTCGCCCAGCCTCGCGCTGTCTCAAGGCCCGGCTCGCGTTTTTGGCAAGTCCGGGTTGCTGCGACCTTCGGCTAGTACGACAGATCGAGTACTGAGGACAGATTTGCCGTGCTGGAGGGTTTCTGCGGCCCTCACCCTCCAGGGCCGCGGAAACCCGGAACGCACATCCGAACCGAAGTACGAGGCTGACCTACAACGCCTGACGCGCCCAAGCCGCTCACGCAATAAAAGCTGATCGCGCAGACTCTCTAACGGACGACGCCTTCTTCGCGGACCCGCGGCTCGCCGCGCCAAGTACAGAGCTGAACCCGTAAGGCTTCACTCAACGCGGCACTCGGCTGATTTCTCACAGCGCAGTGTCGGGGGCTCTGCGTGCAGCCAGAAGCTCCCCAAAAAGCCTGCGGCCGCGTAGCGTTTGGTTGCGATCCGAGCGGCGGTCATTTCAAGCCAATCACGATCGGGCAGTAACACAGGATGCTGGAATCAACCTCGAATTCACAGCCAAAACGATCTGCCCCGTAGGCATTGTCACACGCTCCATGGCAGCTGTCGGGAGTCGTAGCCGCTACCGCCATGCAGGAGCATTCGTAGGGCGAGAACGCGCTGAGCGGATTGAGGGCAGCGTCCTCGGTCGCGTTGGCGCAGGTGAGGATCAACCCGGGGGCGCAATCTGACTGACGGGTGGGCCGGGTCAGGTCGCATTTGCAGCCAGTGCCGAGCGGGAGGTCGCCCTGGTAGCCCGTGCAGCCCGGCGGCGTCGGGCAGGTCCATTGCGCGGGCGAGCAGGGCAGCGGATTGACGAAACTCGAGCCTCCGGCTCCAGAGAGACCCGAGCTGCCGCCCGCGCTCAGATCGCCGCCGTAACCGCCGGAGGGGAGGATGATCACCGCCCCGGTGCCAGCGGTGCTGGTTGCGCCGCCGAGGCTGCTCACGCCTCCCGCATCACCCGCGTTGTCCGAGCCGCCGGCTGTGGCTGCCGAAGCTCCGGCTGACCCGCTGCCAGCGTCGACCTTTGCGACGCCACCGCAGCCGATGGCGAGCCCACTACCCATCACGAAGATGCTGTGGAACATCCGGTTTTTGCGCGTCAAATTCGCTGCTTTTGAGTTCATCTTGCGCCGTAAAGGCCGAGCTCAGAGAGCCCGGGAACGATCACCTCAGCCAGCGCTTGGTCGTGTGCTGCACGCAGCAAGCGCGGCGTGAAGTAGCCGAATGGCACCAAGTCCTCCCAGTCCTGCTCCGGGCCCTCACATACGGTCTTCGGGAGCGTGGCAAGCAGCGATGGGATGAAGCGGCGCAGCATTTTTTTCTTGTCTGCCCCGAGGCTTGCCAAGTGTCCCCAGCCCACCCGACTGTGGCTGAGTTCGTCCGCCAGGTGACGCCGGTTGAGCTTGCGCAGCTCGGGGTCGCTGAGCCTCGGCCGCACTTGCTGCAAGATGTGGCAGCCAACGGTCTCGGTGAAGCAGCAATAGGTGATGCGCAGCAGTGGATTTTCGGCCTCGCTCGCGCCGCGGAAAGTCACCGCATCCTGGCCGCGGGGACTGGGCTCGTCATCGCCAGTGCGGCCGAAGCGCCGCGCCCAGTCTCGACACCAGAGCGCGTGCTGATACTCGTCCTCTACCGCGCGCGCGGCGAGGGCCACGACGGCGTCCGGCGAGCCTTCCGCGCGCAGATCGGCGAGCACGTGGCGAAAGGCCACCCAAGAAGTGAGCTCCCCTTGTGCACGCTGCCACCAATAGGCCGCGACCCTCCCCCGCTGCTCAGCATCGAGCGTTAGCACCCGGAGGAGCATCCGCTCTGGGCCGCCGAGTTGCAAGGCCACTGGTCAGAAAAGCACGGCCATCGTTGACAAGTAGCGCGCGCGTCGAGGCGCGCCTTCAACTTGACCGAGCAAGGCGACGCCTCGCCTGCGCTGCTGCGGAGCCCGCCCGAGTGCCTTTTAGCTATTTGGTGTACTTGGCGGCGACGATGTTCGCTTGCACTGTGTCTTCCGTGGCATCCGACGGATAACCCGAGACGATGCAGCCCTCATAAAACGTGCCGACGGCTAGATTCATGTTGGTCTTGCAGCAATCACCGCCGCTGCCGAGCTCGATCGCGCCCTGCTTCTTCATCGGGTTGTAGCCATTGGGAAGCACGCCTTTGTACGAGGTGCTCAACGTACCGGTCGCTGCGTTGCCGCTTCTGATCGCGAATTCGGTCGTGCCGTTGTTCTTGAGCATTGCCGTCACGAACGGCGTCGTTTGGGTCGGAGCATTGGCGAACGCGAGAAGAACGGCAGCTGCAAAATCACGTACTGGGGACGCTTGCGCCGAACACCGCGTGCTGAGATTGGTGCTCTTGGTCGGTAGCAAGTGCGCTGAACAACTGCGCGGACCAGCTGAAATCCGTTACAAATTCAGCGCGGCAGCGCACATTGCGCTTGTAGCGCATTTTTGCAGCGCCGATCGCGAAGCGCGTGCGTAGGTGGGCCCGCTTCGCGATCGCGCCCTGCCGGCGCGACCGCGTGCAAGTCGCTGCGGCTCGGTTACACGTGACAAGGCTGCCGCCTTCGCCAACGCGGAACAAGCCCGACCGCGCGAAAGGCGCGGGATCGTCGGTTCTAGCGCAAGATGCCCGATCGTCAGCAGTGGGGTCTCGGAGCGCGCTCAGCGCCGGTCGCTCCTGCCAACGCGGACCGAGCGGCCTCTCACATGGAGACCGCGAAGTACAACGTGCGCGCCGTCATGTAGATGAGAATGAACGCGCCCGGCGTGAATGCGAGCGCGCGCGTGTCGTGGGTTCGCCCGGTGAGGTAGGCGAGGAAGTGCAGCAGCCGCGTGACGACGTATCCGTAGAAGAGCGCGCGCGCGAGAAACAGCGATGGATCGGTGAGGACGAACAGCAACCCCGCGACCAGGAAGATCGGGATGTTCTCCAGATCATTCAGGTGGATGCGGCGCACGCGGTCGACGGATTCAACGCGATCGAGCTGGGTTGGGCTGGGCTGGGGGTTGAGCGGCGTCAGCTTCAAGTCTTCAGGTGAGCGGAAGCCGCCGTTCGCTTTAATCATTCGGCCGACGGTCAGCCACGACATGCTCGTGGTCTTGAGGATCATCAGCGTCGCGGCGACCGCGTAGGTCGCGAAAACCGGATTGGTTAGAGTCAGCTTGTCCAGGGTGTCCTCGCGTGTGC
>JBDTJC010000396.1:0-24229 GCA_039936055.1 Polyangiaceae bacterium | reverse complement strand
TCCGTCACGGGTCGACCACACAATTCCAACCGCCACAGGTGTTTGCGCCCTTGCAGCTGTGCTCGGATAGCTCGCTCGTGGCCAGGTCGTAGGAGAACCCTTTGGCGCTGGCGAAGCCGCCGCAGTGGGGCATAACCTCGACCATGCCGCCGCGAGCGTCACACAGCTGAGTAAAACCAGCTTCATCGAGGGTGTCGACCTTTTGGCTTGAGGTGATCACACCCGGACCCGCGGGACTCGCTTCGTGCTCGCCGCAGCCGGAGGCGCTCAGGCAGAGCAGCCCGGTCAAGGCGGCGCTCAACAGCGCGCGGCTCACGGGGACTAAAACTGGGGACTCGGGAGACTTCGATGACGACGGCATAGTACGGAGCGAGCTTAGCGCAACGGGTCGCCAGAGGCGACGGAAGCCTCTGAGTGCGAGGGTTTCGCTCACCCGCGCTAGCGTCCGACGCGCAGCGCGCCGCACGGGACACGCACGGCTTGACCGGCGTTTAGCGTGTAAATTGCGATGCCCAGTCGCCCCGTGCAGCGCTGCTGAAGACGCGGATTTCGCAACGATTAGGCGCATGGTTCGATGTAGGCGCTCATTGGGTTTGGCTGGCGCATCCAGCCGAGCCAGGAACTCTGCGTACACCTTCGGGCCGACCGAGATCGATTCGAGCTGGGAGGAACATAGGGGGGGAGGGCGCCGTAGTACGATCGGGCCAGCTGTTTTACCCACACGGAGGGTACGGGTGATGCGCGCGAGCTTTTCAAAGATTTTAGGTGCTTCGGCAGTGTTGGTGCTCGGGAACGCGTGCGGCGGATCGATTAGTAGGGGTGGCGCCGGTGACGGCGCGGCGGGTTACCGCTTCGCGGGCGCGAGCGGCGCTGCGGGCTCGGGTACCGGCGGTGCGAGCGCGGGTGGTGCGAGCGCGGGTGGTGCGAGCGCGGGTGGTGCGGCTGCCATGGCCGGCTCGAGCGGCGGTCCTCCGGTCGACATCGGTCCTCAGACGCAGGCCTCGAAGTTGGACGTGCTGTTCGTGGTCGATAACTCGAGCGGCATGGCGGACAAGCACGCCGTGCTCAGTGCTTCGTTGCCGGGCTTCGTGACTTCCCTGGCGAAGTCCGTGCAGGACATCCATTTCGGCGTGATCACCACCAGCATCGGTGGCCACGGCGGCAACGTGTGCGCGGACCCGCACCAGGATGATCAAGCGGAGTTGCTGCCCGCGAACCGCACCGGCGTGCCGACGTACACCGGCACGGACTTCCTATCGTACGATGCGGCCGGCAAAACCGGCGTTGCAGATGCAGCCGCCGTTGGCGGTGATTTGCAAAAGACCATCGCGGCAGTAGGCCAAGATGGCTGCGGCTACGAAGCGCCCCTGGAGGCCATGTATCGCTTCCTGATCGACCCGGAGCCGCCGGTTTCGGTGCAGATGCAAGCCGGCCAAAGCGTGCCTGTTGGCACGAATGACGTCCTGATCAAGGAGCGCCAGGCGTTCTTGCGCCCGGATTCCGCGGTCGCAATCGTGATCCTCACGGACGAGAATGATTGCTCGATTCGCGATGACGGACTCGGGTGGTTCGTCTCCGCCAGTTCGCGTATGCCCCGCGCGACTGCCGCCTGTGAAGCCAACCCGAACGACCCGTGCTGTCGCTCGTGCGCTCAGAACGAGGCCTCTCCGCCGCCAGGCTGCAGCTCTATCGCACAAGACGCGGTGTGCAAGAATGCACCTGTAGGCCAGGCATACGCCACTTGGGACGCGCTACACGATGCAGTGAACCTGCGTTGCTTCGAGCAACAGCAGCGCTTTGGTTTCGACCTGTTGTACCCAGTCGAGCGCTACAGCGACGGACTCAGCATCCCCAAGATCTCGAACCGCGCGGGCGCGCTGGTGGATAACCCACTGCTCGTTGGCGGCCGTTCTGCGACGCTGATCAGCGTCGCGACGATCATCGGTGCGCCTTGGCAGGACCTGTCCACCACGGACAGCCTGACCAAGGGGCACGCCCTCGTTTACTTGGACGGGCAGGCCTTGGAGACGAACCAGCGTTGGCCGGTGTTGCTCGGTGAGCCAGCCAGCAACATGCCTCCCACGGACCCGTTCATGATCGAATCGATCGAGCCGCGCATGGGACAAAACCCGCTCAGCCAGGACAAGATCGGCATGGTCGGCTCGCAAAACCCGGCGTTGAACGCCATCAACGGCCACGAGTACCAGATACCAAACCTAGATGATCTGCAGTACGCCTGCACCTACGCGTTGCCGACTCCGCACTTGTGCGCCGATGGCGATCGACTTTGTGAATGCTCGGCGACGGTCCAGGGGGACACGAGTGCGGTGGTGTCTGCCGGTAGCCCCGTTTGCCAACCCCCGGCGGGCGGCCCGGCGAGCACCACGCAGTACTACGCCAAAGCCTATCCAGGTGCTCGCGAGCTCCGGCTGGCTCAGTTACTCGGCGCCCGCTCGGTGCCCGCCTCGATTTGCCCGAAGGTATTCGATGACGCCACGAGCCCGGACTACGCGTACGCACCCGCGTTGAACGCGCTGGCCACAAGGCTCATCGCTACGCTCAAATAGCCGCTGGGATCAGTTGCTGAAGCGCTGCTTCGTCGTGGCGCTCCAGGGCGGCTTCTGCGGCCAAGCTAACTTGGTCGCGTCCGATGGTCGCGACCGCGAGCGTCTTGCCGTCTTTGCGGAACGCAACCGCGCAGTCCAGCGCGGCCACGCTGCCGGCGATGTCGATGCGATCCCACGCCTCGGCGTGACCGACGTACGAGAGGGTGCACTCGTAGTGCGCGCTCCAGAAGAACGGAACCGCGGTAAATGGCTGAGTTTTGCCAAGAATGTTGGCCGCCGCGGTTTCCCCCTGACGGGTTGCGACCACCCAATGCTCGACGCGGATTTTGTGGTTCGAGTTCGCGTCTGGGAAGCGCGCGATGTCGCCCGCGG
The DNA here is from genome assembly GCA_039936055.1 of Polyangiaceae bacterium. Lineage (GTDB taxonomy): Bacteria > Myxococcota_A > Polyangia > Polyangiales > Polyangiaceae > PMG-095. The sequence goes on along the minus strand of JBDTJC010000396.1, from coordinate 21,290 downwards.
CGTACACGTCAGGCGCGCTCGTTCGCAGGTACTCGTCGACCACGACGCCACGATCCAGCGTTAGCCCAGCTGCTTCCTCCAAGGCGATGTCCGGCTTCACTCCGATGCCGATGAGCACCAAGTCCGCCTCTAGCTCGCTCCCGTCGTCCAGGGTCACCGTGTGTGCGGTGATCGCGGCGGGGCGGCGTCCGAGTTTGAACTCGACGCCGTGTGCCTCGTGCAACTTCTGCACGGCCTTGCCCAGTGCTTCGCCGAGCACGCGGCCGAGCGGCACCGCGTCCGGTGCGACGATCGTGACCTCGAGCCCGCGTGTGCGCAGCGCAGCCGCGGCCTCGAGCCCGATGAAGCCCGCGCCGATCAGCACGGCGCGCTTCGCTCCTGCGCTTCTAGCAATGATGGCGCGGCTGTCCGAAAGCGTGCGCAGCGTGAACACGTGGGACAGCTTGCTTCCAGGCAAATCCGGGACAAGCGGACTGGCGCCGGTGGACAACAGCAGCGCACCGTACGGGAGCAGAGTGTCATTCGAGAGTGCGACTTGTTTGGCTTTGAGATCGATGCTCAGCACGCGGGTGCTTAGCAGCACGTCGATCTGCTGCTCTGCGTAGAACTCGGCCGAACGCAGCGGGATCCACTCCTCGGGGGCACTGCCAGTCAGGAAATCTTTGGACAGATTCGGGCGATCCACGGGCAGCGACGCTTCGGCGCCCACGAGCGTGATTTTTCCCGTGTAACCCTCACGGCGCAGCTTCTCCGCCGCCGAGTTCCCCGCGGCGCCCGCGCCGACGATGACCACGGACTCCGGCGCGCTGATTTTCGCGTGTTCCGTGGGCGCGCGCTTGCCGAGCACGTACAGCTTGCCGCCGCGCTCTTCGATCTCGAAAGAGGCCACTGGATCGCGTGCTGGCGCCCGCGTGGCCTCGCCGCTCGCGAGCGAAAAACAAGCGTGATGATACGGACAGCGTACCGTGTCATCGACCAAGATGCCGTCCGCGAGCGGCGCGCCGTAGTGCGTGCAGTGCGCACCGATCGCAAACACCTTCGCGTGCGAACGCGCAAGGAGAACCGCTTCACCACTCGCGTGGCCGACGAGCATCTGCCCTTCCGCGAGCGCACTCTGCTCGATGCCCGCGCTAAGATCCGGTCCGCTGAGCTCTTGATTGCTTGCCATGGCCGGGAGTGTCGCCCGTTTGACGGGGCGCCACTAGGGCCCGTGATGCTGACTCCGCCGTGCCCGTTCCCCGAAAAACGGCCACCGTGGCCCAACCCCGCTCCGCGCTGGCGCACGCTAGCACTAGTGAGCGCGAACAGCGGATGGTGCTTGTTCTGGTGCGACGCTCACGAACCAGGGATTCTGCGTCGCTACTTATCTTAAGCTGTGCGCTTCGATTCGGTGAGCGGGTGCAGGCGCACGACGCCGTGCTCTTGCAGGATGCGCAGCTTGGTGCGCGTGGCGACGGGCAAGCGTTCGAAGTCACTTTCAGTGACTTCATTCGGGCCGCGCCGAATGGCGATTCCAGCGCAGGCCTGAAATTGTTCGGTTGATTCAATCAGCATGGCATTTGCGCGCTTTGCGCGCCCCCCAAGACACTACGACCCCCAGCACGACGGACTTGAGCCTCGGACTCACCGAAAAACGCACAGCGGTGCCAAGCGGCCCACCCTGCGTGGCGATTGCGTTCAAGACGGTCACATCAAGGCAGTGTGCTCTGGTCGGGAAATTCGTTCACAAAAAGTCGAATGAAACATTCCGTACGAAAAATTGACTCCTTTGGGCACGCTCTCCGAACCAACCTGGCGGCATGAATGTTCCTGGCCCATGGCTTTTGAAGGGGTCTGTTCGATCGGCAGGCCGCTCCCGTGCCCGTGCCCGCGCCCGAAAAACGGGCAGCGCGGCCCAAGATCGCTCCGCACTGGCGCACGCATGCTGCCGCGAGGCGACCCACAAAAACCGAGAAAAATGAGAGGGCGATCGAGCACGTTGACGGGCCCGTGAGCGCAGGGACACGCCCTAGCGCGCCCGGCAGTTTTTCGGCTATACAGTTAGGTTCGAATATAGCGCCTCCCCTGTGAACTTAGACCCCCAGCAAGCACCCACGCGTCGCCAGCGAACGTGCTATTCGGGGGCTTCTCCGCTGCGATCGAGCAAATCATTTGGCAAGCAGTCTCGAATCCTTACTCGCCGAAGGCGTCATCACTGAGATCTACGGCCGCCTGAAGAGCGGCAAAGAAGCCGACGTTTACGCCGTTTGCTACGGCGATGACGTGGTTGCGGCCAAGGTCTACAAGGACCGCGCGCAACGGAGCTTCAAGAGCAACGCGACGTACAAGGAGGGCCGATCGGTGCGCAACACGCGCTCTCAGCGCGCCATGGACCGCGGTTCCAAATTTGGCCAAGAGGCCGCTGAGGACGCTTGGAAGGCAGCTGAAGCGACGGCGCTGTACAAGTTGCACGGGGCCGGAGTGCGCGTGCCGACCCCTGTGCTGTTCCTGGAGGGGGTCTTGTTCATGGAGCTCGTCCGGGGCCATGACGGTGAGCCCGCCCCGCGCCTCATCGATACCGAGCTGAGTCCGGAAGAAGCGCGCGCTGCCTACCTGGACATGCTCGCTCAACTCGTCCGCATTTTGTCCTGCGATCTGATCCACGGTGACCTTTCGCCCTACAACGTGCTTTGGGCCGCGGGCGGCGCGACGCTCATCGATTTTCCGCAGATCGTGGCGGCGGCGCAGAACAGTAATTCCGAATCTTTCTTCATGCGCGATGCGCGCAACATCCTCGGGCACTTCGCGGAGATCGACCGCAGCCTGCAGGCGAGATTGAATGGCGACACACGCGAGATCTGGCGCGCCTATGTGCGGCGCGAGCTGACACCGGATTTCATGCCCACGGGGCGCCCACCCCCGCCCGAGCCACGGCGCGTCTTCGATCAGGAACGCCGCCCGCAACAAGCCCGCGATCAGCGCCCGCAACAGCCGCAGAGTCGCGATCAGCGGCCGCAGCAGCAACGCAGTGCGCAAGCGAATCACGATGGGCGCGATCGCCAACCCTCGAATCAGGGCAGTGGCACACGCCCGGCAACCGGTGGCGCGCCGCGACTACAGATGGCTTCGGCGCGCGCGAACATCGCGTCACAGTCCGGCGCCCCTGAGCGCAGCAACGACGTCGGTCGCCCACAGAGCAACGACGTCGGTCGTTCGCAGGGCGACGGCGGTGGTCGTTCGCAGGGTAACGGCGGTGGTCGTTCGCAGGGCAACGGCGGTGGTCGTCCGCAGAGCCACGACGTTGGTCGTTCGCAGAGCCACGACGTCGGTCGTTCGCAGAGCGACGGCGGTGGTCGTTCGCAGGGTAACGGCGGTGGTCGTTCGCAGGGCAATGGCGGTGGTCGTCCGCAGGGCAATGGCGGTGGTCGTTCGCAGGGCAATGGCGGTGGTCGTCCGCAGGGCAACGGCGGTGGGCAGGGCAATGGCGCGGATCGCAATGCCGGGCGCCGTCCCGTGCGTGGCCCCGAGGTCATCGTGCTGACGCGCCGCGCGCCAGAGGGCATACCCAACGCCGTTCGCGAGCCGCAGCCCGCGGCGACCGACCGCGTTGATAACGACTCGCCGCGCCGACGGCGCTGAGCTCCAATCAGCGCTACAATGAGCCCCATCGTGCGTGCTTTGGTGACCGTCGGCTTCGGGCTCTTACTCGCCGGGTGCGCCGGCAAATCCCCGAGCAGTGGTGATGGCTCCGGCGGCTACATCGAGGCTGGCGGTAAGGGCTCGGTGCGGGGCAACGGCGGTGCCGTGGGCGACGCCGGCAGCGCTGCCGGGGGGGCTGCCGCGGATGCCGGCAGCGGTGACGCGGGCGCTGCCGGAAGCGCTGCCACCGTCAACGGCGGAGACCCCTGCGCGCCGGAAAACGCCACAGCCAGCAACGGCTGCGCCGATTGTAACTGCAGCGAAGGCATGTGGGTGTGCGGGCACGAGACGTGTCCAACGATGGCTGTTGCCTGCGGCGGCCTCATCGGCAACACCTGCAGCTCCACTGACTACTGTGCGTACATGCCTGGGCAGGCGTGTGGCGCGGCGGACGCTTCCGCCACTTGCGCGCCGCGCCCCCAAGCGTGCCCGGATATCTACGCGCCCGTGTGTGGCTGCGACGTCCGGGGATACAGCAATGCTTGCTCAGCCGCGGCGGCGGGCACTGGCATCCTGAGCACCGGCGTCTGTCCGTGATCCACTAGGTTCCCTGATTGCTGACTCCCCCGTAGACGTGCCCGTGCCCGTGCCCGGTCTCCCTCTCACCTTTCTCAGTTTTTGTGGGTCGCCTCGCAGCAGCTTGCGTGCGCCAGTGCGGAGCGCCGTTGGGCCGCGCTGTCCGTTTTTCGGGCACGGGCACGGGCACGGGCACGCTTACGGGGGGAGCTGAATCTCAGGGAGGGGCACTACTCCTCGAACGTGACCTGAAACTTGCGGCCCTTGATGCGCCCGCTGCTCAAGCTCTGTTGCGCGGCTTGCCCGACGCTCTTGCTGACGGCGACGTACGCGAAATGATCGTGAATCTCGATCTTCCCCACGTTGCTCGCGTCTAGCCCGCCTGCTTCACCGGTGAGCGCGCCCAGGATATCGCCGGGGCGCAGCTTGGCTTTGCGCCCGCCGGAAATGCGCAGGGTGATCATTTTGGCGTCTCGCTCGAGCGTCTTGCTCTGCGCGGCCTTTTCGCCGCGCGGCACGATCTCGCGCTCGGTCATGGTCAGCTTTTGGCCGGTGAATTGCTCGATCGCCGCTACTTTGCCCTCTTCGCGGCCGGTGCGCAGGGAGACCGCGAGCCCGGTTTTGCCAGCGCGCCCCGTGCGCCCGATGCGATGCACGTAAATGTCCGGTGCCGAGGGCAGATCGAAGTTCACGACCAAGTCCAAATCCGCAATGTCGATGCCGCGCGCGGCCACGTCCGTCGCGACGAGCACGCGTGTGCTCGCATTGCGAAACTTCGCCATCACGCGGTCGCGCTCGAATTGCTCGAGATCCCCATGCAAGCTGGCCGCTGCGACGCCCATCTCACCGAGGGTCTTGGCGATCTCCGCGACCGTCACTTTGAGGTTCGCGAACACCAATGCAGATTCGTGCGGGTAGCTGGCGAGCACCCAACGCAGCGCGCTGATCTTCTGCTCGGTTTCGGCTTTGAGCACGAGCTGTGTGATCTCTTTCGCCTCCGCCGCCTCGGCCTCGATCTTCACGAATAGCGGGTCTTTTTGGTGCTTCGCGCACAACGCTTCGATGGAACTCGGGTACGTAGCGGAGAAGAATACCGTTTGCCGATCCGACGGAAGCGCCTTCAGGATTTTCTCCATATCTTCCTGAAAGCCCATGTCCAGCATGCGATCCGCTTCGTCCAGCACCACGGTGGCCACGGCGTGCACGCGCAGTGTGCGGCGGCGCAGGTGGTCCAAAACGCGCCCTGGCGTGCCCACGGCAATGTGCACGCCCTTCTCCAGCGCACTCTTTTGCCGCCCCAGCGGCTCGCCGCCCGCGAGCACCAAAACTGACAGTCCGGCGTGCCGCCGACCCAAGCGGCGGATTTCACGCGCCACCTGGGCGCTCAATTCACGCGTCGGGCACAGCACCAGTGCGCTCAGCTCCCGCGTTCCCGGCTCGATGCGCTGCAGGACGGGTAGCGCGAAGGCGGCGGTCTTGCCGCTGCCCGTGCGCGATTGCCCGACCAAATCCCTCCCCTCCAACAGCGCGGGCAGGGTTTCGGCCTGAATCGGCGTCATTTTCTGGAAACCGAGCTCGGCCACCACCGCCAAAAGCGCGGGGGAAAGCGGCAGAATAGAGAAATCGGTATCCATCGCGGCGCACCATAGCAGGAGCGCGCGCGGATGCCCGGCTACGACACGCTGAAACGGATTTGACGTGCCGCGAACTCGGCTTCAGTGAGGCCTGGAGCGAGTGGAAAGAAGGACGCGAAGCGCTCAGCCAGCGCGCTGATCGTGAGACTCGGGTTTACGGCCAGGTTCCCCGGCACGACACTGCCGTCGCACACGTACAAGCCCGAGTAGCCGAAGACCTGATGCTGCTCGTCGATCACTCCGGACGTCGCGTCCCGACCGATGCAGCACCCCCCGAGGATATGCGCCGTTGCCGGCGTGCGCAGCATCACCTCCGAGATCACATTTTGCGGCTCGCCGTTTAGCTCTTCAGCCAAGATCTCCGCGGCTCGTTGAGCAATCGGCAAGTAGCTGGGCACGGGCTGATCCGTGGCGGTGTCCTTCAGGCGGCGTCCGAGCAGTGAGCGGCCCAGGCGCAGGCGCAAATGCTGATCCACGGACTGCATCACCAGCAAGATAACCGTACTGCGCGCCCAATCCGTGACTCGCCACAGCCGCAACATGCGCGGCAAACGCGCCAGCATGCGCCACACCATCTTGAGCGGGCGAGTGATGGCATTGCCATTCGGTGTGAGCGGCACGGCGAGGAGGCGCATCGCGCCGGAGCCGCTCGGATAACGCACGGCTTCGATTTTGGTGAGTGAGTTCGGATGAAAAGCGGCGCCGATGGCGATGCCGCGCGACAGCTCGCGATGCGCGTCGAAGCTGGTTGCGCCGAGCAAGCTTTCCCCGTTTGTGCGCACGAAATCACCGAGCCGCTGGGAGAGCGCGGGCAGGGTGCCATGCTTGTCTCGATTCTTGAGCAAGAGTTCGACCGTGCCGAGCACGCCGGCGGCGACGATTACCCGTTTGGCGCGCAAGCGTGGCCCTGCGGGGCTGAGCAAGGCGGTGACTCGTTCAGTCTCGACTTCGTAGCCGTCTGCAACGGGGATCAGGCGCGTGACTTTGAGCTCGGGAAGCACGTGCGCGCCCCAGGACTCGGCGAAATACAGGTAATTTTTGTCGAGCGTGTTCTTGGCGCCAAAGCGACAGCCCACCATGCACCCGCCGCACAGGTTACAGCCCGTGCGCTCGGGGCCAGCCCCGTCGAAGTACGGGTCGGGCACGGTTTGGTTTGGCTTGCCGAAGAACACGCCCACTTCCGTGGCGTGAAAGCTGTCCGCGGACTCCATGCGCTCCGCCACGCGTCGCAAGGTTTCCTCACCCTCCATCAGCGCGCGATTCTCGGTCACGCCCAGCATTCGGCGCGCGGTCTCGTAGTGCGGGCCGAGCTCATCTTGCCAACGCACCGAGCCACTCCACGCGGGATCGTCAAAGACGCTCGGCAGCGGGCGCATCAGCGTGTTCGCGTACACTAGGCTGCCACCGCCCACGCCTGCGCCATGCAGCACCATCACGCCCTTCAACAGCGTGATGTTTTGTATGCCGAAGCAGCGCAGCTTGGGTGCCCAAAGGTACTTGAGGGCGTTCCAGTTGCTCTTTGGGAAGTCGCTCGCGGCCCAGCGCTTGCCGGCTTCGACGACCGCGACGCGGTAGCCCTTCTGGGCCAGGCGCATAGCACTGACGCTGCCGCCGAAACCACTGCCGACGATGACGAAGTCAAACGCTTCTTGCGCTGAGTCAGGCGGCGGCACCAGCCCTAGAATGTGCCGCCGGACAGCCTTTGGCAAGCCGCCCGAACCACCTGCAAAGCCTCAGATCGCGCGGATCGCCTGGAGTGTTTTGGTGACTGCGACCCAGTCGAAGGCGCTCAAGTTACGCTCGGTCATTTGTTCGACCCAGGCGCGACTGACCTTCTCCAGGGCTTCGCCCCGCGTGGCGCCCCACTCCGTGATCACCGTGGCGTCCCCACCGCGGCGATCTTGCGCGGTCACCCGCCATTCCCCGGCCGTGTCCGTCTCTTGGCGCGGGGTGACGTGCACGTCCAAAAGCTTTCCCGCGCTCTCAAGCTCGAAGACTTTACCCGCCCCGCTCCGGTACTGCATCGTGACTTTACAGGGCGGAACGGGTTCAGGGGCTTTCACTCGTCACCGTCATCTTCGTCGTCATCAGTGTTGCGCGCGCCTTTGGGGCGCATGTCGCGTGCGGCGATCAGCCAATCCCGCTTGGCACGTTGGTAGGCGGCGCTGGTGGCGGCGTTCAGCTCTTCCATGCTGAGCGAGGGCATGCGGCGCCGCACGAGCTCACCCCCCAAATGTCCCTGTACGCGCGCGCGCGCTTCGGCGAGTGTGCCGGGCCAACCGCCGACCACGAGCCGCCCGTCCGTTTGCATGCTCTTGCACCAGACTCGCGCCCAGGAAGACCCGAGCGCAAGCGGCTCCGCGTCCAGCAAGGCTTGGCGCTTTTCGGAGCGGTTCAGGCGCTTGCGCGGTTCGAGCGAAGGCTCTTCGATCGCGAGCGCAGCTTCCGTCTCGTTCATGACAGCCGGCCGAGGCGCGGCCGCCTCCGGTCCCTAAGTTTTTTCATCGAGCTTCCTTCATACCATCGCCGGCCCGAGCCGAGCGGCATTCTTTCCCTGTTGGGTGACCGCGTTCGCGCTCGTGGCCGCGGTGCGTGGCGCGGCGCGCAATAGCAGTAGAGCCGGAATCCTGCGCTGCGTTTGTTGTTCTGTTCCTTTGAGCGCTGTTTTGCCGGTTTGTGTCGCTTTGGCGGGCACGCCATTTTTCTTCGTAGGGACCTGGCACGCTCTCGCGTCGGAATAAGCGAAGGAGATTGAAAGAAAATGAAAACCATCAGCTCTCGTGTTCGCACCGGTCTAGCCATCAGCGTGGTGGCGTTGGGCGGCCTCATCAGCTCGCTCGCGTTCGCTGACGCACCCACTCACGATGGCGCGCGCCCGCAGTGCTCTGGTGAGCACGGCAAGCATCAATCCGAAGGGGATCGCGCGCAGCACGCCAGCGAACGCTTCAAGAAGGCGGACAAGAACAACGACGGTTTCTTGACGCAAGAAGAAGTGGGCGAAAAACGTTGGGCGCACATCCAAGTTGCCGACGCCAACAAGGACGGTAGGGTCTCGCAAGCGGAGCTGCAGCAGGCCCACGCAGACGGCAAGCTCGGACACAAGCACGACAAGAAGCCCGCGTGAGCGCGGGGCGTGTCTACAGAGCCGCTCCAAGCGCACCGCGCACACCAAGTAGCGCGGGCTTGAGCCGCCCTGTCCACGACCGCGGGTCGAGTAAATCGGGCTCGCCGGCTCGCTCGGCGAGCCCGGGGGGCCCGTTCTGCTCGCGATGATTGGATTGCGCCGCCGGCCAGTGCTACACGCCGGACCACGATCATGATCTCGGACGCTCTTCGTAGCCGTATCTCTGGACTCGTCACGCAAACCCCCGTCGTCTTGTTCATGAAAGGCACGCGGCGCCAGCCGCAGTGCGGCTTCTCTGCGCAAGTCGTACAGATCTTGGATGAGCTCGTGCCCGAGTACGAAACGGTGGACGTGCTCAGCTCGGCCGACCTCCGCGATGGCATCAAGGAGTTCTCGCAGTGGCCGACCATTCCGCAACTGTTCGTGAACGGGGAGTTCGTTGGCGGTTGTGACATCGTGCGTGCGCTGAACGAGTCCGGGGAGCTCTCGCAGCTGTTGTCTAAGCCGGGCGCGCCGCCCGTGCTGCCCAAGATCACGATCAGTGATGCAGCGCTGAAAGCGTTCCAAGGCGCGCTGGTCGATGCCGACGGTGAGGTGCTGCACCTCAAGATCGACGCAGCATTCCAAAATGACCTGTACTTCGCCCCGCGTGAGCCGAACACGCTCGAGCTTTCGGTCTCGGGGCTGGCGCTGTATGTGGACTCCGGTAGCGCTCGTCGCGCTGACGGCATGAGCATCGACTTCGTCGACGGTGAGCAAGCCGGGTTCAAGATCGAGAACCCGAATCAACCCGCGACCGTGAAACAACTCAGTCCGCCTGAGCTGAAGGCACTGCTAGATCGCGGCGCGATTACCCTGTTCGACGTGCGTCCGGATCACGAGCGCGCGCTGGCCAACATTCCGGTTGCGCGCTCACTGGATGAAGCCGGTCAAGAGTACCTGCTTCTGTTGGACCGCAACGCGCCGATCGCCTTCATTTGCCACCATGGCATGCGCAGTCAGAATGCGGCAGAGCAAGTGCTTGGCGAGGGCTTTCGCAATGTTTACAACCTACGCGGCGGCATTCACGCTTGGTCGGAAACAGTCGACCCGAGCGTGCCGCGTTACTAATTCTACGACGGAGTCCTGAGGCACATGTCATCGCATCCCACGAATTTCCAAGGCTCCGTTGTCGACGCTCTCCGTGAAGCCATCGAGCAAGCGATCCCCGGCTCCAAGGCGGCTGTTAGCGGCGCGGGCGGTCACTTCAGCATCGAGGTCGTTTCGGAAGCCTTCGCGGGCAAAGGCATGCTGGAAAGCCAACGCTTGGTGTACAGCGCAATCGCCCACCTCATGAAGGGTGATCTGGCGCCGGTACACGCCGTCGACACGCTCAAGACGCGCGTCCCCGCGTCTTCTTGATGCGGGAGCTCAGCTCCCGCCCCGGTGGATTGAACCCAGCGGGGTGCGGGCTTCTAGTTTTGGGGCCCTCACCCCAAAACTAACGCTTCTCATCTCGGGTCGGGTCGGGCCAGCCCGCGGCTTTCGCGAACCGGTGATCGCGCGTCGTGACGTCGTTTACCCGTGCGTTTCGGCCACACCTACAGTGGCCACCAAAAGAAGCGTGAAAACGGGGTTTCCGCAGGCACCACGAAGGGACTAGAAAAGTCGGTTCCACTTGGAACACGCTCGCTCTCTCACGGGTGCGAATGAGGAGGATGGGTAAATGAAGTCGATATCTTGGTTGGCTTGCGTCGCGGCTGCGTCCGCGCTGTGTGTCTCGGTTTCGTGTAGCTCGAGCGACAAGAAGACGGCTGATGGGTCGTCCGGTTCCGGCGCCGATGCAGGAACTGGCGCGGGCGCCAGCAGCGGTAAGGGCAACGGCCCAGGCGGCGCCCCCGGCGTCGGCGAGGGCGGCACCGCGGGCACCGCGAACACCGAAGGCGGGGCGGTGGACGAGCCCGGTGGGAGCGCTGGTACGGGCGTCGCAGGTTCCGGGGGCGGCAGCACGCTGCCCACTGCACCGAAGCCGATGCTGTGCCCGGAGAGCGATCCGATTCATCCCAAGCTTGCCAACTCCGTGGACGTGCAAGGCGTCACCATCACGGCAGACACGCACTGGACCTCGGACAAGATCTACCTGATCCAGGACGATTTCAAGGTGGAAGGGCACACGCTCACCATCGACGCCGGCACCGTGATCTGCATGACCAATCAAGCCAAGATCTACGTCGGTGAAGGGATCGATCCGGGCGAGATTCACATCAACGGCACGGCCGACAAGCACGTCGTCATTACCGCGTTCCCGACCACGGATGACGCCACGAAGGTGGACGCCTTCCACGGCGGCATCAAGTTCGACACCTACGAGGGCTCGAACGTGTCGTATCTGGACATTTGGTACGGCGGCCCGGGTGGCGGCAGCGCTTCCTACGCCATCGAGCTCGACGACACGGCTCAGGGCAACGGCACCGATAAGAGCGTGCCGCTCAAGCTCGATCACGTGACGGTCGGCGCGGTGCAGTCGAAGGGCTTCCGCGTTGGCACGCCGAACGGCATCGACGCTGCATCCAAGATAACGTTCACCGGTTTCGCAGCGCACGCCTCGGGTGATCCGGATTACGACACCGTGACCGAGCTCAACTGGTACGCGGAGAAATCCGTCGCGAGCGCGCTCACGATGTACATGGACAATATCCCCGCGGCCGTGAAGCGCGCGCGCCTGATCACGGCGGCTCCGCCCTTGTACATCGAGCACGACGCCGAGATCACCGACATCGGTCTGCCCTACTATTACAAGGACGGCTCGCTCATCATCTCGGGCGTGGACGACGACCACCCCGCGACGTTGACCATTGATGCTGGCGTCACGCTGCACATGGGCAAGCAGCTGCAAGTCGGCGACAAGCACGAGGGTGACCTCGTGATCGCCGGCACCGCAGACAAGCCCGTCACCTTGACCTCCGCAGAAGACGTTCCAGGCCCCGGTGACTGGGAGGGGATCTACTTCGTGGGCAACTTCTACAGCCCGACGAAGTCCAAGGTGAGCTACCTGAACCTCGAGTACGCCGGTCTGGATCTGATCAACACCAGCGGTTTGCACGTCGGGCGCTGCGGGGATGACGTAGGCGGTGCGATCCAGATCTCTAGCCCGGGTGCCGCGATGTGGGACGGGCCCAGCATCACACACACGGCGGTCTCGCACTCGCAGACCTGGGGTATCGCCACTGATTCCGGCAGCCTCAGCGGTGCAATCAGCAACGACTACACGGCGGCGGCCTCGGGCAACACCTTCACCGATTGCGCGCAAGGCAAGGTGACCACGCCCGTGTGCACGCCCTGAGTTAGTCCAGCCCCGCCAAGCGCCGCGCCAGCGCCTCCACGCGTAACATCGCGTTGAGGTTGCTGGTGCGGTGAGCGTGGTCCATTGCCGCAAAGAGGTGGGTTTGCTCCAGTAACAGCCGCTCCGGGTGCCGCTCGAGTAGACCCACGTAATGTTCGAAGACGCGCGCCGCGGCCGGCTTGCTGCGCGGCACTAGCGCGTAACGCACCACTGCGTGCAGCGTATAACGGTTCGCGACGGGCTCCTGCACCAAGTGCCAGCGCACGAGCGGCGCCAATGCCTCCGCCACGCCGCTGCGTATGCCGGCCAACTTAGCGAGCGACGCGAGATCCACATGATCGCCTTCGATATGCGCGAGCACGCCCAGGATGCGTTTGCTCGGCGCACTCAGCCGTTGCCAGGCCCAGTCCACCAAGAAAGCGATTTCCGGTAAATCATCCTCGTGCGCGATGGCGCGCACGCGCTGCACGCCGTGATCGGTCAAGAACGTTTCGAGCTGTGCGACCGTTGCTGCGCCCGCAGCCACGATGCCATCCGCAATGTCGAGCGCCAGCGGGTTCCAACGCAGCATGCGCGTCAGCCGCGCCACGCGCGGAAACGCGCTGCGCCCCGAGGTGACGAGCGGCGCAGTCACCGGAAAAATCAGCACCCCCGCCAGCAAACAGCGGCGCGCGGTGATCACGAAAGTGACGGGTGAGCCCGCAAACGCCTCCAAGAACCGCGCCATCGCGCGGTCGTCCTCGTGGTTGTCGAGCACGATCAGCCGTGGCCCCGTGCGCACGAAAAACGCGTTCAGGCTCGCCACGCGGTCCTCGCCATCTGCCACACCCATGCGCAGCGCCAGCATCTCGGTCAGCGTGTAGTAGTCCCACGAGCCGACGCGAAACCAATGCACGCGCCGCGCAAAGAAGCGCGCCAAACGGTGCGCGAGCGCGCTAGCTAACATGGACTTGCCGCTGCCACCCGCACCCACGAGAGCGAGGCGCGTGGGTGCCGCGCTCTCGATCGTCTTCGAGAGTGTAGCGAGTTCGGCCGCGCGCCCTTTGAGGCCGTGCGGTGCGGGCGGAAGATCGAGGGGCAGGGCCATGCGCCGCCGAACCGTACACGCAAAAGTCGGTGGTCGCCGTCATGAGCGGGCACGGTGCTCGTTTTTCCCAGTCAGCGGCGGGGTTCAGCCTTTGGCGGAGAGGAGGCCGTTTTGTACGCGCGCGCCGTCTTTTGCCGTTGCGCGATGCACGGCATCCACCCTGAGTGATGGATGCCTCGGAAGCGTTCTTCGGCTTGCTGTGTGTTCAGCGCACGCGGCGTAACAGGATTGCGGCTTTGTCTTCTAGGACGCGGAAGGTGAATGACTCGGTCAGGTAGAGTTCGACGGTCGTGCGATCATGTGACGCGTAACCGACCGACAGGTCTTGGCCGACAGTGAGTTCGTAGTCCCCGCCGCGGGTGGACATCAGGACTGCGCCTTCTTTCAAGGCAGGGGCCCAAATGAGCGAGCCTTCGGCGACGCGTTCTTCGAGGCGCTTGCTGAGCGGGTAGCCGTCGTCGCCGTCGGCGGTGAGTTCGTCGTAGGCTTCTCTGCCCAGGGCGAGCGCGTAGGGGCCGTTCACGCCGGCCATGCGCAACACCTCTTTGGCGGCGCTGACCGCGGCGGGCCAAGCTTGGCTGGAGCGCACTTCGATCGGCGTGTGCGGGCTGGCTTCGATGATGCCGGTGATTTTGCCCTCGGCAAAGCCGTGGAAGATGGCGTCGTCTTCTGCGCGCGCCACGCTTTCCGCAGCCTCAATCACTGGATCCAAGTCGAGGTCATCGGCGCCGCGCGCTGCGTAGTCCAACTCCAAAATCGGCAGCAGAATGGGCGCGCGCAACTCCACGAGCGGGCGCACGTCCCGAATGGCGTGCCCCACGCGCTGCTCCGGCCCGCGCTGGATGTGCTTCAAGCGACCGGTGTTGACCGCGCCCAGGTCCCAACCGTGCGGTCCGGAAAAATCTACCAGCTTGCGGCCGGCCAAGTGCAGCTTCAAGACGCGCCGGGCCTCTTCGTCGATTTGCTGCCACGCCTCGTCAACAAGCGGAGCTTTGCTACGTTTCAGCAGATCCATCACTTTTTCCCTTTCAAGCTACCGATACCGAGCGAAGGCGAGTTGTTCGCGGACGAGCCCTTGCTCTCTCCGCCTGCTTTGTTGCCGCCACCCCCGCCGCCACCGCTTGCCATCATCGCAGCTTCCACTTCCGTGATGGGTCCACTCGACTTCAAGTAAGTGTCGATGTTGCTTGCGAACACCGGGTTCGTGCGACGCAGCCACTCGAGCGTCATCATCGCGTGTTCCACTTCTTCGTTCTTGTTGTGCGTGAGTACGCTGGCGAGCTCGGGATCCGAGCACGCTTCCGCGCGCTGCTGGTACCAGTCGATCGCCTCCAGCTCTTCCATGAGCGAGACGATGGCGCGGTGCGTGTTCTTGGTGTCTTCCGACAAGAGCTCGAGAGGCTCGTGATACGTGTCGCTACTCATGTGGGGAAACATACACCGGGGTCGGCTTCAAGCGCAGCCTGAAGCCAGCTGATCTCGGGCTTTTTTCCCGCAAAGTGTGGCGTCCCTGCGCGCAAGCTGGCGTCCGGGGCGCCCGCACGGCGGGGGCCGCGCGAAGCGGCGTTACACGCCGAACTCGGCTGGTAAGCGGGCCATTTCGCGGGGCCGGCCACTCGGGCTAGGCTGCTCTACGGGGCTCATGTTCAAGATCCACGAGTTCTCTGCGGCAAGTGGCGAACTGTCGACGGTGTACCTGCGGGTGGACACGACGCAGCTCGAGATTGTCTCGGACGACGGCGCGTGGCCGCTGCCGCAAGGTGCGCTGCGTGCGGTCTTGGCTCGCTTCGGCGCGCCCTTCGACGCAGACGCGCGGGTTTCGACGATCGCGAGCCTCGACCTACCGGGCGGGGGAGTGCTGCGCCATGTGCGCCACCTCGCCGGCTACGACGTGATCGCGCGGGACTACATTGTCCACGAAGCGCCTCCCGATGAGGCCCTCTGCGCGCTCGCGGCGACCGTTGCTGCGGCTCTGCTCCATCTCGGTAGAGCCACTCAGGGCGCGCGCACTGTGTAAGTTTGTGTAGAAGGGCGACTCGTCGTTGCCTACCTGGGCGATGACGGCGAACATCGTCAGACTGCCATGAGTCGTCACTCCGAGAGGGAGGCAGCGGTGTGCCTGAGGGGAGCCGCGTTCTCACTCGCCGGTTGCGCCGTGCTGTTCCTCGCGCGCCCAGCCTTGGCGCAAGATCTGTCGCTGCAAAGCGTGGTGAAGCTAGCGCTGAGCCGCAACGAGCGCTCGGAGATCGCCGATCAGAACGTGATCTCGGCGGAGGCCGCTGTCACCAAGGCGCGTGCGGCGTTCTTGCCCAATATCTCGGCCAGCGCGGGGGAAACCTGGCGTCCGCAAGACGCCCACGAAAAGACGCCCAACACGTCCGCAACGGCCGCGCTCACGCTCTCGCAGCCGTTGTTCAACGCCACTGCGTTCCCGCTGTATGCAGCGTCCAAGCACAGCTACGACTCGGCGCGCTTCAATCATGTGGATGCGCGACGTCAGCTCGCCTTCGATGCGGCGCGCGCGTTCTTTTCGGTGGTCGCGCAACAGCGCGTGCTGAAAGCCGCCAAGAGTCGGCTAGATTTAGCCAACGCCACCCTGGACGACACGCAGGTGCGCGCCAGCTCCGGCCTGGTCAGTAGCAATGACGTCACCCGCTCGCAGATCGAACGCGCCTCAGCGGACCAGAGCTCGATCAACGCCGCCAACTCCCTCGAGGCGGCGCGCCTGAACTTGGAATACCTGATCGCCGAGCCGACGCAGATCGAAGAAGACCTCAGCGCGCCCACGCAAAGCCTCGCGCCCGCCACGCAAAGCTTGGCTGGCCTCGTGAACATCGCGATCGCGACACGGCCGGATTTGGCTGCGTTGCGCGCCAGTGCGGCCTCGGCCTCTGCGCTTTCGGATGAGCCAGGCTTGCGCTTCGTGCCCACGTTGGGAGCCACCGCCCAGGCACGCGCGCAAGACCAAGTGATCATCGCTGGTCGTTATTACGACACCTCGATTGCCATCAACTTCAATTGGTCGATCTGGGATGGCGGTTCGCGCAGCGCGGATTCCACATCGCGCAACGCGGCGCGCATCGCCTCGGAGCTGCAGTTGCGTGCGCTGGCGCGGCGCGTGGAAACCGACGTGCGCGTGGCCGTTTCCGAGTTGGCCGCCGCCCGCAACTCTTTAGTGGCCGCGCAACAAGGCGAAGACGCTGCGCGCCGCAGCGAGGAAGAAACCAGCGTGCTGTACAAGCAGGGCCTCGCCAAAGCGATCGAACTCGTGAACGGCAACTCCACCAAATTCGACGCCGAGGTCGCCGTGGCGGCGGCTGAGCTCAACGTGCGCCAAGCCGAGTTGGATCTGCGCTCGGCGCTCGGCCTTTTTCCCCTCGATGGTTTGCAATGAGACGTTCGATTGTGGCGCTTTGCGCAGGTTTATTGGGCACATCTGCGGTCGCCTCTTGCTCTAAGAAGGCGGACGCACCAGCTGCTAACGGCAAGCGCGGTGCAGGCGGTAAAGGCGTTGCCTTCCCCGTGGAAGCGATCAAGGTCACGGCTGACCCACACACGGTGGACATCCAAGCGCCGGGCGTCGTGGATGCCTTCGAGCACGTGCAGATCACCGCGCGCGTCTCCGGCGTGATCGACAAAGTGACCTTCGTCGAAGGCCAAGACGTGAAAATCGGCCAAGTGATGGCTTATATCGATAGCCGTCGCTACGCGCTCAGCGTGAGCTCGGCCAAGGCCGCACTCGAAGGTGCCTCGGCCGCCGAAGCGGACGCGCAAGCGAGCCTGAACCGCCGCCAAGGCGCGAGTGTTTCCAACCCCGGCGTGATCGCTGCAGAAGAGCTCGAGACGTACCAGACCAAGTTGCGTACCGCGCAAGCCAGCGTGGATGTGTCTAAAGAGGCGCTCAAGCTCGCGCAGCTCAACTTGGATGACTCGAATCTGAAGACGCCGGTCGCGGGCACCGTCCAAACGCGCAGCGTAGAAACCGGACAATACGTCCAGGCCGGTACTGTGGTGGCTACCTTGCTGCAGCGCGACCCGATGCTGCTCCACTTCAACGTGACCACGTCGGAGGCGCCGCGCCTCAAGCCGGCTATGCCCGTGGAATTCACGCTCAAAGACAGCCAAAACAAATACACCGGTAAAATCACGCTTGTCGCGGGCGCCGCAGACGCCGAATCGCGCCTGGTCCCCGTCACCGCGCAGATCGATACCCAAGCCACGCATCAGTTTTGGTTGCGCCCCGGCTCGTTCGCGCAGGTCGAAGTCAAACTGCCGTCCACGCGCGCGTTCGTGATGATTCCGCAAACTGCCGCGCGCCCAAGTGAGCGCGGCTTCTTGGCGTATGTGGTGGTGGGTAACGTGGCGCACGAGCACACGCTGCAGCTCGGCCTGCACACCCCCGAAGGCATGGTGGAGGTGAAGTCCGGGCTCAACTCGGGGGACATGCTGGTCACGCGCGGCGTGGAAGCGCTGACCGACGGTGCAAAGGTAAATGTGGTCACCACCATGCCCGCCGGCACGAGTGACGAAGTCAGTGACGCTGGCGTTGCACCCGCAGGCAGCGCCGCGCTCGCGACTGGCGCCGCCGCGAACGCTGCGGCTGACGGCGCAAAACCGCACAAACATCGCGATGGAGGTGCGCCGCCTGCGCCCGTTGCCGCCGGTGCGCCGTGAGTTTCACCGAAGTCTGCATTCGTCGCCCGGTCTTGGCCTGGATGCTCATGGCCGGCACGATCCTGTTCGGGTTGGTCGCTTCCTCGCGCATCGGCGTCAGCCAAATGCCGGATGTGGATGCGCCGAACGTCACCGTCAGCTTGGGCTGGCCGGGTGCGGGTCCTGAAGAAATCGAGAGCGGTATCATTCAGCCGCTAGAAGAATCATTGGCGCAGGTCGAGGGCGTGCAACGCATCGAAGCCACGGCTCGCCTGGGCAGTGCGCGCCTGACGGCGGTCTTCGCGCTCAATCGCAATATCGATCTGGCCTTGCAGGACGTGCAGGCCAAAGTTTCGCAAGCGCAACGCAGCCTACCGAAGGACGTGCAGCAGCCCACGGTTTCGAAGAGCAACCCGGATGACACGCCGCTGCTCACCGTCGGCCTAAAGGGCGCATTTTCACGGCAATTGTTGGCGGATGTGGCGCGCTATCAGGTGCAGCAGAAGCTGCAGACCATTCCCGGCGTTGGCCAAGTCACGACCAGCGGCTACCTGGATCGTAACATTCGGCTTTGGGTCGACAGCGCCAAGCTGATCGAGCGCAACGTGACCGTGTCGGACATCACTAGCGCACTCACCAAGCAGCACGTGGTCGTGCCCGGTGGCCAGCTCGAAACGCCCGGGCAGGACATCACCGTGCAGGTGCTCGGTGAGGCGCTCGACCTGGACACCTTCAAGCACATCATCGTCAGCGATAAGAACGGCGCGCCAATCTACCTACAAGACGTCGCGCTGATCGAGGACGGCTTCGAGGACGCGCGCACCATCGCGCGCATCGACGGCGTGCCCTTGCAGGCGATGAGCGTGCTCAAACAGCACGGCTCGAACGCTGTGACCGTCGCTGCTGATGTGCGCGCCGCCGTGGACGAATTGCGCAAGACCCTGCCGCCCGGCATGGAAATCGACGTTTTGTTCGACACCACCGACTTCATCAAGGAGTCGGTGCACGAAATCGAGACCGAGTTGGTCTTAGCCGTGGGCCTCACGTCCCTGGTGTGTTGGCTGTTTCTGGGATCATTCTCGGCCACGCTGAACGTGCTGCTCGCGATCCCGATGTCGCTGCTCGGCACCATCGCGGTGATTTGGGCGGCGGGCTTCACGCTCAACACGTTCACCCTGCTCGGCCTGTCGCTGGCCATCGGCCTCGTGGTGGACGACGCGGTGATGGTGATGGAGAACATTTACCGACACGGCGAGATGGGCAAAGACGGCTTTAGGGCCGCCGCCGACGGCACGCGCGAGATCACCTTTGCCGCCCTGGCCGCCACGGCAGCGGTGATCGCGATCTTCCTGCCCGTGATCTTCATGGACGGCGTGGTGGGGCGCTACTTCTTCCAGTTCGGCGTCACGCTGTCCTTGGCTGTCGCGATCTCTTACGTGGAGGCCGTTACTCTGGCACCCGCGCGTTGCGCTCGGCTGCTCGCTAACCATGGCGGAGCCAAGAGCCGTGTCGCGGTGACGGTCGACCGCATCTTCACCCGTTTGGCGAACTTCTATCATCGCGCGCTGTCCTTCGCGCTGACGCACCCGTGGAAGGTGCTGGCAGTGTCTACGACGGTGATGGTGCTCTCCTTTGGGGTTGGCCTCACGCTGCCCAGCGAATTCACGCCACCTCAGGACCAATCGCGCTTCACCGTACGCGTCACGGCGCCCACAGGCAGTGACGTAGAAGAGGCGGACCGCGAAGCAAAAAAGTTGGAAGACGCCCTCGGAAAGCACCCTGAAGTGCAAAGCGTGATGGCCAACGTGAGCCCCGGCTCAGCCAGCCTCACGGTCAGCATGGTGCCTCCGGATCAACGCAAGATGACGCAGCAACAGTTTGCGGCTTCCATGCGCAAGCAGTTCGTGATCCCGGGCGCCCGGGTATCGGTTCAAGATCCCTCGCAGCAGGGCATCGGCAGCTCCAAAGGCTCGCCGATTCAAGTCTCCGTGCGCGGCGCAGATTGGAACACGCTGGTCGCCCAAGCCATGAAGGTGAAGGACGAATTGTCGCAGAGCGGCCTCGCTACGGACGTGGATACGGACTACCAGCTCGGTTTGCCGGAAGTGATGGTCACCCCGGACCGCGCGCGCACGGCGGACCTGGGCGTCAGCATTCAAGACCTGGCCTCGACCATCAATGCGCTCGTGGGCGGCGTGGTCGTGGGCAAGTATTCTTCCGGCGGGCGCCGCTTGGACGTGCGCCTGCGCATGCTCTTGTCCCAACGCTTAACGCCCGAGGATATCGGGGATATTTACGTACGCGGTTCGAGCGGCAAAATGGTGCCCATCTCGACCATGGTGAACGTGGACGAGAAGCCGGTACTGCAGTCGATCAATCGCATCGACCGCGAGCGCTCGGTATCCGTGACCGCGAACGTCGCACCGGGGCACTCACAGTCTGAGGCTTTGGCGTTCGTGACTGGGCTCACCAAGGACTTTCCAGTCGGCTACCACGCCGTGCTAGGCGGGCAGAGCAGTGACTTCCAAGATTCCATGAAGAGCTTGGGTTTTGCGCTCATGTTCGGGATTGCGGTCGCCTACATGATCTTGGCCGCGCAGTTCAATTCGTTCTTGCATCCGGTCACGGTGCTCACGGTCTTGCCCTTGTCCGTTGCGGGCGCGTTCTTGGGGCTGTGGGCGGGCGATAAAACGCTCAGCATCTACAGCGCGATCGGCATCTTGCTGCTGATGGGCATTACTAAGAAGAACTCGATCATCTTGGTGGATTACGCGAACGCAGTCCGCAGCGAAAAGCGCTTCAGCGCCGCCGAGGCGATGCTTGAGGCTGGCCCGATCCGCCTTCGCCCCATTCTGATGACCACCGCGGCCACGATGATGGCGGCGGTGCCTTCGGCGCTCGGCTTGGGTGCCGGCTCCGAAACCCGCGGTCCGATGGCGATTGCCGTGCTTGGTGGCTTGACGCTTTCCACGTTGCTCAGCCTGCTCGTGGTGCCCGCCTTCTACGTGGTCTCGGACCGCATCAAGGGCCGCATTACTGGCAAATCCACTTTGCCAGTGGATCCCTTGCCGCAGGCGCCCCACCCCGCCTAGCGCCCAGTCTTGATTGGTGACGGGGCCGGAAGCGGGATGGGGAGCGGTTGATCGGGAGGGGGATCGGGCGAGATCTTGGGATCGGGTTCGGAGGGACACAAATTCGCAGGGGCAAGCGGGATGGGGTTGGGGGGCCACTAGGAAAAGGGCGCGCTGGCCGAGCGGGTCGATGGTGGGCCGCCGA
>JBDTJC010000395.1:0-2604 GCA_039936055.1 Polyangiaceae bacterium | reverse complement strand
CGGAGCTCGCGCCTGCCGGCGGCGAAGATCAAACGGACGTTGCGACGCGCTTTGCGACGGCCTGCGTCGGCCTGCTCACGTACGACATGGTGCACTTCGTCACCAAGGTGGAGCCGTGGCCGGAGCTGCTCGGCCGCAAGCGCCCGATCGCGCGCATGATTTCCGACGCCACGGTCGTCGTGTTCGACAACCTGACGCATACCGCGGTGATTGCGGCGCAAGATCCGGCGGAAGTCGAGCGCGCCGAGCATGATCTCTCGCTCGCCACCGCGTTACCGTTGGTCTCCCCGCCCGACCCGCAAGCCTTGCCGCCGGACGTGGACGTGAACATGAGCGATGCGGACTACGGTCGTGTCGTCGAACGCGCCAAAGAGTACATCCGCGCGGGGGATGCGTTTCAAATCGTCCCGGCGCGTACGTTCTCGACCCCCACGGGCGGTGCGGACCCGTTCGACGTGTATCGCGCGATGCGTGTGCTCTCGCCCGCGCCGTACATGTACCTCTTGGAATTGCCCGAGCGCGACGGCGCTTCCGCTGTGGCCATCGCCGGCGCAAGTCCGGAAACGCTGGTGCGCGTCGAAAACAAGCGCATCACGCTGCGGCCCATCGCCGGCACGCGCCGCCGCGGCCGCACGCCGGAAGAAGACGACGCGCTCGCGCATGAAATGCTGAACGACCCGAAGGAGCTCGCTGAACACGTGATGCTCATTGATTTGGCCAGAAATGACGTCGGTCGCGTCTCGAAATCCGGCACCGTGAAGGTGCCCCTGCGCATGAGCGTGGAGAAGTACAGCCACGTGATGCACATCACGAGTGAGGTCGAGGGCGAGCTCGCGCCGCAGCTCGGGCCTTGGGACGTGATCCGCGCCACCTTCCCGGCTGGTACGTTGAGTGGGGCGCCCAAAGTTCGCGCCATGCAGATCATTCGAGAGTTGGAGCTTCGCCCGCGCGGCGCCTACGGCGGCGCGCTCGGTTACGTCACGCGCGGCACGAGCTTGGATCTAGCGATCGCGATTCGCACGGTCGTCATGCAAGACGGCCGCTTCGAAGTCAGCGCAGGCGCTGGCGTCGTTGCCGACAGCGTTCCCCAGCTGGAAGCCGAAGAAACACGCAACAAGGCCCGCGCCGCGCTGGCCGCCATTCAAGCCGCGCGTTCGCGTTTGGCCTGAGCCACGCACATGACCCTGAGCGACGAAAATGCGTTCGGCGTATTGATCGGCTATCACGCCCTTGAAGACGACGAATACAGCCTAGAACCCGAGCAATTCGCGGCGCGTTTCACGGCGTTTCGCAACGCCGTGCGCGACTGCGTGGAGAGCTTTCCTCTCGCTTCCTCCGCCGTAGCGCGCGAGTTCGGCCACGCCACGTACCTGGAATTCGCCGATGGGGATCAGCTCGAAGACCCAATCACCTGGATCAAAACGGTGCGCGCGAAACTCAATGCGCGTGACTTGAAGAGCGTGGGCGTGCTGAGTCATGGCGGTCGCTGGCTGCACGAGCCGGCCGAAGCCGCGCCCGCGAGCGCATGCGGCGTGGACTACCTGCCCGTGTCACTGCCGAGTGAACCGTTGCGGCGGGCGCTCTACGCAGAAACCGCCACGCACGGTGCTGACGAAAACGACGAAGCCGCCTGGGGCCCAGGCATCTACGTGGACACGGAAGCCGTCGAAGCGCTCGGCCGTACGTTGAAGAACGCCCCGACACCGCTGGCCGTCGCGGGAGCTACGTTTTATCGAGTCGCGCGCTAGGGCTGCGCGCCTCACCCGTAAGGCGAGAACCCAAACGCTCGCAGATGCAGGTGCAGAACAACCGCGAGGAGTAACGCTGCGACCACGATAGGCACCCAGAGCTCGCCCCATTTGAGGCGATTGCGCCCGCTGACGATGGCAGCGAAGGGCAGATTCGAGGTGATCTCGGCGTAGCGGGTGAATTCGGCTTTGTTGGTGCGACGGCGCTTTTCGTCGATGCTGGCGGTGCCGCGGAGGGCCGTCACGAGGAGCGAGCCGAAGAACAGAATCGCTGCGACGTGACCGGTGACCAGTAGGTGCGTGCCGGACCACAGAGCGACCGACCACAGAAACGGATGGCGCGTGATCCGGAGCACGCCGCGCGCCGCATCCGTGCGCTGCAGGATCTTTTCGGCGCCGACTGCGGTGGCGTTTGGCACACTGAACGCGCCGACCATGAGCACGAGCGCGAGCGGCATGACCGCGAGTGGCAACCAGTGAATCGGTCGTGGGGCGAACCACAGCGGGTAGAAGCTAGCTTTGCGGTACGCCGCGATCAGAAACCACAGTGAGGCCAGCGAAAGCACCGAGAACACGCCCTTGAACGCGGGCTCACCGATCAGCCGCGCCAATTTCCATCGCAGCTCCGAACCTGCGATGGACGCATGCAGCGCGAACCACAAGAAGCTTGCCAGCGCGAGCTGCTCGAACATTACAGCCAGCCGGCGTTGCGATACCAATCAACGGTTAGCTTGACGCCTTGGGAGAAACTCACGGTTGGCGCCCAACCCAATTCAGCACGCGCTTTCGACCCGTCGCACACCCATTGATCGAAGAGCTCGTTGCACTTGTCACGGGTGAGCATCATCGCCTTGTT
>JBDTJC010000394.1:0-17273 GCA_039936055.1 Polyangiaceae bacterium | reverse complement strand
TTACCGCGCTTTTTCAACGGTACGCCCGATCACGCTTTCAACCTCTTCAGGTTACGGATCGGGCGGTTTAACGTGGTACCGAAGCCCGGACTTGAACCGGGGACAACGCGCTTATGAATCAGGGATTGCTGAAGAATTACAGTATGTTACAGACCAAGTGACGGATAACGGTTTCGAGCTAGATCCGCCTCTTTCCGCCAAAACTCGGAGTCCTTGCGTAAACTCCGTGCTGAAACTCGGGGCGCGGATCTACCGCGTCGGAAAACTGCAAAAGCTGCAGCGATTCGGGGCCTGGCGCCGGGTTGCCGTGCCGACGATGCGCGTGCCGGCGGGGTCCGGGGCACGGGTCGAGGTGCGGGCGTGACGGCGGGATTTGACGAGCGCCCCAGAAGCCGGAAGCCTCAAAGCGTGGCATCTCCACCGAAAGCTGCGGACGTTCCTGGGCCTCGCCTCTTCACCGAGGATCAGCTGATCCGGGCCCTCGACGGTTGGCGAGAGCGCGACGACCAGCGCCGCGCGGCCCTGAGCTCGACCGACTTTGAGACCCTGGAGGGGGCAACGCTCGAATGGGTGGTCGCTGACCAAAGCCCGTCCCACGCCAAGCTGCGAGCCCGATTCGAGCATGGATTGTCACGGGTGTCCGACGAGGACATCGCGAAGCTGCGAGCTCTCCTTCGGGCGATCGCTGCCGCTGCGCACGAAAACAACGTAGACGCGCTGAGGCAAGCGGCCGGTTTTTTCGACCAGTACATGAGCATCGACACCAAGCAGGCGAAGCTGCTGCGCGCGCTGGAATTGGTCGAGTTCGCGAGCCAGGGCGTGACCGACGATCCAGCGATTGCGGTGAAGCTGGTGCTTCTATTGACCGGCATCGATAGCAAGTTTGGCAAACCTCGGCAGTTCGATGTCGCTTCATCCGAGAGCCAAAATGAACTGCTCTCCTTCGTGGAAAAGGTCCTTCGCACCGTTCGGCACGGTAGAGCGCGAACGAAGGGCGGCGCGCGCAACGTCGGAGCAGCCGGAGCCTTGGTGAAGCTCCTAGCCTTTACGGGCGCGCTCGAAGCTTCGACCTCGGCCGCGAAGGAAAAGAAGAAAATCGACAATGCCATTGGAGCGAAGTCGAAAGTCGTGCGACAGCCAAAAAAGGCTGCGAAGTCACGATAGCTATCAGCCCGTGCGCTGCTCTCTAAACTACCTGTTTGAATAAGGTAGTTAGACAGCTGCGAAGCTGGCCCCTACGTTCATCAAGTCACGTGATTGGAAGTTCGGCGCCTTCGAGCCGATGCAGATCGCCCCCCAGTGACACCGCAAGGTCGGAGTTTGTCCATGACCATTAAAGAAGCTCGCCTAAAAGCAGGCAAATCGCAGACGGCAGCCGCCGCAATCGTGCCGTGCTCCCCGAACACCTGGCGGTTGTACGAGGCAAATCCGGCAGCTGTGCGCCCCGAGATTCGTGCTTTGTGTGACGTCGCTTTGGCCAAGCTCCGCAGCCTATCGGAGCACGAAGCCGCGTGAGCAGTAACCCGAACCGAAGCCGCCGGCGCGCATACCTCGGTGGCTGGGAGACCGAACTCGCGGACGAAGCAAAGCGCGTCGCTGCGGCGCAAGAGGCTCGAGCAAACGCAATCGGGCGCGGTGGCAGCTGGACTCCACATCACGCGGATACGCTGCAGTGGCAGCAACCCTCATACGCCGTCACCAAACCAGGTCTCGTCCCCGTGATGGTCGCCGAGATCCAACGCGGTCGAATGCGTGGACCGCGTGTCGCGAACATCTCGGTTAGCCCAGGCGTTCCCTCGCCAATGCCGCCGCGCATCGAAGACTGAAGCCATAAACACGAATGCCGTGCTCACCCGATCAAGAGCGCACGGCATTCGAAGGAACAGAGACAGATGTCTGATACCACAAAACTCGATCCGAACAAGCCTGTCGCGATGACGGTCCTCGGCGAGATCAAGTCGCTGATCGACAACGCTCTCGACGAGCGCCTCGAACTCCTTTCGCAACCGGCAAACGACGATCTCCTGGACCGTGCCGGCGCCGCCAAGTACTTGGGCGTTTCGCTGCCGCAGGTCGACAAGTTTTGTCGAGAGAAGGACCTGCCCTTTCACCGGGTGGGCGACGTGAAGCGTTTCGATCGGGAAGAAGTCCGCGCTTGGGTCCGGGAGCAGGGAAAATGAACGACATTCATTCCCTGGAACTCGCGCTCAGTCGTGCGATGCGCAACGACGACGACCAGATCGCGTTTCAGCTGCTCGAACGCCTGAGGCTCGCCCGCAAACGCACTTCCGCCACAGCCCTGCAGCCGTCGCCCTTTTACGTTGTGGAAGAGGGCGGACGATGATCATTGCCGCCATTCCGCGAGCCGCTGGCCAGCTCGTCGTAACGATCGATCCGCATCCGAAGACCGGCAAGTCAATGGTCGTCGTCGCCCACGTGCAGGCCGACGAGAAAGTCATCCACCGCACGGCGTTGCAGGCAAGCGAGCTGAAGGACGTGATCTCTGCGTTGACGCTTGCGTCACAGACGCTGGCCGCGCGCCGTCCTCAACATCGGACTATCTCGGCGGCAGAACAGCTCGCCGAGGATCGCAGGTTGTTCTGATGGCGCTCTCAGCACTCGGTCGGGCAGCCCTCGCATACCCGGAACGCCTTGGTTTTCCAGTGTTTCCGATCGCTCCCCGCGGCAAGCTGCCGCTGATCTCAAAGGCGGCGGGCGGTTCGGGGTTCAAGGACGCGACCACCGACACCGCCACGATTGAGACGTGGTGGAAGCGCTGGCCCAGCGCAAACATCGGCGTTGCGCTTGGTGAAGTTGCTGGCGGCGTCTTTGCGCTCGACATCGACCCCCGCGCGGAAGGAGACGCAAACCTTGCCGCGCTGCTCGCGCAGTATGGTTCCCTGCCCGACACGCTCGAAGCCTGCACCGGCGGCGGCGGGAGGCACATCTTTTTCCGCGGTGAGGTCGGCAGCGGTGTTCTTGAAGAAGGCGTGGAGCATAAGGGAAACGGCGGCTACGTGGTCGCCCCGCCGAGCATTCATCCAAACGGCCGTCAGTACCTCTGGGAGATCTCGAGCCGCCCGGGCGACGTCGCCATTGCGGACACGCCGGAGTGGCTACTGAAGCTGCTCGGATCTGAGCGCCGCCGTGAGTACTTCGAGCACGAAAACTCGATCGATCCGAACTCGTTCGCGCTGGGCGCCGCTTTCACAGCTGCGGGCTGGCTCGGTCGTGAGCTGCGTCCGGGTGTCTGGTGCGCGGTCTGCCCGAACGACAAACAACACTCAAGTGGAGAAACGTTCGACTCGTCGACCGTGGTCTTCGCACCGTCTCCGGGCAGGTACCGGGGGCGGTTCTTTTGCTCGCACGCGCATTGCCGCGAGGTGTATCGGTGACAACGGAAAAGAAGAAAGACGTCCTGCAGCTCGTGCCCAGCACGGCGCGTGAAGCCGGCGCAAAGAAGGTGCCCACGTGGAGCAGCCTTCTTCTGACGAACCGCGAAGGCGTGCCGAAGAAGAACCTAGCGAACACCATGGTTGTGTTCGCGGCTCATCCCGATTGGTCCGGCGTGCTCGCGTACGATGCTTTCGCGGAGACCGTCGTGTGTGTGAAAGCACCGCCCACACGCCCAACTGACGCGGTAGCAGATCGGGTGCTCGGGGACTGGTCTGAAGAAGACGGCACCCGCACCGCAGCGTGGTTTTCCTCAGTGATAGGCTTCGACCCGCCCACGGACATGGTGCACGCGGCAGCTACTGCGATTTCGCATCGTCGCCGCGTTCATCCCGTTGTCGATTACCTACGCGGGCTCAAGTGGGACAAGTCACCGCGGCTAGATAGCCTGCTGTCCAGGTACTTCGGAACCGCGAACACGGAGTACACGCAAGCCGTCGGCTCACGCTGGATGATCAGCGCGGTTGCCCGCGTCATGCGGCCCGGTTGTCAGAGCGATTGCATGCTGGTCATCGAAGGCAAGCAGGGCCGGCGCAAGTCGACCGGTCTCGAGGCGCTGGTCGGGGCTCAGTGGTTCGCCGACACGCCGCTGGCAATCGGCGACAAAGACGCCTTTCAGAGCTTGCGGCGCAAATGGGTGATTGAGATCGCAGAGCTCGACGCCTTCAAGAACCGCGAGGCGACGAAGATTAAGGCCTTCATTTCAGCGCGAACAGACAACTACAGGCAGTCGTACGCGCGCAAGAACCGTGACTTTCCAAGGCAGTGCGTGTTCGCCGGCTCGACGAACGAGAGCGAGTACCTGACCGACCGCACGGGCAACCGTCGATTCTGGCCGGTCCAGTCGACCCGCATGATCGACGTCGACGCGATACGCCGAGACCGTGACCAGCTGTGGGCCGAAGCTCACGAGCGTTTCTTGGCTGGCGAGCCGTGGCACGTCGACACGCAAGAGCTTCGCAAGCTGTGCGAGTCAGAACAGGAGGCACGGACCCCGGTGGATGCATGGATGGCTACCGTCGCGAAGTGGCTGGACGAACCGACGCGCTGGAATCAGCTAGAGCAGAATGGCATCACGACGACCGAGGTTTTACGTCATGCGATCGGCCTTGAGGTTGCCCGCATTGGACGAGCCGAAGAGACTCGAGCGGGGCTAGTTTTGCGGGATTGTGGCTGGAAATCGCGCCAACTGACCGAGAACAAGGTTCGCATTCGGCGTTACTTTCCTGCACAACCTAGCGACGAAAATGGGCATGTTGTGCAGGAGGGTTGTGCAGATGAGACAGCATGAATTCTGCCCCGATCACAACCTTCACAACCTTCACAACTATATCAGGTAGAGCTCTATATTCTGGCACTACGGCCTACGAGAGATTGATTTTGGGTCGTGCAGGTTGTGCGTTGTGCAAGACGACCACCCCGAGCGCGATGCAATTCACGCACATGGCGGCGGGTGAGCGCCTGCAAACCGCTCGCTGCAAGTCGCTCCATTTCTAGCAACTTCGGCGCTGCCCGCTGCGGAGCTGGCACCTGGATAGTTTTAATTCTGACTTTGGCGCGGCCGGTTCGTCATGCCGGCACGCGGACAGCTCAACCAAGGGTTCCTGAGTAGCTCCCCACGGTTTAGCGATCGCCGTTCGAATCGGCGGCGCGCCACCAACTGCAACCCCCAACAAAAGGAACGAAGATGAACGACCGAATCGAAACCGTAGACGCTCTCCGAACGAAACTTGCTGCCAAGCGGACAGCACACGCCGAAGCTCAGGCCGCGACCGAACTAGCCATCGTCGCCTTCGATGAACACGGCACGCCAGCGGCCGAGAAAGCGCTGGCTACGGCTCGTGCCGGAGAAACCAGCGCCATCGAGCACCTACGCCGCGCAGAACGGCTGCTCGCTGAGGCCGAGAACACGAGCAAGCGCGAAGAACGTGAGGCTCTCGAACGCGAGGTTCGGCGACTGCAAACCGAGTTCAACGCAGACGCGGAAGATCAGAAACTGATCGAGGCCGAGTGCGCCGCGTTCCTGGGGCTCGTTCGCGCAATGGTTGCCAGGCAGGAGCATGCACAAGGCCGGATGCTGCTGTTGCAACGGATCAATGCCTCGGTCGTGTCGTTGGGCTACCCCGTGCACACATCCACTGATGAGTTGCGGTCCGTGGGCACCCGCAGCTGGCACCCGGTGAAGCAAATGCTTGAGCTGTCGGCCCGCGGACTGCCGAACACCGATCTACGCGGTCACTACCTCCTCACGCTGGCGAACGCGCCCCTTCAAGCAGTTCACGACCGCGCCCGCTGCCACTGCAACCGAACGCCAGCCGAGTACCAGCTTGATCGACCAGATCGCGGATCGCATTGCCCCTGAGCGTGCCGCCCCAGCGACGATCGCGCTCACTGCCTCCGAGCAGAACCCGGAGTTGCTCGGCCCCCGCGACCCGGTGAGCGGTCTTCGGCGTGGCCAGGATATCGGCGACGCCGTGCTCGAGCGAATTCTTGGAGGCTGAGTTTTTAGGAGCGGGATCATGCCCGCAGAAAGCATTTCAATGTCTGAAAACAGCGATGTTCAATTCATAGTCGCCAGCGAGACGCTCGCCGGCAAGTACCTGCTCCTGGTTCCCGGTACGCCGGTAACACCGTTCGACTTCGAGACGGGACAGGAGGCGTTCGACGCTCTCATCGCGCGCGGTCTGATTGTGCTGGCGCAGGTGTCGCCGTGATCTCGCAGCGGGCGAATTTGCGGACGGGGACTCCCCGCATGTTTGCGGACGATGCCGGCCGAGAGCGATACGAGGCTGCGGTCGAGTTACAGCGCGACGAGATGGCCAGGCGCGGTGTGCGCTACTCAGTTGGGCCGGAGCCGGTGTCAGTCGTCACGCCGAGCGGCAAGCGGCTCGCCTCGGGCACGCCTACCACCGTCGCGGATTGGCACGGCGGCACGGCTCCGGCTTGGAGGCTGCTGCAAGGCCTCATTGATTCGGGACACATCATTTCAGCCGACGTCGACGACGACGACGGCCCGAGGGCAGCGTGATCACCGTCAAGCTCGAAGGCGCCCAAGAGATGGTCAAGGCTCTCGAGCGGATGCGCACCAAAGCCGTCCCGTTCGCCTTGCGCAATGCGCTGAACGTCGCAGCTTTCGAGACTCGGACGATATGGCAGCGCGAGATCAAACGAACGTTCGTCGCCCGTAACAGCTTCACCGAGCGGTCTGTGCTGGTCGAGAGAGCCAGCATCAACAAGCTTACCTCCGTTGTCGGCTCGATTGCCCCTTACATGGCTTTGCAAGAGACCGGTGGCACCGACAGCGGCCGTCACGGGCGCAAGCCGATCCCGGGTCCGGTGGCTGCTGGCCAGGCACCAGGCAGCAAGCGCACGCGCTTGGTACGCGCGCGTTTCAAGCTGGGTGCCATCAACCTGGCTCACCCCGCCACCAAGGGAGACCGCAAGCAGCGCAACGCCATCGCGATCGCGACGGCCAAGAACGCCGGCAAAAAGCTGGTGCTGCTTGAGCGACCGAGTGGTGGCAAGGGCATCTTCGTGCTCGGTGGCGCTGCCAAGAGGCCATCAGCGCGGCTGCTCTGGAACGTTGGCAAAGCCTCGGTTCACATCAAGGGCAAGCACACGCTGCAGCAGTCGCTTGATGCGGTGAAGCCCAAGCTTGAGCACATGCTGATGGCCGCGTTCGTCGAGCAGCTTCAACGATTCAACGTGGGCAAGTAGGCCAGCCTGCCCAGGTGACACGCTGGCAGCGCGTCGACGGGTCGGACGGCTCACGGGTCGTCCGACCCGGCAAGACGCCGTCACGCGTCAGCCAGGTGGCCTAGCGGCGGTCTTGGAAAAATCGATAGGTTCTCCAGGTCCATGGCCCGCCTGCCGCCATGTTCATCCGACACCGAAGGCTGGGCAAAAACTCGATCGACCTTCGGTGATTTAGGGTCGGACTTCGGGTCCTTCGGATCCGTACTTCCGCCCGCGCATCGACCTTCACACGGTTCTCACCCCGTGATCGCTCCCATTCCCGCCCGCTCGCCGACCAAGGCACCCGTTTTCACCCTCAAATGACATCAGCAACCGACCACCACCAGCCGCATCCGGTCACGCGGAGTGAATTTTCGAGGCGCGCAGGGCGTAAACCGTCGAGCATCACAGAGGCTTGCGGGGGCCCGCTGGCGGCCGCCTGCCTCCCCGGCGGCAGAATTGACGCCAGGCACGTCGCTACCGTTGCGTGGTGCGCCAAGCGGGGCATCGATCCAGCCTCCTTGCTCGACCCGGTGGCGGCGGTCGTGGTGGACGTTTCGCCCCCTGCAGCTCAGAGCTCGACGACGATGCGCGGCCGCGGCCGGCCCAAGGCTAGCGCAGAGCCCGCCACTGCCAGCGCGACCGAGTACGCGCAGCCGCAGGACGTTTCGGATCTGCTCGACCTCACCCTTCACGAGTTAACGACCCAGCATGGTAGCGCGCAAGGCTTCGCCGATTGGCTCGACACGCGCAAGCAGATCGCCGAAACGGCTCGGCTCGAATCGCGGAACGACCGAGACGCTGGCCGGCTGATTTCTGCCGAGCTGGTCAAGATGCACGTCTTCGACCTGCTCGACTCGCAGAACCGCAGATTACTCACCAACGCGCCGCAGTCCATTGCTCAGCGCGCGCTATCAGCAGCACGTCGCGGCGCCCCGCTCGAAGAAGTGAAGGCGATGATCACGAGCGCAATCAGCACCGAGCTTCGGGTATCGCGGGACAAGGTCCGACGGGCGATCCGAGCCTGCTCGGCAGGCGACAATCCGCCCGAGGTTTCGCCACCTTCGGAGACAAAATCGACCGATGAGATCCGTGTCTTTGCACGCGATCTGACGGCTCGCCTTGTCTCGGACGCTGTGCCCACGATCGTCAAGTTCCTACTCAAGGAGATCGCGCGTACGGCTTGCGGCGCAACATGGACTCCCGCCCTGGCGTCCGAGCTAATGGCCGCGCACGCAACGCTCGCGCCCGAAGCCGAGCGCGTCATTAGCTGCATACTGACCGCGCACGTCCGAGATGCCGCGACCAATCACTTCACAGTGGAGAGATCAAAATGACCTTGCCTGACGAATACTTGGACTTGAGCTTGCGCAGCGTAGTCGCCGGCATGGTCCGCCCGCACGTGCGTGGCACGCCATGCCCCGTCTCGACGATTGTCGCCGCTGTGCGTGCGCTCGCTGCGCAGGTTGCGCGAGACGACGCAGCGCAGTCCGCAAAAGACGCCCTTTGGCTCGCCGAGGTGTTCGAGTCGATCAGCTTCGACTCGGAACCCACAGCATGACTTCGTCGATCGCTCGTTATCCTGCGAGCGCCCGCCAAACTCGCGGCGGGCCGGCGCTGGAGGCTTTTCATTGGGCCTTCAGCGCCGCGACGAGCGGTTTCAGTTGTTGTCGGAGCTGGTTTTTCCCCAGCAAATCATCAAGCCGAGATGATGCAACGCACGAGTTCTTCGTTCGCTCGATGCGCTGTTTCGATGATCGCCGGCTTGGGCCGTCACCGTGTTGATCGCGGTGGCGGCGCTTGTCCGCTTCGTTCCTTTTATCACTCTCGGAGCCACTAAATGTCCCTACCCACCCCTTCCACTCAACAACTCAGCGACAACATGATCGCGCAGATTTCTGCGCAACTCGGGCAGTCCGTTCCGTTTTTGCCGAAGGCGTTCATCAACGTCCTAGCGAAGGTGTGGGCCGGCACGTTCTTGATCCTGTTCAAGTACGCGGGATTTATCTGGCTACAGCTCTTCGTCGCCTACGCCTCGAACGAGCCGACCACGATCAACGGCAAGCTGATTCAGCCGCTCACCGAGTGGGGCAGGCTGATTGGTGTCGGCGACTCATTCGAGGCGACGCAAGCCCAGCACACGATCACGGTCACGGTTACGGCTCAGGTCGGCTCACTCGCGAGCGGAACGGCGCTACTCTTCCCTGCCACCGGGGTCATCTACGAAACCGTCGCGGCAGTCGCGCTGAGCGCGGTAACGGTGACGGTCACGGTTCGCGCCGTGTCCGACCAATCAGGGGGCGACGGCTCGGGCAGCATCGGCAACTTGCAACCCGCCGACGTGCTCGAATTCGCGAACCCGCCGCCGAACGTGGTCAGCAAGGCTCCCGTTCTCGCGCAGGTCGTGACAGGCGCCGATGACGAAGATGTCGAAGTCTACCGCGCGCGCATCATCTCGCGATTTCAGTCGAAGCCGCAGGGCGGCGCTCGGTCGGACTATCGGGCTTGGGGGGACGAAGCACCCGGAATCATCAACGTCTACCCCTACCCGGGATTTCCTGGCGAAATCGATGTGTACTGCGAGGCGGACGTCGTGAGCTCAGGCAGCCCCGACGGTATTCCCACCAGTGCGCAGCTCGCCGCGGCGCTCGCGACGATCGAAAAGATCGATCCGGTCACGGGTATCGCCACCCGACGTCCGATGAACGCGGCGGTGAATACGCTGCCGATCTTTCGCACCGGCTTCGCCGTGCTCGTGTCGTCGCTTGATGGTTTCGATCCGAGCGTCGCTCAGCCGGCGATACAGGCCGGCGTAGACGAGCATCTGCGCTCGCTTGAGCCGTACATCTTCGGCCTATCCGTCCTGCCTCGCAAAGACCGAGTCACACAGGCCAACGTGGCGGCGGTTGTGGACGGCATCGTCTCTGCGCAGGGCGGCACGGTCGCGAGCGTCGCGCTGATCGAAAACGGATCGCCGATCACTTCGCGCGATTTGCGCCCCGGGGAAAAAGCGAAGCTAAATCTTTCGGCTCCGGTGTTCGCATGACTCCGCCCTTCGACATGGACGTGCGCGATACCGATTTCGCGATTGTCGAAGAAGGGCGTCGCCGTTTGCAAAAGTCAGCGCCCGCCCTTTCGTCAGCGCAGGTCGATGCCTGGCTGTCAGAGGTGCGGCGAAATCGAGGCGAACTCCGCCTCACGGTCGACGGCCTGGTTGCGTGTTACCCACGCGAGGCTGCTCGTGGCTGACCCGCGCGAGGTCGATCGCCGCGTTTTTGCACCGCGAATAACGCGCGACCTGACCGAAAGGGCGAGAGCGTGGATGGGCGCCACCGTAACCGTCCGAGGCTGGTTTCCCAATGTCGCCCTCGCCGCACACCCTGAGTACGCCGCCGATATACGGATCGGCTACGTGCAAGAGTTTGAGGCTGACGTGCCTGAGAGCGACCTATTGCCCATTCCTCATGGCGGCACCGCGCAAAACGAACTCTCCCAGGTCGACGACGACGTCTGCAAGATCGAGTAGAAGCCTCAAGAGGAAGCTTTGTGCAGGCCCTACTTGTGCGCGATTTAAAAGATCCAGCATCGGGGGCACTGAAGGAGCGGTATGTGCGCCGCCAAGAAAGTTTGCGGCGTCCGCGGCCACGCCCGCGAGGCTCGATGCCCGAGCTCGGACGAGGGCACCCAAAAAGCTCTCGCGTGAGATCCACTGTTCGAGATCTACCAATTCCATACCGTCCATCGCCTTAGTGGTTCCGAAGAGACCCACGGCGACAAACACAACAGCTTCAGCAACCTTCGGCGGCTTGCTTTTGGTCGCGCCGTACATTGGCAAAGGAGCGTCAAGCCGGGCGGCGACCCTGAACAACAAAGGCGCGTAGCTTGCACCTAGGTTGACTACAAGCTCCCGGAGTGCTGCCCTGACGGCGGACTCGCGATGCTGTTCTCCGTTGCGCGCTCGGGCCGCATCCTCGCGAAGAGCACGGACGCTCCGGCGCAAAGACTCGACCTCTGCCGCAAGTGTTTTCTTTACGTCGTCTTCCCGTGCTGACGGTCGGTAGCGGTGCCTGCGACGGGCAACTTCGTCCGCACAGGCCGCCTCAGCAGCGGCATCGTCGTAAGACTTGGTTTGGTCGTCGCTTCTCGGGGCCAACTCTAAGAAGAAAGGCGACTCCACCAAGTGGGCCGCCATAAGTTGGCGAGCGCCAAGCTGTACCCAGACTCCACCGTCCGTCCAACCGGTGATGATTCGTTTGAAACCGCGCCCCACGGGGACGATGACCTCGCTAACAAATATGTGCTCGGCTACACAGTGTTCGTTCAGTACTATAACGCAGACCTGGCCGTCCGAAGTACCGTGAACTTCGACAGAACGATTGCCAATTGGCAAGCTCAGAAACTGTCCGGCCGCGGGCCACGGTCGCGGCCATTCAATTACTAACCAAAAGCAACCGCCTCGGTCTCCACCGATCTCATCAGTCATAAAGCGGCGTACGCTCGCCGACTCAGCGTCGATCGTCAACGACCCAACCTGCGCGCCGTTCAGACACTGCGCAGAATAGTCATTTTGCCACCCGCCCCACCTCAATCGTCGGATGCTCCCTGCAGTACGCCTGGCCCTCTTCTAGCGTCCGCCAGTGGTGCCCCAAGTGAACCCGAGCTAGGTGTAGACGATGGGCAAGAGACAGGCCGTATTCGGGGCGATCGCGGCGATTACCTGGACAGCGCTGGGTACCATGAGCTGTTCAGACAGCATGTGCGACGCAGGCGCAGTTTCACACCCCTACGGCGTGACGTGCTCTTGCATCAACAACGCCGTTGTCTGCACGGCAGACGCCACAGGCAACGCCGGTGAGGGCGGCGGCGCTCCGGATGCAAGCGACGCCGGCTTCGGCGGTACGCCGTAAGTGCCGCTTCCAGCGTCCGGCCGGGATACCCGACGTGGAGCCGGATCTAGTGGGGAGGGCATCCGAGGGCCACGCAGTTCCATCGGGGCGAATCGCCGGTGGCCTCACAGGTGCAAATATACGAGCAGGCGCTCAAGCAGCCCTCACCGACGTTCGAGCACTTCTTGCCGTCGATGGCGTAGTAAGCACCAGGCAAATAGCTTACCGGGCATTCAACCGTGAAGCCCGAATCCGTGCCGCCGTCGGCCCCAGCATCCGCGACGTCAGGTAAGCACTTGCAAGCGGACTCGTCGTAGTGCGTGTCCGGGAGACATGTCGCGGTCTGCATGCAGACCGCGACGCCCCCGCTTGAGCCGGCCGAGCCTCCTCCACTCACGCCGAGAGCGCCGCCACTCGGGGCACCCGCGGCGGACGTTCCGCTGCCACCGGCGCCGTGCGTCGTTTCAATGGCCTGACCGCCGCAGCCGGCCGCGAAACCCGCAGCAATCCAAATGCAACACTGAAGCCCCTTGAAGAGCCCGCTCGACATCCGTCTCATAGTAGCACGGCGTTGCAGCGGCCCAGGGTGTCACGGGCCCCGGAGTGTAGCAGCGGCCGTGCACGTGGCATGGGGCGTCCGGGGAGCAGACCCAGCAGTCGACCATGGGATGGGGTCGGTGCGCGGTGGGGGGCAGTTGCGCGGAAAGTCACGACGCCATCGGGCGCGGTCTTTACGGCTTCGGCCCAGGCCTTGGGCTGGTCTTTCGGGGCGAGCTTGGCAAGGGCGCGCGCTTGCGCTTCGTTGCTCGGCGGAGGCAACTTTGAGTGTTGCCAATTGGCAACAACTTCTGATGCGCCGATGACGCGAGAGACGTACGAGCGCGACATGTCCCACTTCTCCACGCAGTACGCTTCAAACGTCTTGTGCGTGGCCTTGTACAGCTCGTCATCGCGAATGCGAGCCAAGGCGTGACCCACTTCGACGAATGTTCGGAGCCCACTCGCGATGACCTCTTCGAGCCGATCGGGCTCAGGGTGTGAGTTGTGCGGCCGATCACGGAGTGGTCAGGAGACGTGAATCCCTGTGGCGCGAATGCGCGCGGTTCACGGCGAGCGAGGACAGCCGCCCGAGCCCGCGCAAAAGAGCCATTGGCTCCCGTCGGGGTGCGCGACGTGAACGCGCGCACCGGTACCATCCGCCTTGCCAACAACCACTCCGTCGGCAGTTATCGTGCCGTCCGGAGCGAGAAGATTCCTTCCGGAAAGGCCGCTCAAAAAGCAGCCGTCGGCTTCCGGCTTGAGGTCTATTTCCTCAACCGGTCCGCCGCAGATCCAGTAGCGTTCGCAGGGGAAACATTGGCCGCTCGTTCCTGCGAGCGCACCGTCGTCGCCACCGTCGCCACCGTCGCCACCCGCGCCCGCAGCCTCGGCGGGCATACCCGCAGTCCCGGTGCCGGCGCCCACTGCGCCACCCCCGCAGCCGACGACTACAAGCGCAACAGCGACAAAGCCCCAACCCCAACTAAGCACGCTATGCATGCCGCGAAGCTAGCACGGGAGAGGAACGACAGCGGCGACATCACACGCGTTTCCGCCGACTTACAGCGCCAGACGCGTCTTTACGGCTCGATCATTTTTCTGCACGAAAGATCGTTAAACCTTACACGCGTTTACGCGTCTCGTGCGTTTTAGTCCTTGCCGGTACGCGTCTCAAGCGTATGTTCTCAGTATGCGCAACGCGAACAGCCAAGCCAAAGCAATCCGAGACCGCATCGAGGCACTGCGCGCCGAACTCGATGCTTGCACGACGTCGGCCATGGTCCGCTGCGTCATGGAAAGCATTATCGACGCAGAACGCCAACTGACTGAGCTAGCTGAGTGATGCCGATCAATGACGAAGTGAGCGAGTACACTGCGCGCTTCAACATGGTGATGTTGCCGTCCGAGCGCGCCATGCTGCAGGCGCTGGCAAAGGAGCAGGGGCTCAAGGAGAGCGACATCGTGCGCCAGATGATCCGCCGCGACTACGCATCGTCGTTCGGCAAGAAGCCTCCGGGTGAGCCGGTGCCCAAGTACAACTCGACCTCGACGCGCAAAGCAAAAGCCAAGCGCGCGAAGAAGTAGTCCGAAACGAGAAAACCCCGACGCTGCGCAAACAGCCCGGGGCGTGGTCCAAAACCTGCGAAGGAACTGAACATGAGCAGTAAAGCACGATCGAAAGTCACAAACAACAAACGCGCCGAAAGGCCGGTATCCGCAGCTATTCGACGCGCCGCACGCCGTGCCGGTCTCTCGGCAGCAATGCAGCCCGTCGACGCGGACGCCGCGATTGCCGAGCTTCGGGAGGCCTTCGACGAGGTCTTTGACGCTGCCTCGTTCCAGTGCGGTGGCGAGCATGACGCGCTCGTCCTGAGCGCCTTGCGTCGCCTCCGTCTCGTTCAAGGGATGATCCGCGGGTCGGTCGAGGTGGTGTCGTGAGCCCCGAGCAGATCCGCGAAAACGACCTCAAGGTACTGCGGGCCGAGCTTCAGCAGGCCGC
The DNA here is from genome assembly GCA_039936055.1 of Polyangiaceae bacterium. GTDB lineage: Bacteria > Myxococcota_A > Polyangia > Polyangiales > Polyangiaceae > PMG-095. The sequence goes on along the minus strand of JBDTJC010000394.1, from coordinate 2,660 downwards.
TCGTGAGTTCGAGGAGCGGCTTGAGCGACTAGAAGCGGAATCGGAACGGGTGATGGAGGAGCGGGAGAATGGCTGAGCCGAAAACAGGCCAAACGCACTCAGGGTGCTTCGTGGCTGAATTAGGCTGCGGCATGAGCGATGGTGACCCGTTCGTGGCTGAATTTAAGCCAAACAGTATCGGGGGCGCCCATGCCTGACATCGAACGAACGAGCCACAACCTGGCCGCCACCGCTCAGCAGGTGGCCAGCATCGCCGTGGAGCTCAACGCGGCCGCCCACGACCTCGGAGGCGACCCGGAGGCGCTCAGGCTGCGCGCCATCGGGCTCCGTGCTGAGGCCGGTCGGCTCGCGCTTGCGGCGTTGGAAGCGCGCGCGGCGGCGGAGCAGGTGGCATGCGTGGCCAAGGAATTGCGATCGTGAATACGAAGTCTGGTTCAGGGGCCGCCGGCAAAAAAAGTGGGAGCGGCCTCCCTTGGTGGGCGCTAGTCGCGCCGTTGGTGGTCGTCATCCTGGGCGCGCTTCTCTATTTTTGGGTTCTGTTCACCAGGCCCCACAACGCTGACATGTGGGGCAACCTCGGAAGCGCGGTCAGCCCGTTCGTCGCGCTCTTGAACGCGGGCGCGTTGCTGGCCGCCGTTTATTCCGTTTGGATGCAGCGAGATCAGCTTCAGCGACAACGTGAAGCCGAGATGAACGAGGCGGTGGATCGCGCAAACACGGCAACAGAGAAAGCGTACGCAACGCTCGAAGATCTACGCGGCGTAAGTCGGTCGCTCGGGAAGATCTCGGCGACAATGATTGCTCGCCTCGGGCTCTTCGACGCTTTGCCCAATCCTCAGAAACTAGCGCTCTTCGAAGAGCTAGCCGTCGCGCTGGCAAAACTCGGAATCCAGGCTGACCTTGACGGAGTGGGGCGCCCGCTGCTCGAAATCGTTCGGCTGCATCACGTGTTCAAGCTTCGAGACGCCTTGTACAAAGCGGCTGAAAAGGCTGACCCGAGCACCGCAGCCGATTTTCTGACTCAGCTTTCGCCGTTGGCGGACCAGCACAATGTTCCAAATCCCGCTTTTTGCCGCGATCTCGTCGTGCGTCTGCGGCACGAGTCGGCCGAGATTGCCGACGCCCTCAGCGACTACGAGTACTTCGAAAAACATCGCGAATTGCGGAGAAGCGAGGTGTGGAAGTGATGCCTAAATCCCGCAACGATGAAGCTGGCGCTCGCGTTCCGTTGAAACCCGGCCGTCCCCGCAAAGGCTCCCTGTACTGGACCAAGTCCGGCTGGCGCGCGCGCATCACGGTGCACGTCGACGGCGTAGCGCTGCAGAAGAGCTTCGATCTCGAGACCCGCGATAGGGCGGTGGCGAAGATCAAGCTCCGGCGGCTCAGCGAGGAACCGGTGGCGACCTCTGCTCTGAAAGCTGAGGCCTCGCGCGTCGAGACCTTTGCAGAGGCAGCTAAGCGCATCGTCGGCGCCAGCGGCATCAAGAGCAAAGACGCGCGCCTCGACCGCTTGAAGCTGCACGCCTTCCCTGCCCTGGGTCGCAAACCAGTGACCGAGATCGTTGCCGGCGACGTGCGCGCGGTGCTGCAGGTGCTCGCCGACGCGGGTGCCAGCAAGCAGCAGTGCCTGCACGTCCGGAACGACCTCTCGAGCGTGCTCGGAGAATTATGGCGCGCGGACATGCTTGTCGAAAACGTCACCAAGAAGGTGCGGATCCCGAAGGGCGCCAAGGTCGACAACCGCGAGCGGGCCGTGCTGACCGACGAGGAGCTCGTGCGCTACCTCGGCTGGGAGCACCCGATCGAAACGAAGCAGGACCCCGTGCGCGAGCGGCAGACTATGGCCTGCGTCTCTCGCATGTTCGGCGGCCTTCGCTCGGGCGACGTGCGCTCGCTGCGCTGGGAGGCGTTTGAGACCGCTGGCGGGGCCTTCACGCGCGGCTGGGCGCCACGGAAGAAGACGGCGCGGCCGCAAGCCCTGCAGGTTCCGGAAGCGCTCCGGCCGATCTTGCGCGATTGGTGGGAGCGCCACGGGCGGCAAACCACCGGCCTGATTTTCCCCATTCGGCGGGGTGAGCATGCCGGGGAGGAACGGCGCCCTGGCAGCTTCGCGCATGCGTTACGTCGCGACCTCCGCCGGGCGTTCGGCATCGACGCGCCGCGCATGCTGCCCGTGGTGCGGAACTTCCCGAATGGGGAGCAGCGCGCCGACACCCGGATCACTTGGAAGCTCGACGCGCGTCCCCTCACCGACCGCGAACGGGAGCTGTTCACCGCCACGCAGTACACCCGACCGGTGGACTTCCACTCTTTCCGCCGGCAGTTCAAACAAAGCCTGGCCGACGCCGGGCTCGACATTCAGCTCAGCATGACGCTGTCAGGTGCCACCGATCCGAGTGCTCACCGGCGCTACCTAACGAACACAGCAAAAGCGCGACAGCTGCCAGAAGGCACGCTTTCTAGTTTCAGCATCGAGGATGCAGGAACTGAGATTCTGGTAGCGAACTCTAACGGCGATTCTAGCGGTTTAACGTGGTACCGAAGCCCGGACTTGAACCGGGGACAACGCGCTTATGAAGCGCGTGCTCTAACCAACTGAGCTACTTCGGCTTGAAGGGGCGGGAATATGTCGGGCGGCCTCGGGGCTGTCAAGCCGGGAG
>JBDTJC010000393.1:0-3129 GCA_039936055.1 Polyangiaceae bacterium | reverse complement strand
TGCGCTTCGAAGAAGCCATTGATTGCACGGCGATTCACAGCGTGGCCGGCTTGTTACCGAATGACCGCGGCGTGATCACTGAGCGTCCGTTTCGCTCGCCCCATCATTCCGTGAGCGAAGCGGGCCTCGTCGGCGGTGGTGACGTGCCGCGCCCGGGTGAGGTCAGCCTCGCGCACCACGGCGTGCTGTTCTTGGATGAGCTGGCCGAGTTTCGGCGCTCGGCGCTCGAGGCCTTGCGCCAGCCGCTCGAAGACGGCTTCGTGAACATCGCCCGCGCCCGCGCTCGCGCTCGGTTTCCGGCGCGGCCCCTCGTCATTGGAGCCGTGAATCCCTGCGCGTGCGGCTACTACGGCCACCCGCGCCTGGCCTGCCGGTGCACGGATGCGGCGCGCGATCGCTACCGCGGCCGCCTGTCTGGGCCGCTACTCGATCGCTTGGACATTCACGTGATGGTGCCTCCGGTGGAGGTCACCGCGCTCGTGCGCGGCGTGAAGGGCGAGAGCTCTGCCTGCGTGCGAGACCGAGTCAGTCGCGCGCGCACCGTGCAGCTCACCCGCGCGCGTCAGCTCAAAATTTCGAATGGGCTGAATGCGTTGCTCTCTGGCTCGGATCTGGATCGCGTGGTGCAGCTGGAGGCGGATAGTCGCAAGCTGATAGAGGCCGCGGTCAATCGCTTGGGGCTATCAGCGCGCGCATTCACGAAGGTCTTGCGCGTGGCGCGTACGATTGCGGATCTGGAGGGTGAAGCACAGGTGCGCACCCCGCACATTGCAGAGGCCATCCAGGGCCGCTTGCTCAGCCCGGTATCGGGGCGCTGAGCCGCACACAGAATTTCGAGCTCGGGCCGCGCAGTTTCGTGCGGCCCGAACTCGGATTGAGAAAAGAAAAGGCAGTCATGAGTGAAGACAAAAAGTCCCAAAAACAAGAAGCCCTGCGTCAAGTCGTGCAAGGTCTGGAGAAAACCTACGGCCAAGGCACGATCATGCAGCTCGGTAGTGGTGCGCCGGAACCGATCGCCGTGATCCCGAGCGGCGCTCTCGTGTTGGATGAAGCGCTGGGCGTCGGCGGCTACCCGCGCGGGCGCGTGGTCGAGATCTTTGGGCCCGAGTCCAGCGGCAAAACCACGCTCACGCTGCACGCCATCGCCGAGGCGCAACGCGCGGGCGGCGTGGCCGCGTTCATCGACGCCGAGCACGCCTTCGACCTGCGCTATGCGCAGGGCATCGGTATCGATCTGAAAAAACTACTGATGTCGCAGCCGGATTGCGGTGAACAGGCGCTCGAAATCGCCGAGGCATTAACGCGCTCTGGCGCGGTCGATCTCATCGTGATCGACTCGGTCGCGGCGCTCGTCCCCAAAGCCGAGATCGAAGGCGATATGGGGGACTCGCACATGGGTCTGCAAGCCCGCCTAATGAGTCAGGCGCTGCGCAAGCTGACCGCCATCGCCAGCAAGACCGGCACGACACTGATCTTCATCAACCAATTGCGTCAGAAGATCGGCGTCGTTTTCGGAAACCCCGAGACGACGACGGGCGGCAATGCGTTAAAGTTCTACGCGAGCGTGCGTCTCGACGTGCGGCGCACCGGCAAAGTCACGGTCGGCGAGAACGTCGTGGGCAATCGCACGCGGGTAAAGGTCGTCAAAAACAAGTGTTCGCCGCCCTTTACCGAGGCGGAGTTCGATATCCGCTGGGGCACCGGCATCGATTCGGGTGCGGACTTAGTCGAGGCTGCGACCCTTGCCGGGGTGCTCGAGAAGAATGGCTCTCACTACCTGTATGATGGCAAGAGTGTGGGCCAGGGTCGTGACAAGACGCGCGATGCAATTTTGGTCGAGCCGGCATTGTTCCAGGCGGTGCGCAAGAAGACACTCGAATTGCTGCCCTCGCAAGCGCATCGCCTAGCCAAAACAGGTCAGCCAGAGAAGAGCGAAAAGGCGGAGAAGGCAGACAAGAGCTCGAAGAGCGCTGCGTGACGCGACGCGGGCCTCGGCGCACAGTGCGCTGGGGCTGCAGTGCAACGAATCTGTCAGGAAGCGTTGGAGTCGATCGCGCCTGCCTGCCGCTGCGGCCCTCGTTTGAGGAAGGCAAGACCCACCAGCGTTCCGAGTGCCATGGCAAGCCCGCTCGCCAGCAGCACCCCGACCTTGGCTGTTGCGAGCAACGCGGCATCGCTAAACGCGAGCTGAGCAATGAACAATGACATCGTGAAGCCGATTCCCGCAACGATCCCGAGCAGCACGAGGTGAACAGGCGTGAGGCTTTCGGGCAAGACTACCAGACGAGCTCGCAATCCAACCCAAGTGACGAGCAAGACGCCTAGTGGTTTTCCGACGACAAGGGCCACGACGATCCCTAGGCCCGCCTCGAACGCCGGCCCGCGCAGGGACAGGCCGTGAAGCTCGACACCGGCGTTGGCGAGGGCGAAGAGTGGCATGATCGCGTACGCCACCCAGGGGTGGAGAGCTTCGATCAAGTGATCCGCCGGAGAGAGCGCTTCGCGGCGCGCAAAGTCCACCTCATGAAGCGGTTTTGCAATGCTACGCGACGGTCGGTGAAAGGTGAGCGCGTCAGCGACGCGCTGGGCTTGGTCGCGCGCCACGCTGACGAAGCTTTCCGCGCCCATCCAAGCGCGCACAGGTGTGATCAGTCCGACGACGACTCCGGCGATCGTCGGGTGCACACCTGAGGCATAAGTGCCCGCCCATACCACCGCGCCCGGAACGACGTATGCCAGGTAGGTTCGCGTCCCGATTGAGCGTAGGACGAAAATGCCGACCAGCCCCAAAGCCGCGACGAGTAAGCCCGCAAGCTGTATGCCGCCCGAATAGAATACGGCGATCACGATGATTGCACCCAAATCATCGATCACCGCCAGGGCCAAGAGCAGCGCGCGCAATGCCGGTGGGACGCGGGATCCCAACAGGGCGAGTACGCCAACTGCGAACGCGATGTCGGTAGCCATCGGGACGCCCCAACCGGAATGCACTTGGCTGCTGCTGGCGATCAGCAAATAGATCCCGGCAGGAGCTAGCATTCCGCCCAAGGCCGCGAGCGCGGGCAGCGCCGCACGCCGCACGCTCGACAACTCCCCGTCGTGCATTTCCCTGCGGATCTCCATCCCCAC
>JBDTJC010000392.1:0-12772 GCA_039936055.1 Polyangiaceae bacterium | reverse complement strand
GCTGGCTCCGGCGGCGGCGCAGACTGCGCCAAGCTAAAGAATGATTATCTCGCGACGCTGGACCAAGCTCGCGTGTGCGACAAGGGATCGACGGAACAATGCAACGTCAACTCCACTCTGCCGGGTTCGTGCAACTGTCCAGTCCTCGTGAACGCGCAGAGTGAGTACACAACGCTCGCCAAGAAGCAGCAGCAAGCCATGACCGCCGCGGGGTGTCACTACGCGGCGTGCGGCATCGCTTGCCTTCTCAACCCAAGCGCCACCTGTGCTCAGCAAACGATGACCTCCGGCAACACGTATCTGTGCAGCGGCGCGGCAGCTCTACAGTAGCGAGTGAGCGCTATTTCGGGACAATCGAAACGCGCAGCCCGAGCGTTGGCCACTCTTTCGCAGAGCGCGGGTCGACCAAGGTTTTTGGATCTTTGTAGACCCGCGGCGTCCGATGTAGCGCCAGCAGCGCCGCGCTGAGCGGCATGGACTGATAGCGCGAGGGCCAGCGCGCGCGCAACAACTCACGCACTCCCGGGGCATGGCGCGCACTCATTGCCGGAAACAGGTGATGCTCGACGTGATAGCCGAAGCCGAGCGTGAGCCATTCGAGTGCGGCTGGTAGAGTGACGCTCAGCGAGTTCGCGAGCGGGTCGTTCACAGCGGTGAGGGGGCTCAGGGTGTGGTTGGTCAGGATCAGGGACATCACCGCGATGTTCGCGATGATCAACGGCAGCACATAGGCGAATAGGAACGCGAGCGGGCCTACCGCATCGGCAACGGCGGCCCAAACCGCGACGCCTAGCAGCGTTTCCAGCGCGGCCAATACGTGCTCTCGACGCGACAAGTAGCCGCGTTGCCCGGACACGCAAAGCATGTGGGTGCTTTGAATCGAAAAGCCGATCGTGAGCGCGACTAACCCGCGCAACCGGCGCAGACCGGGCGCTAGACTGGTCGCGAAGCGCACTGCGCGGCTTTGGCCGTAAGCCGCCAACGTGGGATACGCGTCCGGGTCGACGTCCGCACGGTTGGTGTGGCCGTGATGCACGCGGTTATGCCAGGCGACCCACAGCCGCGGAGAGATCGCGAACGGAAAGAAACCGAACCAACCCACCAGCGCGCGCAGCCGCTTGCCGCGTACGACTGCGCCGTGCAGCGTTTCGTGCCCCAGGAACGTAAGCCCGGCGAAGCTTGCGCCAGCCAGCACCGAAACGAGCGGCGCCAAAGCCCACGGAATCCAGTGTTTCGCGAGCGCGACCGTAGACGCGCTGATTAGCAGCAGGTGTACGGGCAGCCACCACAAACGAGACCGGGCAGGCGCGAACGCGTCACTGCGCAAGGCCGGCCGGAGCTCGCGCGCGTACACCGCGATCGAATGTTCGGACATCACCAACAGTGAGACGCATCCGGGCACGACGCGCCATCACGACACGGTCACGAAGCGTCACGCCTTAGACTAGAAGCGAAGGCGCAACGCCCAGCAGCGCACCGCCGAGAATCAGCCACGCTGAGTTCGTCTTCCATTTGATGAGCAGGAGATTGCTCGCGGCGCCAATCCCCACAATGCCTGCGCGATGACCGCGATGATCACCGGCTTCACGCCGTACAGCAGTGCACCGACTTGTGGGAGCGCGCCGAAACGAACGTAAGCCCAGGCCAAGCCAGCGGTGAGCAGCGCCGCCGGAAGAATGAAGCATGACCCAGCGACCAGCAGCCCCCAAAAACCGGCCCGTTCATAGCCGATGAAGATCGCGAGTTCGCTCGAACTCGGGCCCGGAATCAGGTTGGCAGCTCCGAACAGATCGAGGAACCGGCCGGGCGACAGCCAACGGCGCCGGCCCACGATCTCGCTCTCCATCAACGCGATGTGTGCGGCCGGTCCTCCGAACGCGGTCGCACCGAGACGCAGAAAAACCGCGGCGAGTTCAGCGAGAGTGCCGGGAGTAGAGCGCACGCAATCCTTCAACCAACCGCGCTGTGGACGTCTGATCCAAGCGGCTTACCAGCGACGTAGCCCAGCCATGGGCGTGATTCTACGCGGCGGCTCGGGGTCGGCGTCCTGCAACGCAGTACTTTTATGACAGCTACGTAAATTTCCGTTTGCCGTTGCTTGGCACGCTGAGCTTGGCTTGGTGCTCTGAGCCGTGCGCTCATCATTTGCCAGTGGCGATGGAGAGTGCCGCCAAACGCAGATCCGGCCCTCGTGGCACGTCGTTTGCGATCCCCGAACTGAGTTACGAAAGAAACATGCCTGATTCAAAGTGGCTCGCGGAACCCTGAAAGGGCTTTCGGTTGTGCGGAGCGCAACCCGAGGCGCCGCTGGCGAGCGCCGTGAGGTGTAAATTTCGCAAGCGACAGGCAAAACTCTCTTCGCGCTGCTCGGTGCAGCGGATGGAATCCAAGACGGGGCGTCACTGCAGAGAGTATGAAGATTTCGGTGTGCGAGAGCGTAAGCCGAGGCGCTGGCTGCTAGCTCAGTGACTCCGGTGGAGTCACGAGACAGCGCAAGCGAGCGCGCATTTTTCAAACAGTGGCATCTTATTTTAACAGGACGCGATCAAAGATGAGAAAATCATGGCAAACGGGTCTGACCCGTGCGGCGTTTTTGGCAGCCGTACCGGCGCTAGTGCTGGGCGCCTCCTCGTTGGCTTGGGCCGACGGCACGCCGCTCGAAGTGACGGCGAAGCTCGTCGAGATCCCGTCCAAGCTGCCGCCCGATGATCTGTACGACTACGCGTACGTGATGCGTTACCAGGTGCAGGGCGGTCCGCTCGACAAGCAATTCTTGCTCGTCGCTCATTACAAGCCGCTGCAGCCTCGGTCCAAGATCAAAGACAAGATGAAGGGCCAAGTCGGCGGCAAATTGCGCAGTTTCCACACGGGTGACGTGCACCAACTCAAGCTGACCGCGGACTTGAAATCGGTCTGGAAGGGCGCGCTCGTGGATGAGTACGCTGCCACCGATCACAAGAGCATCCGCTACTGGTGCCTGCAAGTAGATCCGGGCTGAACCTCGCTCGGGAGAAAATTCGCGTGAAGAAAACTTTCGGTCGCGCCGCCGCATGGCTCGTGGCGAGCGCGCTAGGCGCCGCTGCGGTTTATCCATTGGTCGAGGGTCAGCTTGCGCGAACGCGCAACGCTGCCGGCCTGGCCCGTGTTCAGAACTCTGCTCATCGCTCCGGCGAAGAGCTCACCCCGGCGCTCTCGCTGCGAGTGCAGCGTTTGGAAGGTTTACTCGCCAGCTGGGAAACCATCGGCGGCTGCGGCGCGGGCACCTCCACCGGCGCCGGCGGCGGCATCAAGTGGATCGGTCACAGCACCAGCGGCGGCTTGTTTCAGCTGCAGGAGCTGGGGACGTACACGCGCATCAACGGCGGCGACTACATCCTTTCGCTCAACAACCAGGTCTCGAAGGATTTGAGTGAGAAATGGAACTTCGGCGTTTCCGTTCCGCTCGTCTACAAGTATTACCACACGCCCTTCCCGGTCATTACCTCCGATTTCTCAAATAGTGGCTTGGGTGACATGAGCGTATTTTTGGTGCGCCGCCTCGGGGAGATCAACGACACGACAGTGACGGCAACGCTTGGGCTGCCAACCGGTACTGATTACGTCGGCTCCAAGGGCACCCCCTTCAGTCAGGAAAAGCAGCTTGGCATCGGCAGGCTGACCGGCGGCGTCATCGTCGATCATACGCTCGACGAGATTTGGGGTACGATCGTCCTCGGCGGCTCATTCAGTTATCGCGGTGGCGAGAACAAGTACGGCAACTATCGCGGACCGGTCGGCAACCTCTACGCATACAGCGGCTACTTCGTTGGACCGTTCGTGCCGGCGCTGGGCCTGACGTTGAACCGCTTTTTTGGCGTCGACCGCAACCTGGGCTCCGATCAGCAAGAAAACGTGTTCACCGTCGCCGGTACCTTCAGCCTGGAGTGGTCCACGGACTGGCTCGCGATTTTGGGCGCTGTTTCCCTGCCTTACGGCTGGGACGTCCAGGGCAAACAGGACCAGGGCGGCGCGAACCCCCTGCATCCCGGCCTGCAACCCTGGAGCGTCGGCCTCGGCGTCACCGTGTCGCCGTTCTGAGGCCCATGCGCGCGCCTGCTCTCCTCCAATCGCGGGTGCCATGGCTCGAGGCAGTGCTGTGCCTCGGAGCGGCCAGCATGGGCCTCGCGCCCTCGGCGGACGGTGACATCTGGTGGCACTTGGCCGCTGGGCGAGAGATGGTCGCGCGTAAAGCGCTGCTGTTCACGGATCCGTTCTCGGTGGGCGCGCAAGGGCGCCCTTGGGTGGATGTGCACTGGTTGTTCCAGCTCGCGGTCTACGCCATTCATCACCGGTTTGGCTTGGCGGGCTTGGTCTATGCCAAATGCGCGGTCGTCGGCCTCGGTTCGCTCGTGCTGCTCAGCGCGCTGCCAAACAAGCCTGGGTCGTGGCTTCGCCCGCTGTTCGTCACGCTGCTGCTCGGCGCGTTGTTCGCCGCGCGCTCGCTGCTTTTGGTGCGCCCGGTAATCATCACGCTCTTGTTCCTGGCGCTGTTCTTCAGGGCGCTCGAGCGCTTTCAGCGCGACGGCCAGGCGCGTCACCTGTGGCCCCTGCCTCTAGCTCAAGTCGTGTGGGCGAACGCACAAGGCCTGTCAGCACTCGGCGTGGCCGTCGTGGCCGCGTATGCGGCGGGTGCCGGGCTCTCCGCGGCTTGGGGGAACCGGGACCTTTGGCGCTCGTTTCGTGCCCTTTCACTGACTCTCGGCGGCTGCTCGTTGGGCCTGTGCCTGACACCGTTCGGGCTCTCTGGCCTGGCCCTGCCCGCGCGTCTCGCCGAACGCCTCGTGCCCAGCGCGCACAACGTCTACGCCTACACCATCGCTGAGAACGTGCCGCCGTTCGTGCTGGAGCGCTGGTCCGGTGAATTTTGGCATCTGAAGTGGTTCTTCGCGGCGCTCGCCCTGGCCTTGGTGTGCGGCGCTCGCCGTTTGCGCGCGAGTCACCTGCTCCTGGTCGTCGAATTTTCCGTGTTGGCGGTGCTCAGCAACCGCAACGTGCTCTTGCTGTATTGGGTGGCCACGCCCATCGCTGCGCTGTACCTGGCGCCGGTGCTGCAGGCCTGGTCGCGTCGCTATCGTCCGTTTGGACCACGCGTCGCGTTCGCGCTCAACGCGGGCGCTCTCGTGGCCGTGCTCGGCGGCTCCAGCGTCGCCGCAGCACAAGAACCCGCACTCAATGAGCCGAGCCCATTTCGAGAGCCCACAGAGAGTGCGCGCCGCCTCGCCGTGCTGCCCGCGAGCGGGGATGTCTTCTCGGCGGACCACCAGGGTGGTTATCTGATCTGGCAGCTCTACCCGCGCCTGCGCCCGTTCATCGACACCCGCTTGGTGCTGCGTTCCGCCCAGGAATATGCCGACTACCTGCAGCTCGCCGATCAGCCGCAGCGCTTCGCCGCGTTTCAAGCGAAGCGTCACTTCGGCTATGTAGTGCTCCCGGTCGCCTACCCAGACCGCTACTTGAGCTTGATCGCCACGCTGTACAAAAGCCCAGACTGGAAGCTCATCTACACGGACGGCACGGAAGTTCTGTTCGCGCGTCGAGATATCGCTACGGAGCCTGCTTGGGATCTCGGTGACCCCGCAGTCAGCGCGCGCATCTTAGCGGACGCGCAAAGGCGTCTTGGTGGCACCTCTAAGGTATGGACCGCGGCGCGCCTGCATTTGGCAACGCTGTTCGTCGCGACGCGTCAGTTCGGCGAAGCCGAGCGCACGCTCGCCCCCATGCACCTACCCGAAGCGGACGCGCTCAGTGCGCGCTGCCGCCTCGCGGCAGGCGACACTGAAGCGGCCTCACGCATCAGTGAGCGCTTACTGCAAAACAACCGCGACGACGTATCGAGTCTGAATCTCCTCGCGCAAGTGGCCCTTCGCCAAGGCAACCTCTCGAAGGGCGTGCACTTGCTCGAACGCGCACTGAAGGTCGACCCATTCGACGGCGAAGCGAGCGCAATTTTGGCAAATTTGGAGCAAACACGATGAACACCAAACATCTCTCAGCGTGGACAGTACTAGGCGCCCTGGGCCTTGCAGCGTGCGGCGTCTCGGAGCACCCGCAAAACACCGGCCCCTTGGACACAAGCGGGGACTTCGGCCCCCAAGGTGGACAAGCGGCCGGCGTGGGCGGTTCGGCCCCCATCGCCACGGGCGGCACGACGCCTCTCGGTGGTGCTCCCGCGGGCGGCGCTCCCGCAAGCGTCGGCGGCGCACCGGCGGCGGGCGGCGCACCGGCGGCGGGCGGCGCATCGACGGCGGGCGGCGCACCGGCAACGGGCGGCGCGCCGGGAGCGGGCGCGGGCGCGGGTGGTGCTCCAGCAACAGCTGGTGCCGCTGGAAGCCAGCCGCTGTCCGGCGTCACCATCAACTTGGGCGGCACCGAGGTGCCGATGGAACACGCGATCGCCTTCATTCACATCGGGCACTCGAACATGGCCGGGCGCGCCACCTCCCCCGCATCATCTAAGGCGTACCACTTCTCAGAGACCGATCCGCACGCTTATATGTACCATACGGCGGCAAACGCCGGAGGCGGCATGACGGGACCGCCAGCGCTCGCGATCGAGCCAAAAACAGCCGGCGATACCCCCGGCAACGCCGGACCTGGCACTTCCCTCGTCAAGCAAGCCGCGGCTCTCGCTCCGAACTACTACTTCATCTCGCTCGGCTTCGCCGTGCCGTCTGCCTACTGTTCACAATTCGTGCCCGGTGGCCTTTATTATGACAAGCTGATCGCCGCGCCGAAGGCGATCAAAGGCAAGGTCACGTTCGGCGGCATCTTCATCTATCTAGGCATCACGGAGCGCGCTGACGAGGCCGGCCACACCGCCGCGGACACCGCCAACTTTGCCAATTGCATCAAGACTTTGGTGACCGCCATCCGCACGGACGTCGGCGTGCCTGACCTACCGTTGCTTGAGAACAACTATGAGGTCGAAGGAACGGGCCAGTTCGTCGTTGGAGGAGCCGTGTACAACTCGATCTATCCGGTGATCCAAACGATCCCGACGGTCGTCCCCAACTCGGCGCTCGTCCCGTGCGACGGGCTCGGCATGCAAGACGACCATCACTTCAACCTGGACGGGCAAAAGGCGTGGGCGGGGCGAGCCCTGGCGATGATGCAAACCAAGGGCTGGTTCCCCTGGAAGTAGTCGAGTCACGGTAAAACGTTATGGTTTTCTCGAGTCAGATTTTCATCTTTTACTTTCTGCCGCTCGTACTCGGCCTTTACTACGTGCTGCCGTTCCGAGCCCGCACGGCCCTGATCGCGATCGCGAGCTACGTGTTCTACGGGTGGGCCAATCCGCTCTGGGCCGTGATCATGTTCTTCGGCTCCAGCGTGGACTACGTGTGCGGGCTGGCCTTGCTGCGCTTGTCTGGTTTGCCGGACGAAGGTGGCTTGCCTCCGGTGATCTCGAAGGATATCCCGCGCACCGGCAAGATGAAGGCGGTGCTCACGGTCTCGATCGTGACCAACCTCGGGTTGCTCGCGGTGTTCAAGTACACCGGCTTCGCCGCCACGAACATCAACGCGCTCGGCGGCGCCCTCGGTCTGGGCAGTCACCTGCTCCCGGTGCTGCACCTGGTGTTGCCGGTCGGCATCTCCTTCTACACGTTCAAGGCGATGAGCTACGCCATCGACGTGTACCGGGGCGATGCCAGGCCCATGCGCCGCTTCACGGATTACATGTGCTTCGAGGCCTTCTTCCCCGATCTAGTAGCAGGCCCGATCATCCGTTACGCTGCCTTGGAGGAGCAAATGCGTGTTCGCCAGCATACGCTGGCGAAGTTCGCGCGCGGCGTCTCGTTCTTCGCGTTTGGGATGGGCAAGAAGATCCTGCTTGCCAATCCCATGGGCCATATTGCCGACACGGCATTCACCGCAGGCCCGCTGCACTGGCACGACGCTTGGTTCGGCGTATTCGGCTACGCCTTCCAAATCTATTTCGATTTCTCCGGTTACTCGGACATGGCCGTCGGGCTGGCACTGATGATGGGCTTCGTCCTGATTCAGAACTTCGACTCGCCCTACAAGTCCCAGAGCATCACTGAATTCTGGCGACGCTGGCACATCAGCCTGTCCACCTGGCTGCGGGACTACCTATACATCCCCCTCGGCGGCAATCGCAAAGGCAACGCGCGCACCTACGTCAACCTGATGACCGTGATGCTGCTCGGCGGCTTGTGGCATGGCGCGAGTTGGAACTTCGTGATCTGGGGCGGCATCCATGGCGGCATGCTGGGCGTCGAGCGCAAGCTCGGCAAACGACACCCGCTCCGCAGGCTACCGCGCGCCGTCAGCATCGCCAGCACGTTCCTGATCGTGTGTCTGTCCTGGGTGTTTTTCAGGGCAAAAACGCTGTCCGAGGCGCTCAGTTACTTCGGTTCGCTATTCGGGCTGGCCCACACCTCCGCCGCTTCGGCCGTCGCGGGCGGCGTGCTGTACGCCCCGTACTACTCAGTGTTGTTCGTGCTCTCGGCAATCGTGGTCTGGGGCATGCCGAACACGTGGGAGTTCACGGTGCGCTTGTCCTTGCCTCGAGCTGCGGGTGCACTCGCGATGCTAGCGCTGGCCACGATGATGATGTGGACCCAAACCATCAACCCGTTCCTCTACTTCCAGTTCTAACCGCCGGCCATGCAAAGCACTTCCCTGGCTCCCAAGCTTACCGCCGCGCACGGCGGCGGCCCGACTGACCCGTCGCACGATGAAAACCTGCGTCGCGGCATCATCCACACGGAGATCTCGCGTGGTGTGGCTTGGCTGCTGAGCGCGGCGTTCGTGGGCGCCATCGTGGGCGTCCCGCTCAGCCAAGTTTATTTGGAGCACCGCGCGGGGGATGACTCGCCGCTGTTCGACTTGTTCCGCCGCAAACCCAGCGTCGAGAACTTGCGCCAATTCGAGAAAGACATCGACCAAGCGTCGTACGCCAAGAGCTACACGCAACCGCGGGTGCAGTTGCTGCTTGACCAGTATGGGCGCGCCGGCAACAAGCTCGCAGTCGACGGGCGAGACGGCTGGCTCTACTACGGCCCCGGTGTGCGCCACGTGGGCGGCCCCGGCTTCCTCCAGCCGGACGTGCAGCGTACCCGTGAAAAAGACGCGCTGGATGCGGGCGGAAGCGCCATTCACGCGGACCCTCGGCCGGCGATTTTGGCGTTCCATGCAGCGCTCGCCAAGCGCGGCATTCGGCTGGTACTGATGCCGATGCCCGACAAAGCCGCTCTCGAATCGGGCTACCTCACGCTCGGTGCCGCGCCCACAGAACGCCCGCAGAATGTGGACTTCCCGCGCTTCCTCGCAGAGCTACGCGCACACGGCGTAGCCGTGTTCGACGCCCGCGAGGGCTTGCCGGAACACCCTACAGCGGCGCTGTACCTCACTCAGGACACGCATTGGACGCCAACCTGGATGGAGCACGTGTCCCAGGATCTTGCGCGCTTCGTGACGCAGCTCGTGCCTCTGCCGGCTCCTGCTAGTGTACCCGTACAGCGCGCCGTCGCGCAGCCGATGAGCCGCGTCGGCGACATCGTCGACATGCTCAAGCTGCCCGAGGACCAAACCGTGTTTCAACCGCAATCCGTAGTCGTGCATCAAGTACAAGACGCGGACGGCAATGCCTGGCAGTCCGACGCAACCGCGGATGTGTTGCTCTTGGGCGACAGCTTCAGCAACATCTTCTCGCTGGAGGGCATGGGCTGGGGTGAATCCGCCGGCCTCGGCCCGCAACTATCCCTCGCGCTGGGGCGCCCGTTGGACGTGATCGCGCAGAATGATTCGGGCGCCCACGCTACGCGCCGCGCGCTCGCCAAGGAGCTGGCTGCAGGCTCGGATCGCCTTGCTGGCAAGCGGGTCGTGATCTGGGAGTTCGCCGAGCGCGAACTGTCCGTCGGTGACTGGCAGCCTATCGACTGGGATGCACCGGGCAAAACGGAGGCCGAATAGTGCCGCTAGCGCTCGTGACCGGTGCTGCCGGTGTGATGGGCACACGCCTGGTGTCTGGCCTGCTGCGCGCGGGTTGGCAAGTGCGCGCACTGGTGCTGCCGAGCGACCCGTTGCGCTCACGCATCGAGTCACTCGGCTGTGAGATCCGCGAGGGGAATGTCAGTGACGCCGCTACGCTGCGCGGCCTATGCGAGGGGGTAGACACCGTTTACCATCTGGCCGCGGTCATCATCTCGCACGACCCGAGCGTCTTTCAGCGCGTGAATCGCGACGGCACCGCGCACATGGTAACCGAAGCAGCGCGCGCGGGCGTTCGGCATTTCATCTACGTGTCTTCCGCATCGGTCACCTACCCGCGGCTCACGCCCTACGCCCAGTCGAAGCTCGAAGCCGAGCGCATCGTCGGTGAAGCGGGGATGGCATACACCATCGTGCGCCCCACCCTTGTGTACGAGGCAGGCGGCGGTCAGGAGATCATGATGTTCCTGGCCTACCTGCGGCGCTTCCCGGTCGTGCCGTTCATCGGCGCGGGCCACGCGCTCAAGCGTCCGGTCTGGTCGGAGGACGTCGCGAGCGGGCTATTGAGCCTCGCCGGCGCTCCAGTAGCGCTCGGAAAGACCTACAATTTCAGCGGCCCCGAAGCGATCTCGATCTTGGATCTGGCGCGCCTGCTGCTCCATCATCATGGCTCGGCGCGTCCGATCCTGCCGCTGCCGGTGCCGCTGTTCCGCGCCGCGGCGCACGCCCTCGGCTATTTCATGCTGCGTCCACCGCTCACGTTGAGCGGCATCGCTGGCGTGGTAAATGACGCCGACCTCGACCCAAGCCTTGCCATGCGTGACCTCGGCTACCAGCCGCTCGGGGTGCGCGCCGGCTTTCAACGTTGTTTTCCGATACAGAGCGCAGCCTTGGCGGGTGCCCCCACGCAAACTTCGCTCCGTGATCCTCGAGTTTAGAAAGGTAGAGCGACATGAGTATGCTTCAAGCGCTGCGTTTTACGGGTTCCGCTGCACTGTTGGTGCTGGCCAGCTGCTCCGCAGTGAGCGGCGCGCCGCCCAAAGGCGCGGATGACCCACCGCCTTCCGATGCCGTCGCCATGATGAAGGAAGTCGGCGAAAAGGCCGGCGGCCTCATCGTGTGGTCCAGCTCGCGTGTCGAGAACCACGACCTGTACACGATGAAGACCGACGGTTCGGATATCAAGCAAATCACCAGCGGTGACCAAGTGGATTGGTTCCCGCGCTTCTCGCCAGACGGCGCGAAAGTGCTATTTTGCCGCAGCAAAGTCGGCTTTGTCAGCGAACGCGACGCCAACACCAGTGATAAGTGGGATCTGTACACGGTGGCCAGCACCGGCGGTGAGCCCGAAAAAGTAATCAAGGACGCCAGCTGGGGCAGCTGGATCTCGCAGGATGAAGTGCTGTTCGTGCGCGACACCAAGATCTACCGCACCAAGCTCGGCTCCGGAGAAGAAACGCTGATCATGGACAGCAAGGGCGTGTCTGATTTGGACGGCGCCCTCCTGCAGCAGCCCGAGCTCTCGCACGACGGCAAGTACATCGCGATCACCTTGCGTGGTTCGAAGCGCGAGACCGGCATCTGGAACATCGCCAAGAAAACGTGGACCCAAACCGGCCTCGGTTGCCAAATCAATTGGACGCCGGATGAAGAGTCCATCTACTGGGTGCATCCGACGGGCAATGGCGGCAGCCGTATCCTGAAGATGCCGATCACCGCCGGCATGCCACCCAAGGATGTAGACGAGGACAAGCTGGAGTTCATGGACATGCCCGGGCGGCGCTCGCATGAGTACTTCCCCCAGCTGTCCAGGGACGGCAAATGGCTGGTCTGGGGCATCACCCAACGCGGGCACGATCACGACACCGCTGACTACGAGATCTACCTGTGGGAAGTCGGCTCGCCCCGGGAGAAGGCGGTGCGCCTCACCTACAACTCCGGCAACGATCGTTGGCCCGACATCTTCATTCCGTCTGCTGCGCCCGCGGCGGAGAGCGCCAAACCCGCGAGCGACAGCGCGGAGCCCGCAGCAAAAGAAGACCAGCCCGCCAAAGAGCCCGCGCCAAAGCCCGCCGCCAGCGGCAAAAAGCACAAGAAAGCGAAGTCGTGAACAGCGAGCGAATCGCCGTCCTGGGCGCCGGCGGGTTCATCGGCTCGCACTTGGTACCCGGGCTAATCGAGCGCTTTGGCTGTGAAATCGACGCGGTCGATGTGGCCTTCGACAAGCTCGAATGTAACGACCCGCGCGTGAACCGCATTCAAGCGCGGGTCGAGGATCCGAGCATCGTCAATGACATCACGAGTCGCTCGCGCGTGGTGCTGTCACTGACGGCTTTGTGCAATCCGGCCCTGTACTCCACCATCCCGCTGCAAGTCATCGACGCCAACTTCACCCACCTCTTGCCGCTGGTCAGCGCGTGCGCCGCCAAGGGCGTGCGTCTGATTCATTTCTCGACGGCGGAGGTGTATGGCCGCCGCGCGCTGGACGCCGCAGGCGATCCCACCGCGGAAATGACTGAAGATTCGTCGTGTTTCCTGATGGGGCCGGTCAGCCGCGAACGCTGGACGTACGCTTGCGCGAAGCAACTGCTGGAACGCGTAATCTGGGCTCACGGCAAGCATGGGCAGTTGCCGTTCACCATCATTCGCCCATTCAACACCATCGGTCCGCGCATGGACTACCTGCCCGGCGTAGACGGTGAAGGCACGCCGCGCGTGCTGGCCTGCTTCATGAATCAACTCCTGCGCGGTGAGCCCCTGAAGCTGGTGGATGGCGGCG